>CAZBOX010000260.1:0-8592 GCA_964493595.1 uncultured Candidatus Obscuribacterales bacterium | reverse complement strand
ACCTAAACGCAGGCGCTATAACATTACTGAATACGCCGTAAGGGTGATTGTAGAGCCTGGGACTGACGAGTACATTAGTACTATACACGAGGGGAAAGCGGCTTTGACGGGACAATTGCTTTGCGGTTCAATTTTAAATACGCTCTTGCAGGGAATCCGGATACTGCCGAGAAATTGTTACGGCGGTTGGCAGCGGTCAACGACGTCCAGGTAAGATGCCGGTTGGCTGAAAATCACAACACTCCGCAAGATGTACTCAAAAGGCTTAGCTGTGATTCCCATCCGGACGTGAGAGCAGCACTCGCCTTCAACAAAGCGGTAAGCCAGGAAATCCTGGAGAAGCTTTGTAGCGATGAGGATGTAAATGTTCGCATGGCACTCGCTGAAGGTACGGAGTTGCCCGAATCCGTGCTTCGAATTCTCAGCGAGGACGTAAATCCTTATGTCAGTAACTGCGCCGAAAGAACGCTCCAACTAATTGAAATGGAAGCCCGCCTGAAAGCGGACAACCTTGATCTGCATCCAAAGGAGGATGCGCGTCTAGGAACATTGCTCCGCAAGAGCGGTTGGCTGGACGAAAAACATCTCAACCGCCTGCTTAGCATGGCAGAAAACCAGAAACGACCTCTTGGACAGATAATTTTGAAGGAGACAGACCTACCTCACGACATTTTAGTCGCAGCGCTGAAGGCTCAAGCAGCAATCCATCGGGGTCAAGTTGCTGTTGCCGATGCGATCAAAATATTGCGCCAAAAGTGTCGAGAAAAGCGCCACCACAACTGCCGGGAAAGGCGCTCTACAAAATGCGGCTCTACGATGACCGCTCCTGCTTCTGAAGCGTATGCAAGCGAAAAAGAACTCGCTCTCAGCTCCAATCCTGCAAAAACGAAGAAAGACACAGCCATTCCATCTCGTATTTTGCAAACATGCCAGTATCAAATTGCGCAAGTCCTGGCAGACTCAGAATCTCTGACAGACGCAGCGACGGGGCTGTTGCATGCTATTTGCAAAGCGGCCAATTGGGAGGCCGGTGTTCTGTGGGAGGTAGACCGCCACTACAACCGCTTGTATCGCCTCGACGGTTGGCAGGTTTGCGCAAGTAGCTATTGCTCCAGCAAACTGCTCTGCGAAGATAAGTCATTTGAAACGGGGCTGCCAGCTGAAGCGTGGAAGTCAGGCAAATGGATTCGCTCTTTCGGCGAATCGACAACTTCCAGACACACTGCTGGCCACGCGGGTGACACAATGTTTAGTGTCGCATTCCCGATTCATACAAAGGAACAAGTCGCAGCTGTCTTGGAATTTTTCTACAGCAAATTTAGTAATTTTGACGAAGGGTTGACAGTTCTTGAGGCGGCAGCTCATCAAATCGGACTTTTTATCGAACAAAAGGAAGCTCAAAATAGACTACGAGAGTTTCATGCGATTATTGCCGACATTGGCAGTGCACTTGTGCGCACCGCCACCATGAAAGAGTTGCTACAGAACTGCGCGCAAGCAATCGTTACACACCTGGATGCTAGTTTCGCGAGGATTTGGACTTTAGATGAAACGAGTCATCATTTGATTCTCCAAGCTAGTGCAGGGTTGTACACTCATGTCAATGGCGCGCATCAGCGCATTAGCGTCGGTGAATTCAAGATCGGTCTCATTGCCTCGGAGCAAAAACCTCACTTAACGAATGACGTCCAGAACGATCCGAGGGTGAGCAATAAAGAATGGGCAAAGAAGGAAGGTATAGTGGCGTTTGCAGGCTACCCTCTGATAGTAGGTGGCAAGCTGGTAGGCGTAATGGCGATGTTCGCTCAACATCCGCTTGCCCAAGATACTATCGAAGCACTCGGGTCAATTGCAGACCATGTGGCTCTGGGAATAGAGCGCAAGCAGAATGAAGACTCCCTGCGAAAGCTAGCCAGCATGGTTGCATCTTGCAACGATGCAATTATAGGCACAGATCTTGACGGCATAATTACGCATTGCAATGATGCAGCCGAACAGCTGTGTGGATATTCCATTCCAGAGTTTCTAGGCAAGCCGATATCCCTGCTCTTCGTTGACGATGTCTTTAACCAACATCTGTTCGATATCGAAAGACTTAACCGAGGGGAGAATCTCAAGCACCACGAAACGACTATGGCAAGACGTGATGGCACACTTGTAGAGGTTTCGTTGACACTCTCCTCAATTAGAGACTCCGCTGGGCAAATGACAGGCGTGGCAATTATTGCACGCGACATCAGCCGGAGACGGCGTGACGAAAAACTGCTGTCGGTTCAGTATAAGGCAGCACGAATTCTAGCCGAATCGACGTCCCTGAGCGATGCGGTTCCGAAACTCCTCGAGACTATATCAAGGAGCTTCCAATGGTGTTGGAGCGCCCTATGGATAGCTGATCAATTTAAAAACGAACTGCACTGCTCATTCGTCTGGAACGACGGAAGAGAAGATCTGAATGAGCTAACAAGCATCTCACAGCATATGGCGTTTACGGGTGGAGTCGGCACAGTCGGTCAAACTTATTCTGAATCTCATTTCTACTGGACTCCAGATTTCAGCACCAGCAACAAATATCCGCGTGCGGGCATAGCACAAAAGGCTGGCATGCATACCTCTCTAACTTTTCCTATCATTCTCGGCGACCGAGTGCTGGCAGTTTTGGAGTTCGTAAACAGACAAATTGACGAACCGGACAATCCTATGCTCGATATGATGTCGAGCTTAGGAGTACTTCTGGCGCAGTTCATAGAGCGCAAATCAGCAGAAGAAAAAGCACGCCTAGCAATGCAGGCCGAACAAAGAATTGCGCAGGCTATAATACACCTTGCTCCGGCATCTATAGCCAGGCTGGATAGGAATCTGGCAATTAAGAGCATGAATAACCAGTTTGGCGAACAGTTCGCTTCCTCCATAAAAAGTCCCGATGAAATTTTGGAAAGGTTCATTTTCCAGATTCTGCCCGATCTTCCGAATGAGAGACTCATCTATGCGGTGGAAAAGAAAATTCCATTCTCGTTGAACAATTACGGGATGCGGTCGATTAGCGGTACGGAAGTAAAACACTGGGACTTAGCTGGCTGGCCGGTAGAATCTGATGATGGCGGAATGATCATCATGGCTACTGACGTAACCGACAGAGTCAAACTTACGCAACAGCGCGACGATTTTGTCGCAACTTTGACGCACGATCTGAAAAACCCGCTGATCGGCTCTATTCGAATACTGGATTTCCTTTTAGATGGCAAAGCTGGTGTCTTGGATGAAAACCAGCTGTCTTTACTGAAGACAATGTCTTCCTCAAATCAGCATATGCTCAATTTAATTTCTCATTTGCTGGAGATACACCGTTATGACTCTGGACGTGATCAACTTCACTATGCCTCGCTCGACATACAGACGCTTGTGGAAGAGTCGGTTCAACATTTTCTTGCTGCTAGTACAGATTCGAAAGTCGAAGTGAAAGTTTTCTTTTTCCAAGACGATAACAAAATAATGGCTGACTCATTAGCCATAAGAAGAGTGATAGAAAATTTGCTCTCGAATGCAATAAAGTTTACAGGAGAAAATGGAGAGATTATCGTTTCAGGAGAAACCCGCGGCGAAACATACGTTCTAGAGATTAGAGATAACGGTTCTGGCATATGTCCTGAGGAGAAAGCAAGAATGTTTGAACGCTATTCGCAGGGCGAACACGGACGCAAGCATAAGCTTGGAACTGGGTTGGGGCTCTACCTTTGCCGCCAAATCATTGAGCGCCATTGCGGTGAAATCAGCTGTACTTCAGAGGTCGGAAGAGGAACAACATTTACGGTGAGTCTGCCGATGCATCCATAAGTCTCAGGGTCACACATAGAGACATTTATCAAGTTCGCAGATTGGGGTGATTATCGGAGCAGTACTGTTCCTCGATACCTATTCACTGCTCGATAGCCGGTTGCTAATATACTCATTTCAACTGCTCTCTGAAGCGCATGGAACTCTGCCAAAGCAGGACAAGAGCGAATGCCGCAAGTGCAAGGACATCCGGCCAGATTGCCTCAAAACCCGCGCCTTTGAGCAAGATAGCCCGCACACAGCTGCAGTAGTAGCGCAAGGGATCCAGAAGTGAAAGCCACTGAAAAAACGGCGGCATACTCTCCAGGGGAGAGATGGCGCCGGAAAGTTGAATGACCGGCAGATTGACGAAGAAAGAAGTCAAAAGCGTCTGTCTCTGATTTTCGCTAATGGCAGCCAGAAAAATTCCAATCGAAATACCGACAATGATATACAGAAGAGAAACACTGAAAAAGACAAGCAGATTGCCGCGGAAGGGCACATGAAAAAGAAAGGTGCTCAGGGTAAGGCTGACGGAAACATTGATCAGCAGAAGAACAGCCAGAGGAATGATCTTGGCGGTCAAAATTTGCAGTGAGCTGACTGGTGTCATGAGCAATTGCTCGAGCGTACCTGAATCTTTCTCTCTGACTACAGCGGCGCTGGAAACAAGAGTGCTGACGAGATTGAGTACCAAAGCGATAACACCAGGAACGAAGAACCAATTGCTTACCAGACCCTGGTTGTAAACAAAGCTGACCTGCGGTGCCGCTCTCTGCTCCGGTGTTTGTGAACCGGTGCGAATCAAACGATCATATGTCATTACGATCTGACTTATATACGCCATTGCAATACCGGCCGTATTGGCATCGACTCCATCCAGTAAAACTTGAATATCCGTAACTTTGCTTGATTTGTAATTGCGCTCCAATTCCGGTGGTATCACGACACCAACGTCAAGCTTTCCACCACGCACTTTAGCTCCGAGCGCTTGCTCACTGCCTCCCGAATCAAGCACATCGAATACACCATTTTCTACCAGAGCAGAAATGAACCCACGACTGATAGATGATGCGGAGTGGTCGATAATCCCGACTCTCAAATGATTGACGTCGGGACTCAGTGCGTATCCATAGATGCAGAGCTGAATAAGCGGCATCAAGAACAAGATAAAAATCAGCTGCTTATCGCGCATGATTTGACGCATTTCTTTGCGAGCCAGCGCACCCAATCTCGTCGTCTTAACTAGTGGTCCGATCGGCATATCAGGCGTCCATTTGCATTTTGCGCAGAACACGGCTGGCAATTAAGTAGAAGGCAACAGCACATAGGGTGAGGTAAATGGGTATTTGAATCTGGCTGAGAGCATCGCTGCCGCGCACGAAAGCGTTTCTGGAAGCCTCGACAAAATACCTCGCAGGGACGACATAGGATATGAGAGACAGCGGCCAGGTAATGTTTCTAACCGGATAGATGAAGCCGGAGAGCAACAAAGCAGTTGTGAATCCGGCAGTCGCCACCATCTGCACAGCCGCGCTCTGAGTCGCAGCACGAGCCCCCATCAAGAGTCCGAACAAGACGGAACTTAGAATAAACACAGACAACGACACTAGATAAACTGGAACGTTGCCGACCAACCTGATACCAAAGAGAACAATGGCCAGAGTCAGCATCATTGCAGCTTGCACCATGCCGACCAGCCAGTACGCCAAGGCCTTGCCGGCAACAAGCTGAAAAGATGTAATCGAGGAAGTGAAAAGTTGCATCATAGTGCCGTACTCTCGCTCTCTAGCCATAGCAAGTGCAGCCAGCAAACAAGGAAAAATCCAGAGATTGATAGCAACAGCGCCGGGTGCGACGTAGAGGGCCTCCTTGCGTCCGGGGTTGAACCACAAGCGCACCTCCGGCTTCAACAACGCTCGATCGCTTGCTGAGCCCAGGTGATGAGAACGGACGAAATACTGAGTAGTAGCAAGAATACTGTTCTTCACTACGCGAGCATTATTGACGTCAGTTCCATCAACCAAAACCTGCACGTCAGCAGAGATATTCTGTCTAATTTTGCGAGAAAATTCAGGAGGTATGACGACTGTCGCTTTAGCATGACCCAGATCGAGCTGCTTCATGGCATCGCCGTCAGTCCAGCGCACCAGCTTCAACTGGCCGTTGTTGAACAGCGCATCGAGGTAATCACGACTAAGGGCGCTGTTGTCGAAATTCTGAACTGCGATAGGAATATCTTTTGCTTCTAACCGCGTTGCGTAGCCATAAAGCAGCAGTGCCACAAGCGGCAGGAAAAATGCCAGCGCCAGTGTCAATCGATCGCGCCTGAACTGCGCGATCTCTTTCATACATTGAGCCCAAATCCTTTTCATGCGGCACTTACCTTTGCGTCTCCATTTGAAGCGCGTTTCACAATCGAGATAAATGAATCTTCCAAACTAAACGGCAAAGGTCTGGCTTCAACGACCTCAATACCAGCGTTCTTTGTGACACTGATAATTTTCGACAATTCAGTATCCGGATCATCAACGACAATGTGCAAGGAATCAGCAAAAACACTCACACGCCAAGAATCAAGCGTATTGGAAAGCAGCTCATAAGCAGCTCCCACATCGGAAAAGCGCATTTCCAACAGTTGGCCTGGCTGACTCTCTTTGATACCACTGGGAGAACCTTCGGCAACCAGTTCCCCTGCCACCATGAAGCCTAGCTGGCTGCAGTGCTCAGCTTCCTCCAAGAAGTGCGTGGTCACGAGAACAGCCGTACCCTCGCAAGCAAATTCTCTGATCATGCGCCACATCTCGCGGCGAGCCAGCGGGTCCACGCCCGAGGTGGGTTCGTCCAGGAAGAGAACTTCCGGCTGATGCATGACGGCAGCACCGAATGCCAGGCGCTGTTTCCACCCTCCCGGAAGGCGGCCGGTCAACATACTTTCCTGGCCTTTCAGACCGGAATTCGCAAGTACCCAATTGATGCGCTCGTCTCTGAGACGATCTTTTACCTGATAAACACCGCAATAGAACTCAAGATTTTCAAGAATGGTCAAATCGTCATAGAGCGTAAATTTTTGACTCATGTAACCGAGACGCTGCCGGAGAATCGGACTGCGCAGATTGCTCTTGGCGCCGCAAAGCACCATGTCGCCCTTCGTAGGCTTAATCAAGCCGCACAGCATCTTGATGGTGGTAGTCTTACCGGCACCATTGGCACCCAGCAAACCGTATATTTCGCCATACTTCACAGAGAGGCTGACATTGTTTACAGCTTTGAAATCGCCGAAAATCTTGAATATGCTTCGCGCGGCAATGGCCTCCTCGTTGCCTGTTCTTGGCGGTCTGGCCACCTGCGGGTAGCGAGTCTCGGTATCGACATGGACTTTACCCTTAAGGCGGTTTACAAAAACATTCTCCAAAGTTGGTTCTTGAACTTCAATGCTGACTGTCCCAGCCGCAGGACTCTCGGACTTTTCATCCACCGGTTCCATTTCTGCGGCAACAGAATTTATCAGCGCTTTGGCGGCCTCAGGCTCGGCCGTGAGAACATCCAAGCGATCACCAAATGCCTGAATGTCTTGGATCTTTTCGGTCGATCCCGGCGCAGCCCAAAGCCGCGTTTGCAGCGCTTGCAGACGTCCACCCCGCACTTCCAATCTCTTCATATGCAATCCGGCTTTTAGTTCAGGCACGGAGCCCATCTCTTGAATTTCACCTTCGTGCATGAGGATCAGACGATTGCACCGCTCTGCTTCGTCGAGATAAGGAGTGGCAACGGCAACCGAAACACCATCGCCGACGACAGTGGAAAGCAAGTCCCAAAACTCACGGCGAGAAACAGGGTCAACACCGGTTGTCGGTTCGTCCAACAAGAGAATTTTGGGACTGGCCATCAACGCGCAACAAAGCGCAAGCTTCTGTTTCATCCCTCCGGAAAGCTTGCCTGCAAGCCTGTCTCTAAAGCGCAGCAGATCCATTGCTCTGAGATACTTTACCGAGCGCGCTTCGAATTCGTCTGCAGGAACTTCTCTTATCCCGGCCACATACCGGAGATTTTCATCGATACTCAAGTCCTGATACAGAGAAAATTGCTGGGTCAAATAGCCAATTTCAAGGCGTACATCGCGAGGCTTACGCCCTAAGGCAAGCACTTCTCCCGAGGTAGCATTCATGATGCCGCCCAGTATGTGAAACGTCGTTGTTTTACCGGCACCATCAGGTCCGATCAAGCCGAACAACTCTCCCTGATTGATAGAGAAATTGAGATTCTTTACGGCCTGTGTTTGCCCGTAGTTTTTAACCAGCTCTTTTACAGTAACGAGCGACTCGGCACTCACGATGGCTCACTTCGCAAGCGAGATATCTGCATCTGCGGGCATGCCCGGTTTTGCGAAACGATCTGGGTGCTTGAGCAGAATTTTGATACCAAAGACTTGCTTTACTCTGTCTTCCTTGAAATAAATATTCTCCGGTGTAAATGAACCTTCAGGGTCAATCTGAATTACTTCACCCTCAAGCGGTGTCTTCGGCTGGCTATCGAGGTAGACGCTTGCGGATTGACCGATACGAATTCTTCCGATATTTCCTTCAGGCACGAAACCACGCAAATAGACGCGATTGAGGTCAATCAAAGACAGTAGATTCTGTCCCGGCACCACGACGGCACCGGGCTCGACAGCTCGAGCGGTGACGACACCATCGATGGGGCTATTTACGTTCAGGTAAGCGATATTCGCTTTGATTTGCTCAACTTCGGCGCTGGCGTTCTTCACTTCATGCTCGGCAC
>CAZBOX010000259.1:0-8592 GCA_964493595.1 uncultured Candidatus Obscuribacterales bacterium | reverse complement strand
GTGCAGACTGTGCGGAATAAACACCCGCACAGTCTGTCAACTTTCTTTTCTCGTAAATACCACTACTGCATATAATATAAAAGCGATGCGTTCAATGCTTACCTGCGACAGAAAATCATCATGTTTGCCTTTCCAGGCAGCCAATATCCGGCCCATGCATAAAAGGCGAGCTTGGGTTTGCTCAGCAACAATTGCCAATTCGGGGCTTCCACGAGAGCCTCTGCAAATGCTCCGCTTGCCAGCGTGTACTCGTTTATAAAACGCGTATTGACGCCGGGAATAGTGGTGTCGAAATAGTAGCGCTCGTAAGAGCGAATAGAAGAAAAACCGAAGCGCTCGAGATTTTGCAGCAATGCTCGCTTTGAGGGTATATGGCGGTGAAACGGCTGATGTAATTCATTGGCATATTTAAGCGCTTGGCGCAAATCAATTCCTTCGGCATTGGGAGTACCGACCACCATGACTCCGCCGGCTTTCAGCGACTTGCAGAGTGTGTGCAAGGTATCGACAGGGTCAGGCACATGCTCCAGTACATCCTGGGCGATTACGAAATCGTATTGCCTGGAAAGAAGCCGCACGTCGCAATTCTCTTTCACGTACGGATCAAAGCCGACAACATTTCGGAAGCCCCGTCCCTTCAGGAAGGAGACAAAGAGTCCCTGTCCACATCCGAAATCCAGGATGCTATGCTCACTTTTCAATCCGGCTCTCACCTTCAGCAGCGCCAGTCTGTTGGCGTAAACGACTCGCGTACCGAGGTCAAGCTTTTGAGCGCGAAACGGGTACCGGCTGTAGAAGAAATCCAGGTCTACGGGCTCCAAAGAGTGCAAGCTCAAACAATTAGCGCAGCGCCAGACATGGAAGTCCAGGTGCGATAGAGAACGCAGATGGCAACGGACCTTGCGTTTCTCCAGGGCATCAAATGCGGTGCCCGGTGCAGGGCACCAATTGCAGGTGGTGAAATCTTCCATCAAGCTTCGAATCAGATAAGCAATCGCCATTCTATGCAGTTTTTGTGAGACCTAACGCCAGCTCTCCAAAGCATTAACAACCTCTCACAAACGCGCGAACTATTGCGGCGACTATCCGAGCCAATCCGGCCCCGGCGCTCAACTGGAGGGGCTCACCCAGGCTGCGCTAGCGCTTCACAGCTTCAAATTTCGACGTACTTTCCCCCCTGCGCTCATTAGCGCCATTTCATTAAAAGCTACCCCAAAAGACAGGACGTCAAGTCCTCAAAACCACCGATACAGCTTAAGATCGAGCTGTAATCACCTCTTATCAGCTTTCTCTGAATCTTCTGATTCTCGTCTTTACTAATTAGAGACTGCTAAGGTTGCTTATTCTTATTCGAGAGAGTTAGGGTCAAAGCACGTTTCATAAACACTCTTTCATCCCGGAAAACCAATCCACCCTTAGTTTCATCTTTCTTCCAACACCATTTCAGCCCTGCCAGTTCAGCTCTTTTGCTGTGGCGGGGTTTTCCGTCTCTTGTTGCGAACCGGATTTACAGCCTCAACGGGCTTGGTTTGGAACACGCAGCAAAAAGTACGAGTGAGATCAACATGGCGAACTTACCCCTGAATGTTCGCTGGCAGATGCTCGTGAATGACTTCATTCGCGGATTTGCCAGACACATCCTCAGGCGCCGCAACAAAATCGAGCACGGAGCTCTACTCGGTGGACCCGGTTCAGGAAAAGGCACCCTCGGCACTCGCCTGGGACCCGACCGTGGACTGACTCTGCTTGGTATGGGCGATGTGCTCAGGCGCGAGGATATCCAGAAAGAATACGGGGAAAGACTTGCTGCGATGAGCAAAGGCGGTTTGCTGCCCGACGCTCTGGTTCACGAGATTCTCGAGCGAGAGCTCAGACAGCCTGCCTACAAGCGTGGAACCATCTTCGATGGAGTGCCGCGTACGCTTGCGCAAGCGCTTCTTCTGGAGCGTACGCTCGCGTGGCAAGGTCTCTCGTTGGACTGGGTCGTGCTGCTCGAAATCGATGACGAAGAGCTCGTGGAGCGCCTTACGCATCGACGCACCTGTCCCAACCCCAAATGCCGCCGCACATATCACCTCGTGCACAACCGTCCGAAAGTCGATGGAATTTGCGATGAGTGCAAAACTCCGCTGATTCAACGCAAGGACGACGTGCGTGAGGTGATTGTCGAGCGGCTTCGCAAATACCGGGAGGAAATCACTCCTCTCTGTATCTTCTACAAGACGCGCGGCGTCCTGTACGAAGTGAAGCCGACCAAGGGGAGCACTCCGCAAGCAGTGTTCGACCTGGTCAAATCTGTCCTAACGAGCAACTAGGAGAACTTCCATGGCTCGCACTTTCCATGTCCTCGACGACGAAGGCTGCATCGACAAGCGCGCCACTCGCGCTCGCCGACTGCACGGGTCTGGTGCCAAGCGCGTCAGCACGCGCCGCGACACCATCTGGTCCAACATCGCCGGTCTCGGTCCGGACGGCAAGGTGCGTCGCGCCAACGGCAGCATCGACCACGCGGCGACGCGTGAAGTCGAGCGCGGCTGGCACGACTAAGCAGTGACTGGCGCCGAAGCAGAGAGCAGGTTGCCCGACCGGCTCCAGCTTCGGCGCACAGGCTGCGGTTTGCTCAAAGATTTCGAGGGAATTGCAAATACCTGGTTTGCAGTTGCCCGGAAGACGCTGACACTTGCGATGCCGGTAACGGCTCCACGCAGGTGGTCGGCGTGCAGTGCGCTTTGGATGGTTCGAAACATCCGAGGTGCGAATAGCCGGTACGCATGTTGCGTTCCGGTTCGTTGGTAAAACCGACTAAGGGAGACGCTCACAGGAAGCGCCTTACCTGGTCATGACAGCCCACTTGGGCGAAATGGAGAACTGTTATGACTAACATCACCACCACCAGCAGCGACAACGACATGGTCCCGAACACGAACCTGACCTGGGCCGACGCCGCCGCGATGCACAAGGACTACCTGCGCGACCAGCGTTGCAACGGTAACCGCCGTCGCCGCAACAGCCGCCGCAGCCGCACGAACCGTCCGGTCAACCGCGACGGCTTCCACGTGCTCGCGTCGGACGGCAGCATCGACAAGCAGGCCACGCGCGAGCGTCGCCTCTTCGGCACCGGCGGGCGTCACACGACCATCGTCGCCGCGCCGCAGGTCGAACTGACTTCCGACTGGGACGGGTCGTACTCGTTCCACCCGGACGGCAGCATCGACAAGCGCGCCACCCGCGAGCGCCGCATCTTCGGGGAACCGAAGAGCTACCTCGCGAGCCTGCTGAGCTAAGCAGCAAGTCGGCACCGGAGCGTAGGACAGGGAAAGCCTGACTGCGCTCCGGTGCGCTTCTGCCGCCTTCGCCCCCGAATTTCCAAAAGAGCACTGACGCGCCTCGGCGCTCGGCTCTGCAGTAAGAGTTTCGAAGCGCCTGCAGCCACCTGAACTGCATGCGCCCGAAAACGCTGCCAGCGACGATGCCTTGGCGTCGCCGCTCCAGCGTTTGTGACGTCACCGGGTGGTGGCGTTGCAAAGCCACGACGCGGATGTCTGCGTCGTGGTAAGCCGGTTCGCTTGTTGCGAGCCGGTTGTTTGGTGAAACCGACTAAGGGAGACGCACTCAGGATGCGCCTTACCTGGTCATGACAGCCCACTTGGGCAAATGGAGAAACTGTTATGACGAACATCGAAAACACCACTGGCAACGGTCACACTGGCATGGACGGCGCCGAACTCAAGTTCTGGCTCCGTGAACTCCGCGTCGACCGCATCCTGCGCAACGGCAGCAAGCGTCGCAGCAACGGCTCCGGCCGCGGCTTCCACGTCCTCGCCGCCGACGGCAGCATCGACAAGCGCGCCACGCGAGAGCGTCGCCTCTTCGGACCCAACGCCACTCCGGTGGTCGAGGACTCCGCGGCCGGCGTCGACTCCGACTGGGATGGCACCTACTCGCTGAAGGCGGACGGGTCCATCGACAAGCGTGCCACGCGCGAACGTCGCCTCTTCGGCGAGCCCGAAGACCGGTTCGGCCGCTCCGGTGTCGACTTCTTCGGCGACGAAGAGGTCGATGTCGAGGGCAGCTTCCACGTCCTGGACGAGGAAGGCCGCATCGACAAGGAAGCCACGCGCGAGCGTCGGCTGTTCGGCTCCAGCCGCTGGAACTGAACTACCTGGAGGGCGCCGGCACTCGCGGACTTGATGCGGCAACGCGTTAAGCTCCTCGAGCACCGGCGCTGGTAGCCTTGAAAAGCGAGGGTCCTTCCCCCTCGCTTTTCATTTTTGCCCTAATTCTATTATATGCTATCGTATTATAAACAGACAAAAAAAGAAGCAGGGAATTCGAATCGCTCCGAATTCCCTGCCGAGTCAATCAAAACCAAGCAGACTTAGCGCCGCTTCTGGCTCTTCTGCTTGTCGTCGAAGCAGGCGGTGCAAAGCTTGGCGCTCGGTTCCAGACCAGCCGAGATACGCTCCTCGTCCTGAATGCGGCAGATGATCTGCACTTCCTTCAACTTCAGGTCCTCGCCTTGCAGACCGGCAAACACGTTGGTGCGACAGGCAAGCGCGCGGACCAGCTCGCCGAGATCGCCACGGAACTGCTCGGCGGTGATCATGAGAGCGATCTTGCGACAACCGAGCGTGGCGGCCTGCTTGAGCGCCAGCGAATAGATGCCGCAAGCGACCCGCGTGTCTCGCCAGGAAGACTAGGGGAAGCCGGCGAAAATGAGCTCGGCCCGGGCAGCGATGGAATTCTCCGGATTGGTGACCCGAGACTCTGCGCCGGCCGGCAGCATGTTGATGGCGTCGTACAGGGGACCGAGTCCGGCACGCGCGTTGAGAACGACGAACAGATCGATGGCATCCGGATCGAACTCTTGCTCGTGGAATGCGCTCAAGCACGGAATGACCTTGAACTGCACGGGCGAGCGATCGGAAGCGGACAGAGCAGGGGTTTTCGGGGTTTCGTTCATGGCTATTCTCCTGGTTGTGCCTTGTTGTTCAGCCGGAACTGCTGGGAAGGTGCTGGAAAAACGCTGCGACGAATGGTTCAAAGTGAGTGGGCGAGAACTCCGGCTGAAGAAAAAAACAAGGTGTGCGGAAACCCTATGAAATGGGGCTGTCCGGTCACAATCGAACCAAAGTATGATTTGCTAGCCCTTGCCAACGAAAAATAAGCAGATGACCGCCGACTCATCCGCTGCGGTTTCAGACGGAGCCGCGACGAAGCAGTACAGTTGGGCGTTATTGCATAAGGCAGAAATTTCGGCACCAATCCTTTCGGACTATGGTGAAGCTGCGCCATAATTCCAGCGAATGAATTTGCAGCAGCAATCGAATTGAAAAGTTAGCGTAGCACTTGACGGCATTCGCGGGATGTTTTGACCGCCCGGCAGCAAATTTCTACTAAAATGGCTTTGAGTCCTTGGAAAAGTCGTAGCCGTGCGCGAACATCAAATCGTCATCAGCCTCAAACCGGAGCAGTTCCAGGAAGTTCAAAAGCAGGCGCGGGCAGCCGGAGCGCAGTCAGTGGGCGCTTTTGTGCGGCAAAATTTGCTGATATTCCTCGGTCTGGAAGAGGCGGAAAGCTCGAGAAAGGGCTCTCAGATGGCTCCATCCGTGCAAGCGGATCCGGATTGGAGATTTATCGCCGGAGAATTGCGACGATTGCACCGTGAGTTGAAAGTGCTCTCGAGCGAAGCGACCGTATCCAACACTCTGGTGACAGACATAGCCGGTTCCACCAGCAGCGGCCCCCTTCTGGCTTCAACGGTAGGATTGCGCGAACCTTACAGCGAGCCGCAGACAGTGCCGAAAGAGGACTCTTTGCAGGAAAATTTCCTCACCGACGGTGCACCGGTTACAGCCGACAATTACCCCGATGACCTGCAAGATTCACTTATCCTGCCGCCTGCGCATGGCATCACCGGCGGAGGAACAACTCCTTTTTTCGGCACACCGACAATACCCGGTCGCTCGACATTCGGACTGCCGATGCCTGCAGGACCGCTGCCATTAGGTTCACCATTTTCCCATCACACATTCATGCCCAATATCGCGCCACTGCCGCCTGACCTCGGCATGAGCACCCCACCGCCTGCCACGCAGGAATTTACAGTGGAAGAGGGTGAGCCGGTTGAAACTACAAAAATCGAAGCAAAGCCGCCTGAGCCGCAACCATTAGCGCAACCCATCACACCCGAGACAAGCGTCCTTCCGGAACAAACACCGCCAAAACCAGCTGAGAATGCGCCGTCTGCCGCTGCCCAAGCTGCGCAATCTATTTCCCCGCCGCCAACCGAAACAGTCATGCCCGCACAAACTGTTGCGCAGCCGGCGCCCGCTCCAGCCCAGGCGGCATCGCCCCCCGGCCCCTTTGCACCACAGAAAGACGACATGGAAGTTCTCGCGGATAGAGCCTTTGCCATCTCTCCGAGACTTGGCGCAATTGAGCCTGAGGTTACGCTCCAACCGGCACCAACCAGAAGTTTCGCAGACACTCTGGAAGAACTGCTCGATGCAGGACTGATTAATCAAGTCCTGTCACATGGCGACGAAGAAGAGAGCCAATTCGTGGGAGAGGTCGAAGCACCGCCCGAAGATGATATGGTCCAGGTCATTGTCCAGGAAGTCGATGTCGCTTCGCCGGACTCAACAGATAGCGAAAGCTTCGAGCAGTCCGATAAAGTCGTTGCCGAAGAAACGGAAATAGAGGAGCCTGCCATCCAGCACGAGCCTCCTCCTCCGCCCCGCCCGATCGGGGGCGATTTGCCGAGTAATGACGATGAGCCACCCAAGCCGCCACCGCGCAGAAAGAAATTGATGTAGAAGCAGGGGTCCGACGAAACCTTCTCCACAGTTATTTGCTAATTTGAGCATTTGAAGTGGGAGTTTTCCCACCGAGAACAGAGAGAAATTAGTTGGGGTGAATTGACGACCTTAATTTTGTCGCTTAATATCGTCGCTGTTCCACTGGCGGGAACGCTGATCAGCCAGCTTCTTACAGACTTAGTCTATATATGCAGTTCTGAAGAGCAAAGACAGGGGTGGAAAACCCGACTGTCGGCAGCGCTATGGGGAGTAAACCGTGGTATATAGGATAGACCGAACTCTCTTACGCAGCTGTTTTCTGTCCGACCAAATGGTGGTAATGGCATGTCTAACGACAACATAAATACCGGCAAGGGCGACTCGCCGCCCCGTCAACCGGAAAAGGATTTCGATCCGCTGGAACTACTCAAAAAACAAGAGTTAAATAAACAAGCGGAATTGATAGACCTGGCAGTGAACGACGATATCGTGGAAGAGACTGGTGACCTTTTAACAGAAGCGGAGCGTGAGACCTTGAGAATGACGGCAGAGCAAGTTGAGACAGCGCGAAACAGCTGGTCCGCTGTTCTGAAAGACCCGCAAAAATCCTTGCAGGCTCTCGACGATCAGCAAAGACGCATTGAAGAAATGATCAAAGCGAAAGATATGGAAGGGTTGCGCGAGATGCAACGCAAAGTTGACGAGCAACTCAAAATGATCGTTGTGGCAGTGTCAGACGTAAAAAAAGCTCGCGCGTGGGATTCGGTGCTGATAGCAGCTTCCTAACGGACGCAGCGGATCTCACGCGCAAGGACAACGACAAGAAGAACGCCTGAGCAGTGCTCGGGAATTCCGCTTGGCCGAGATGAGGGCGCCGAAGAGGTGCCCTTTGTGTTTAAGAGGGCGACGCCTGAGCATCGCCCTCTTTGAGATTCAGATCGAATAAATGCTGGAATCTTCTTAGATATAGCCGATCTTCTGATTTTGCGAACTGGCTGGAGGCAAGATGCGCAAGCGTCTCATTGGCTCATCACCGACGGAACGACTGCTCAAGTTGAAACGTTCGACCAGTTGATGTTGCAGCCGGCGAATATACGAACGCCGCGGCGCCAGCTCAATCGGCTCCATACGGTCGACCACACGAGTAATGGCCTGGCGTGCTTCCTCGAGAGCTATTTCAGTTTCGTCCACATCCTCCTCGATGTCGACAGAACCGATCGCCGATTCATCGAGATGCAAGGCTTCGCGCAGAACTTTCTGAATCTGCGGCAAATTGTTGCTCTTCACGACATAGACCGGCACCTGCTGCGCCTCTGCCAGCGAGTAGATTTTCGCACCAGCACGCGCATAACTCTTGAGGGCTAAAATCGCATCGGCCTCGTCGATTGATTTGACGACTTCGATGGGCAGTTGGAGCGTTTTGACGACGCGTTCGAGCAACCCCTTACTTACTGCATAAGGATAAACTTTGAGGTGTGTATCCTGGGGGTTGCCCCAATCCTGTGAGAAGGCGGCAAGCCCATCTGCTGAAGCGGCTGTGACGATCGGCTCTTGCTTTTGAACGACAGCAAAATCGCCGGTCGATTCGTCTCTCTTTCTGATTTCCGGATGAATCTTCCAGCCACGCAGAAGTTGATCGACAGAACCAGCCACATCACGGTGCACCGCCAGAGTCTGACGATCGAGAATTTCGATGCAAACCTCGAAAGTAGGCTGGGCTGCACGTTCCAGAACAGTCTTCTGGGTGCCGCGCCGGCGCGCTTCATCATCTCCGAGAGTCACGGACTGGATG
>CAZBOX010000258.1:4916-8716 GCA_964493595.1 uncultured Candidatus Obscuribacterales bacterium | reverse complement strand
CCTGCCGCTAAGTCTTATGTTGATGAAAACCTGTTCAAAGAGAATGGAATTGAAGTCAAATGGATGAGTTATGAAGGCTATCCTGAGTATCGTCAGTTGTTTCCTCCGTTCGAACATGGGGTGACAGTTCTGGATTTGATCTTCAATGAAGGTCCAGCTGCCACGGAATTCATGAATTCCTTTGCTTGTGCCAAACTCTGAGCGAATGCTCCCCCTCTGAATCTTAGATAAATCCAAGCAAATAGCAAAGTTGCACAGAATCGTGAAATTGCTGTTGCTTCTGCAGGAAAATGGGGACGTTATTTCTGAATCTTGATAAGATCTGCCGTCTAAGTAGAAATCGCCCGCTGGTGTCGCTATGCAAACCATTCCTGGAAATTCCTCTTGCACCCCGTCTCGAATGGACGAGTTGGATGGTATTTTTGTCGACTTGCTCAAAATGACTCCGGGCAAAATCGAAGACGCCATGACAATGAATGATGTGGCAATGTGGGATTCTTTGCGCCACATGGAATTGATTACCGCCGTCGAACAACAGTTCGGGCTCGAGCTTACCTTTGAAGAAATCGGCACCATGCAGAGCATCGGCGCAATACGCAAGCTTGTTGCAGAAAAGATCAAGGCATAATGCTTTCGCTGGAAGGGAAGAACTGTATTGTCACTGGAGGTTCCAGCGGACTCGGAGCTGCGATTGTCAGCCAGCTTCTTTGCGAGAAAGCCAAGCCGATTGTCTTCGACATTACCGGTCAGTCGTCGGATGCGGTCGCCTTTTTCAAATGCGATGTTTCCGATGAGGAGCAGATCGAGACCAATGTCAAAAAGGCGGTCGACGAGTTCGGTCGTATCGACGCACTGATCAATAATGTCGGTATTCTTTTCAGCGCACCGCTGATTTCACTTGGTGCAGAGGGGCTTAAGCTGCACGATTCAGGCATGTGGGACAAAGTTATTTCTACGAATCTGTCTTCTGCGTTTTATATGTCCAAGCATGTCGTTGCCGCGATGCTGAAGAAACGTACCAGAGGCGTGATCGTCAATATCAGCTCCGTTTCTGCCAGAGGCAATGCGGGGCAGTCGGCATATGCCGCTGCCAAAGCGGGTCTTGAGGCCATGACAAAAGTTTGGGCAAAGGAATTGCCGGCTATGGGTATTCGTGTCTTTGCTGTCGCTCCGGGATTTTGCGACACCGATTCGACTCATACTGTTATGAATGAGCAGTTGCTGAAAGAGACTGTCAGCCGTGTGCCTTTAAGACGTCTCGGGCACGCAGAGGAAATTGCCGCCTTTGTAATTGCCGGCATGAAAAACGAATTCTTGAATGGAAAAATTCTCGAAGTAGACGGCGGTTTGGTGATTTAAGAGACGCTTGTGTATATCTATAACCTCGGTCAAAAATTCAAGCAAATTGCGGCATCATCAGCCGATGCACCGGCTCTTTTGACAGAAGGCGGAACCTTTACCTACAGACAATTGGACGAAGAAAGCGACGCATTGGCTGCATTTTTCGTCTCGTCCGGTTTGAAGCCCGGTGATGTTATCTGCATATCGGGAGAGAAGCATCTTCGCTCGCTGGCTTGCTTGATCGGCGCCTTGAAGGCAGGCATCACTTACAGCATGTTCGATCCGGAAAGCCCGCTTGCGCGGCTCGAAAAAATATTCGAGCGTTGTAAGCCTGCAATGATTCTTTGTGCAGAAAATATTGCTCGTCAACTAACCCGGCATGGATACAAAGCCTTCGATTTCCAAAAACTGACACTCAGTGATTTGCGTGCTGAGAATGCCGAGCTTGTCTGCCGGCTTCTGCCTTCAATAACAGCAAATACTCCCGCTTACATCATGTTTACGTCGGGCTCAACGGGATTTCCTAAAGGCGCTGTGATGACGCACCAGAATGTCCTCAATTTGATTGAATGGAGTTTGCAAACATATCAATTCGAAAAGCAGGATGTTCTCACCAGCGTAAATCCATTTTTCTTCGATAATTCTGTTTTCGATATTTATTCTAGCCTCTTTAGCGGTGCATCGCTTGCGCTTTTCGATGGACAAACCGTGCGCGACCCGGCCAAGCTTTTGCGTTTAATAGACCAGTACAAATGCACTTCCTGGTTCTCTGTTCCGTCCATGCTCATTTATCTGCAGACGGTAAGAGCGCTCAGAAAGGAGAGTTTCTCCCATCTCAAGCGAATAATTTTTGGTGGCGAAGGATATCCGAAAGCAAAGCTTAAGCAGCTGTTTGATTTATTCGCCGACCGTCTCACGCTGTACAACGTCTACGGACCAACCGAATGCACTTGTATTTGTTCCTCATATCGAGTCAGTGCTGATGATTTCGCTGACCTCAAAGGTTTCCTGCCGCTGGGCTCTCTGGCGTCGAATTTCTCTGGACTGATTGTTGACGAGGACCTTCGTACTGTAGCTGAAGGAGAAGTAGGTGAGCTGGTTTTGCGGGGCGCCAATGTTGGGTTGGGTTATTACCGAGACGCCGAGCGTACCGAAGCCGCATTTATTCAGAACCCGACCAATACCGAATACCGAGAGATTGTCTATAGGACGGGCGATCTGGTTTATGTCGACAAAGTGGACGGAAAAATCTGGATTGTTGGACGCGCCGATAATCAGATCAAGCACATGGGTTATCGAATCGAGCTTGAGGAGATCGAAAACGCGCTCACTTGTTGTGCCTTAGTTGAGCAGAGCGCTGTTATTCATTGTGAAATTCGCGGGCTCAGTCAAATCGTCGCTTTTATTCGTGCTCGAGACAGCAAGCCTGACGAGGAAGCGCTGCGCAAAGATCTGTCGGCATTGATCCCGCAATACATGATCCCGACGCGTTTCGAATTTCGCTCGCAATTGCCGCGCAATGCAAACGGCAAGCTTGATCGTAAGCAATTGAAGTCTGAGTATGTGGAGCAATTGGTGAATGGCTAAAGTCGTAATCTTCGGAACCGGGCGCGGCGCCAATGTCGCCCATCGCTATATGTCAAAAGACAGCAACCATGAGGTTTGCGCATTTACGGTCGAGAAGGAATTTCTCAAGCAGGATGAGTTCAAAAATCTTCCTGTTGTCGACTTTTCTCTGGTTGAAACACGTTTTCCGCCCGGCGAGTATCAGTTGTTCGTTCCCCTAGGCAGCCAGGAGATGAATAAATTGCGGTACCGCAAATACCTGGCGTGCAAAGAAAAAGGCTATCAACTCGCCAGCTATGTCAGTTCCACCATTCAGTTCGCCGATGAGCTCGATGTGGGCGAAAATTGCTTCATTCTCGAGAACAATTCAATCAACTTCGATGTAAAAATCGGCAATAACGTGACAATCTGGAGCGCCAATCAGATTGGCGACAATTCAAATATCGGCGATCATTGCTGGATTACATCCCATGTTTGCATGGCAGGAGAAGTGACGATTTTGCCTTTTACTTTTGTCGGTATCAATGCTTCGATTTCGAACGGCGTTACGATCGGCGAAGAAAATTTCATCGGAGCCAACGCGCTCATCACCAAAAACACGGCCGCCAAAGAGGTCTATGTGACGGCAGCGACAGCCAAGGGCGCTTTTACCAGTGATAAATTTTACTCAATGTTGAGCAAGTCCTTCTAAGTTTGAGGACTGTTCAATAGCCGAGTCATGGGGCTTGCAGCCAATAAGCGCCATGACACGCTGAGAACAGCCTGGTTGCGGCTCGGCTAAACGATGATAAGGATCACAGGGAAACAAAATCACGAATTGCCATACTTTAGTTGTCCGTGCCCACCATATTTGAATGAAACAAGCAATTTCAGACACCAATCAGTTCTATCAG
>CAZBOX010000258.1:1314-4816 GCA_964493595.1 uncultured Candidatus Obscuribacterales bacterium | reverse complement strand
TGCCCACCATATTTGAATGAAACAAGCAATTTCAGACACCAATCAGTTCTATCAGCAACGCAATTCGGATTACGTCTATCCTGTTGAATTTGTTGTACGTGCCCTCATGGGCAATTACCCGCTGCTGAAACTCGACAAATCGAAATTTCCCGGCAGCAAAATTCTCGATCTCGGATTTGGTGACGGGCGCAACATGCCGCTTTTGTTTAATTTGGGTTTCGACGTGCACGGCATTGAAATATCCGACGAGATTAATGATCTGGCCGGTAAGCGCCTGGAGCGCCTGGGTGTAAAAGCGCAGCTAAAAACCGGTCGCAGTGCTTGTATTCCGTATGAAGACGGCTATTTCGATTTCGTTCTTGCCTGTCACTCATGCTATTACATAGACCCCGGCACCACCTTTGATACTGTGCTTGATGAAGTCAGGCGGGTGCTGGCGCCGCGCGGTGTATTTATTTGCTCGCTTCCCATGCACGACACTTACATCCTTCAGGATGCAGAGCGGCTTGGTGACGGTTATTACAAGATTACGAACGATCCGTACGGCTATCGCAAAGATACTGTCTTTCGTGCTTTTTCATCGAGAGAGGAAGTGGAGAGAGAATTTCAGAGCAGATTTGACGATATCTGTGTCGGGTTTTGCGACGACGACTTTTTCGGCGTCCGGCAGAAGGTCTGGACAGTAGTCTGCAAAAGCAGAGCAGGCAAGGAAAACACCAATGAATAAGGCTTTGTTGAAAGAATATGTCTGCCCTATGAATAAGGCTCCTCTTTCGCTTGAAGGAAGCGAAAATGGGCAGGAGGAGCTAAAGGACGGACAGTTGGTCTCTTCGGGAAATGTTTCCTACCGCCTGAAAGACGGGATTCCTCACTTTATTTACCCGGGACAGCTATCGAAAGTCGAGCAAGAAACAAAGCAACAGTACGAAGAATATTACACGGAAGAGTTTTACGACAACATCATGGAATGGCTTTTCGAGAGCTTCTATGAGGACGAAGAGAAAGTTCGTGAAACTATGGTGGAAGCACTTGATCTCAAGCCGAATTCGCGAGTGCTTGAGGTCGGTTGCGGCACCGGATGTGATTCATTTCGCATTGCCAGGCGATTGGATTCGGAAGGAGAGCTTTTCCTTCAGGATCTTTCTGCGGCAATGGTAGACATCACGAAAAAACGTCTCCAGCGCGACGCTGAAAAGCTGAAGCTCGCCTGCAGGCTTAATTACTTCGTGTCCTCGGCGCGGCAGCTGCCTTTTCCCGACAACTATTTCGACGCCCTTTTTCACTTTGGTGGATTCAATAATTTCGAAGATCCAAAAGGCACGCTTGCAGAATTTTCCAGAGTCGTCAAAGAAGGCGGCAAGATTGTTGTCGGTGATGAATCCGTTCCTCCATGGTTGGAAAATACAGAGTTCGGAAATATCGTCTGCACAAATAATCCGCTCTTCAAATTCAAGGCTCCGCTGGAACATTTGCCGGAGGGCGCGCGCGAAGTGAATGTTCGATGGCTGCTCGGAAGCTGCTTCTACCTGATCGATTTTCGTGTCGGCAACGGTCCTCCTCCACTGAACCTTGATCTTCCCCACAAAGGCAGAAGGGGCGGAACCATGCGCACTCGTTATTTCGGACAATTGGAGGGCGTTTCCACGGAAGCCAAAGAGCTGGCTATGGAAGCGGCAAAGAAGAAAAATGTCAGTCTACACGCCTGGCTGGACGAGCTGGTGCGCTCGGCCGCGCAAAAGGATCTGGCGCAGTAATTGGAGTTAGAGATGCGACCCAGCATATGTGAAAAGAGCGGCAAAGCAAAGTTTCGCTGGACAAAACTGGGTCACGTTTACCAGCCTACAGGCAAATTAGAGTGGGCGAGAACTCATGCTGCCAATCCTACTGCCGAGCACGTTGGTGACGACATCTTTCGCATTTATTTCAGCGCGCGCGACGATAAAAATCGCTCCAGTATCGGCTCTATTCTTATCGATTTGAAGAATCCGAAAGTGATACTAGAAGAGGCCAGTGAGCCCGTTCTCGGTCCTGGCGAATTAGGGATGTTCGACGATTGCGGTGCTTCTATCGGCTGCATTTTGCGGGTCGGCAATGCGCGTTATCTCTATTACATGGGCTGGAATTTAGCTGTGACAGTGCCGTGGAAAAACGCTCTGGGGCTGGCTATTAGCGAGTCAGAGGGGCAGCCGTTCAAACGATATTCAAGATTTCCGGTGGTTCCGCTCGATGAGACCGACCCTTATACGATTTCCTACCCCTGGGTGATTGAGGAAAACGGCTTATTTCGCATGTGGTACGGGTCTAACCTGAAGTGGGGGCCGGTCAAAGAAGATATGCAGCATGTGCTGAAGTATGCAGAGTCAAAAGATGGCATCAACTGGACGCGAGAAAATCGAATTGTTGTCGATGCCGACTACCCTGTCGAGTATGCGATGTGCAGACCGACTGTATTGAAGGATGAAGACGCTTACTGGATGTGGTTCTGCAGCCGCGGTACACGATACAGAATTGAACTGGCCGAGTCGCAAGACGGAATTAACTGGTCTAGATTGGGGCGTGATACCGGCATCGATGTGTCCGACTCAGGCTGGGATGAGGACATGATTGAGTATCCGTGCGTATTCGAGCACGACAACCAGCGTTACATGCTGTATTGCGGGGCAGAATATGGCAAAACCGGTTTTGGGCTGGCGGTTTTAGAGCGTTAAGGTCGGCTCTGGTTCGATATATCGCGGCGCTATGTTCCGCATAGTGCGGCCCTGTTTGGGTTCCGGTCGTATAAGTTGAACTGGATTAAGGGTTGTTAATGGGTGGGGCTGCTGCGTCTGAGGGTGAATTTCGCTATCACTACTTGGCAGATGTTTTTTCCTGCTTGCAACTGCCGAAATTGCCAGTGTGAAGCGCCGGTTAAGTCTTGGTAAGGCTATTGTCATGAGCCCCTTTTCAGCTCTTTTCAGATTACTCTTCTATGGCAATATTGAAATAGTCAATAGACGAGGTCACGCTTCTCAATGGGTTCCGGCAACAAGCTATTCGGTGCATACGACATCCGCGGCACATACGGTCAAGCGCTCAACGAAGATTTCGCCTTCAAGCTCGGTCGAGCTTTTGGTCGTTTTATCTCGCCCACGGAGCGTTTGCGGGTTTTGGTCGGGCACGACAGCCGTACTCACTCTCCGAAATTGGCTGATGCACTCACCTCGGGTCTGACCACGGCCGGGCATGATGTGGTCACGCTCTCGGTTGCTTCCACTCCTATGATCGCCTGGTACGGAGCCGTAAACGGTTTTGACGCCACTATTTCAGTCACGGCGAGCCATCTGGGCAAAGAACACAACGGTTTCAAAATCTATACAGGCAAGGCCAATCCGATTGGTGCAGGAAATGGACTCAAAGAAATCGAGCAGATTTTGAATTCGCTCGAGCCGGTCAACGGCAAGAAGCCCGGCAGCGTTTCGCAAATCGACGGAGTCCAGTCTTATATCCAGTTTTTGACGTCTCT
>CAZBOX010000258.1:0-1214 GCA_964493595.1 uncultured Candidatus Obscuribacterales bacterium | reverse complement strand
GTCATGATTGCAACCGATCTGATGATCGGCTTGGTCGGCGCGCATCTGATTGAAAACAAAGGCAAGGGTACAGTCGTATTCGACTTGCGCGCCAGCCGCTCAGTCGGTGAGCACATCGAAAGTCTCGGCGGCAAAGCTGTGCGCACCGGCGTCGGTACCATGTTCATTAAGAACAACATGCAAGAGCACAAAGCGCTCTTTGCCGGTGAACTTTCCGGACACTATTATTACGGCGACATGTACGACAGCGATAACGCAATGCGTACTTTGATCGAAGTGATCAACCTCGTCTCCGGTCATGACCGTCCGCTTTCCTCCCATATCGAGCCGCTTTCTCGCTACTCATCTAGCGGTGAAATCAATCTGCGAGTATCAGGCATTGAGCAAGTTCTGCGTCATCTGGATGAAGCCATCACGGGGGGTGCTAAAGAGCACATCGATGGTTTATCTGTGAACTTCCCTCAATGGTGGTTTGCTGCCAGAGGCTCGCAAACCGAACCGGTGCTTCGCTTGACCGTAGGCGCGGTCAATCGCGAGATTCTGGAAGAGCAGACTAAGCATCTGATTGGAGTCATCAATCAAGTGAAAGCTTCGGTGTCCACCTGATTAGTTATCGGTGAAGCGCAAGCATTTGCGGAATGAGCTACAGGAATTTGCCTGGGACAAATCACTAGATAGCTAACACTTCTTAGCTACCAGTAAAAGCGAGCCGCCTACTGGTAAGTTAAGTCCACAACGCATCAGAAAGCGTTCGAAGTCCATAGCCTTTTCGAGAATTCCGCCAACAAATCCTTGGACTCTCAATTCATTCATCAGGCTGTACGGGCGTGGTGACAAGTGCTGCCTGATGCGCGAGAAAATCAGGAGCGGCAGTAAGAGAGACACGAAGCAAGTTGATTGCACGACCTTAAAGCCGGCTCTTTCCACTTTCCTTTCCAATTCGCCTGGTTCGTAGCGACGAACATGTCTGACAAAGTCATCACAAGGGCTCCAGAGCCACATATAACGAGGAACAGTTAGAAAGACTCCTCCTCCGACTTCCAATGCTTCATAGATTTCCTTCAGGACAAGATCATCTTCCTCTATATGTTCTATGACATCAAAAATACCAGCAACCTGAAAACTGTTTTTGAAAGGCAGGTTTCGAGCATCTACCTGATACATCTCAGCATCAGGGACACGTTCCTTTGCATACGCTAAGCACTGAATCATGG
>CAZBOX010000257.1:0-8868 GCA_964493595.1 uncultured Candidatus Obscuribacterales bacterium | reverse complement strand
GCCACCGTGGTCGTAGGTGGTCTCGTGTCTGCGACTCTTCTTACATTGATTGTTCTTCCTACTGTATTCACGCTCATCAACAAAGACGAGGAAGAGGAAAAGCCGAGTGGCTAGGCATATTTCAAACTCGACTTCTGCGAAGGCTGTGATGCGTCTGACGGCGGGCGGACTGAGAATTGATTGATAGGCTAATCACTTTTGCTGTCACGCAGCGTTTGCTCACTTGCGCCGCGGTAATTGTAATGGCGGCATTCGGCGTATTTTGCATGTTGAGCTTGCCGGTCGATTCATTTCCGGATGTGAGCAATGTTCAGGTGCAGGTTATCACCGATTGCGAAACACTGGCGACAGAAGAAGTAGAAAGCCTGATCACCTATCCTATCGAATACGTAATGAGCGGCTTGCACAAAGTAACTAATATCCGCTCCAATTCTAGCTTTGGGCTGTCCGTTGTAACTGTCATCTTTGAAGACGACACAGATGTATATTGGGCTCGCAATCTAGTTCAGCAGCGCTTGATGCAGGTTGAGTTGCCCGCCTGGGCTCCTACACCGCAGCTTGGCCCTGTGGTCTCCACCTTCAGTAACGTCTACAACTATTATTTGAAAAGCGACAGTCACGATCTGACAGAGCTGCGCACAATTCAGGACTGGTATCTGGCGAAACGATTGAGAGCCGTCCAGGGTGTCGGTAATGTGGTCAGCTATGGCGGATTTGTAAAACAGTATCAGGTGCAGGTCAATCCGCATGTTATGGCAGGCTATGGAATCACGCTTCATGACCTGGTCCTTGCACTGACGCGCAATAACATCAATGCCGGCGGCAATTTTATCGAACGTGCCAATGAAGAAATTATTGTGCGTGGTATCGGGCGCATCGAGACAACAAAAGATATCGAGGAGATTGTTTTAAAGGCTGTCGCCGGCACCCCGGTGACCGTGGGCAAAGTCGCCAAAGTAATTATTGGTCCGGCTTTTCGACGAGGATCAGCCTCGATGGATGGCAAAGGCGAAGTTGTTACCGGGATGGTGCTCACGCGCAAAGGTGTGAATACTAAAGCCGTGGTTGAAAAAGTTCGAGAGCGAATAGAAGAACTGAAAAAGGAGCTTCCGCCGGGCGTCGAACTTGTTTCCTATTATGACCAGACCGAACTGGTCGAGAAGACTATCGAGACAGTAAAAGAGATTTTGATGTTTAGCGGCGGGCTTGTTATCGTCGTTTTGACGGCCATCTTGTTGCACATTCCCAGCGGTTTGATAGTCAGCGTCATCATTCCTCTGTCGCTTCTTTTCTCTTTTATCCTGATGAAGTACACAGGCTTGTCGGCAAATCTCATGACGCTGGGAGCTGTTGATTTTGGTGTCATTGTCGATGCCAGCGTGGTCATGGTGGAAAACATCTACCGGCAACTGGCGATCGCCCATGAACATGAAACTGAAGACAGGCATGCAAACCACTTTCAGGTTGTACTAAACGCGGCTCGAGAAGTGGGGCGCCCAATTGTATTTGCGATTTTTATCATCGTTTCTGTCTACCTGCCTCTCTTTTCGCTGGAGGGCATAGAAGGAAAGATGTTCCACCCGCTGGCCTTGACCTTTATTTACGCAATTCTAGGCGCTTTGCTTCTGTCTTTGACCATCGTCCCTGTTCTTTGCTACTGGTTCTTGCGTGGAGAGATAAGAGAGAAGCACAATCCCTTCGTGGAAGGTGCAAAGCATCTGCACGAGCCTGCGCTGC
Organism: uncultured Candidatus Obscuribacterales bacterium; assembly: GCA_964493595.1. Taxonomy (GTDB): domain Bacteria; phylum Cyanobacteriota; class Vampirovibrionia; order Obscuribacterales; family Obscuribacteraceae; genus QKMZ01. The sequence continues at coordinate 7,131 of CAZBOX010000257.1, read as the reverse complement.
GCCGCTCGATGAAGCATCCGTATGCGACTGCTTTTGTATGCCTTGGAGCACTTGTCGGAAGTTTTTGTCTGGTTCCATTTCTTGGCTCAGAGTTCATTCCAACCCTGGATGAGGGCTCGATTTTGCTCAGAACCAAGTTGTCTCCAAGCGTCGCTCACACCGAATCCATGCGCATTGCGCAGCGCGTAGAAGAGTCGATGAAGAAGTTTCCCGAGGTCACCGTTGTCGTTTCGCGCATAGGTCGCTCCGGTATGGGCTCGGATCTCGAAGGCGTCGAGAACGCCGATGTCTATATCGGTCTGAAGCCGAAATCACAATGGACATCGACTCATGATAAAGAGAAGCTGGTCATGATGATGGCGAAAGAACTAGAAGGTATACCGGGATTGATTTTTTCTTTCTCGCAACCGATCGCCGATATGATTGATGACCTTGTCGCTGGAATCAAGGCGGATCTTGGTATCAAGATATTCGGCGATGATCTCGAAACCCTGGACAAGCTCGCATCAGAAGTTGAGACTGCTATATCACAAGTGCCTGGCTGTGCTGATTTACAAAGAGAGCATATTCTCGGTTTGCCCCAGATGACCATCAAGTTCGACCGCAATGTAATGGCGCGCTACGGACTGAATGTCACTGACGTTCAAGATGTTTTGCAAAATGAAATCGCAGGCAATGTTGTCACTGACGTCATAGAAGGCAATATGCGTTTTGGTTTGTTGACCAGAATGCCTCTCAAAATGCGGGATACGGAAGAAGAAATCGAGAATCTCATTATTGACACGCCTACCGGTGCTCGCGTGCCTCTCAAGCAATTGGCTCGAATCGAGCTGCCCAGAGGGACAGCAATGATCAACCGCGAGGAGTCCTACAGGCGTACCGCCGTTCTTGCCAATGTTCGCGGCAGAGATTTAGGATCTTTTGTCGGCGAAGCGCAAGAAACAATAAGGCAGAAAGTAAAGGTGCCCAAAGGATATCGTCTTGTCTGGGGCGGCACTTTTGAGAATCAACAGCGCGCTATGGTGCGTCTTTCCATCGTTGTGCCCATTGTTTTACTGTTGATTTTTCTGCTTTTATACGCGTCTTTCAATTCGTTCAAAAATGCCGGTCTGATTATGTTGAACGTGCCGTTTGCCATGATTGGCGGCATCGTTGCGCTTTTCATTTCTCATCAAACCGTGTCCGTGCCTGCAATTATTGGGTTTATCGCGCTTTTCGGAGTATCTGTTCAGAACGGCGTTATTCTCGTGACTTATATAATGCATCTGCAACGCCGCGGCGTGCCTGTCGCTCAAGCGGCGGTGGAAGGAGCAGCTATTCGTTTGCGTCCGGTTCTCATGACGGCGCTTGTCGCCATCATGGGACTTGTGCCGAAAATTGTCTCGAACGGCACCGGCGCCGAAGTGCAACGCCCTCTTGCGACGGTTGTGCTGGGCGGCCTTGTATCTGCGACTCTATTGACGTTGGTGGTATTGCCGACCGTTTACGCGCTCATAAACAAGGACGAAGACTTGCCGCCAGAGCAGGCTGAAACGGTTTGAAACCAGAAACTTTCCACGGACTTTAGACGCCCACATAGTGCGCGCCAGCTTGAACTGTTGCGCGAGGGCCCCGGGTGACACTCGCGCAAGGAGTTGTGCACGTCCAAGGGGTCCGTGCCAATCAGCCTCTATATGCATTATACATACAAGCGTATGCTGGTCAAGAAAATCTTATTCGCTGGGAAAAGTATTAGTGCGTCATTCGCGTCCAGAGGCATCGAGGTAATCTGATTAATGCACCGATACCGCCTTCTTAACTGGCTCTTCATCGTCTGCATTATGACGGCTCAAGCTCAAACAAATTCTTTTGCATTCAAATATAGAACCCCGGAAAAAGGCGATTCACTGGTTACTGAAGCGAAAACACTCCTTGCAAACCAGGAGTTCGAAGAAGCAATAAAAAAATTTCGCATCTTGATCAAGCAGGAGCCGAAGAACTATCAAGGGTATCTAGGCGTTGCTGAATGCCTCTATTACCAGAACGATTATCCGAATGCACTTAATTCAGTGAATGCGGCTATCTCGATAAATTCCAAGGCGGCGGACGCTTTCAGACGGCGTGCAAAGATCCATGAAAAACTTCATCAGTTCGACATCGCCATCGAAGACTACACGCGTGCGATTGCACTGGAGCCCAGTACCTGTCTCTTTCTTAGCGACCGATCCGATGTTTACGCTCGCACGGGCGAATACGGAAAGGCAATCGCAGACCTTGATAAATACTTGCACTTGGTCAAACGGCCCAATCCGAGGATTTACTATTCTCGCTCGATTCTTTACAGCAAGATGGGTAAAAAAGCCGAGGCGGATGCCGAAAGAAAACGTGGTGACATGATTATCGACGGAGCGTACTAGAGCCGACCGCGGCTGTTTGTCCTTCTATTTGTCCAAAGGTCCTCTCCTTCGCGAGAGCCTCCTCAAGTTCCAATTCGTATGCAATTGTCGCTTTCTTGCGCTTCACTTGTGCAATTTGTACACCAGCAAATGTGAGGACAATGCCGAGTATCTGCCATACCGAGGCCGGTTCGTTCAAGACAAGGACTGCAAGAATGAGCAAAAGAGGTCTTTGCAAAAGCGAGATAATCGAAACTCTTGTCGAGCCGATCATCGCCATTGCGCTCAAAAATGCCACATTAGCCAATGCCGCTGCAGAGCCTGTAATGGCGCCAATCTTGACGGCTTCCATGCTGAACGCAGGCATGAAGAATGCAAGCGGAATGCAATAGAGAGCACAAAGAGGAAACTGATAAGAAGAAATGGTCAGGGGCTTCATTAAGCTGGTTGCGGTTTCCATATTTACTCGATAAATACTGGAAGAAACAACCGCTGTAAGAACGGCAAGAATGCCTAGTGGCGTGCCGGATAAGGATTTTACTTCGAGCATGAGCAGGACGCCGAGCAGGCATAGAGCAAAGCCGAGCCAAAACTTCACGGTCAGTTTGTCTCTGCCAAGCGCTGAGTTGATGATTGCCACCAGAGCTGGTGTAGTAGTGACAAGAGTCATAACGACAACTGCCGGGACCATAGTAAGAGAAATTAGAATCAATCCGTTTGTGCAGAAAAGCAGAAAGGCCAGAAGCATTAGGCGTGGCAGGTTTTTCATGCCTACCCATTTGAATGCTCTAGTCAGAGGAAGGACGATGGCTGCAGCACAGAGATTTTTCAATACGAAGACTTGAAGCGGCGAAACGCCGGCTGAATAACCTAATTTGACAAAAATCGGTTCTGCGGACGCGGCAAAGATAGCCGCAGTCAGCCACAGCGTGACGGCAGCCTCGCCCTTAAGAATTGAGGAATCGAACCATTTCACTATGAGTTAAATCTCCCAGCTCGAGGCGGTCTAAAGTTCTGCCGGTCTTGCGGAAGTCTTCACCTGCAACACATGTTGCCAGGCTGATCATTGAACTCAGCAGGGGAGTCTCTTTTCCTGCCAGGCGCGCCAGCTGTTCGAAAGGCACGAGGCTGCAAGCCACGTCCTCTGAAAAGAAACGATGATTGAGGGTCTTGGGAGACATACTATGTCTGTAATTAGGCACGGTAGTCATTGCAGAATAAAGGCTGCTGTCGTCGCATCCATAATAGCGATCGAGCAGATTTTTCATAGGAATCAAATTACAACCGTATGCCTGGGCTATGGTGCGAAATTCGTTCTCCATCTCATCTAGAATTGCCACAGTGCGCGGAGTCATGCCCTGGTAGTAGAAGAGGAATTCTTCGCCTCGATCAATTGAATGCATATTTGTCAATGCAATCGGTGCGTGCGCCAGCGCTCCGAAATCCGTCAATCCTCTCTGTACGAGATTTGCCGCCGGAGCCAGACCGGGAAAATAAGCGTTGATAATGGGCGCGCATTTTTCGGTCTCGGATTGAGTTACAGAAGAAAATAGTGTCCAGCGTTTGATTCCGCGTATCCAGACGCGAGAGTCGGCAACTACCCTGCAAGCGAAAAGGGAGTCCGTCTCAACAATTTTTGGCAGGTCGCTCACACCTAACTCTTTGAGCTTCAGTTCAAACTCTCTTGCACCGCCGAATTTGCCTGAGAAAAGAATGATCGTGTGCGAGCTGTTTAGATACGGCGCGAGTTTTTCCGCTACATCGCGATATGCGGTAGCGACAGTGGCGACAAAAATATTCTTGCATTGTGAGGCAAAAGCGCTGGCATCAGTGTACGCACCGCATAATTCAAAGCGCCCCAGTATGCGATCTTCCGAATAGACATGACCTACAGAATTGATGTGCTCTGCTTTGATCGGGCTGCGAGTGTAAATGCGAACCTCGCAACCGGCGGCAGCCAGATATGACGCGAGAGCGTGCGCGGAATTTCCTGTACCGACAATTCCTGTAGAAATAATTGACTTGTCGTGATGAGCCCGCAGCTCGGGAATGACTATACCGGCAGCAGGAGACACGCATGCCGTGCGCGAATTGAGCAATTCGGCAATCTGTCGCTGCGTATCGGCAATCGTGGACAAACGCGCCTGCAACGTAGATACGTCGCACTGGCTGCGGATTTTTTGAGAAACAGCAAATGCTGAGACGTCAACCATAGACGCACCTCAGTTTATAAAGCTTACCGCCAGCTAATTCAGTATATGTGAGGACTATCATCAATGGTAATTAATTCCGGGCTCGAGCTTGTTGTTGCCAAGCAATTCTCCAACCAATTGTTGACCGAAAGAGCTGGAAACGTGACGGGCGCCGATTTCCAGAATAGGAGTCTAGCGTACTACTCTTTCATTAGTCTTGTTTAAGTTTGGGGGTGAGGAATATTGACCAAAAATTTGCTTCCTTTTCCGATTTCGCTTTCCACTGAAATAGTGCCTTTGTGTGCATCGCAAATCAGTTTGCAAATAGCCAGACCGAGCCCTGTTCCTTCTGCTTTTTGCGCCGTTTGCGGCGTTTGCTCAAACGCTTCGAAAATTCGCTTTCGGTATTCTTCGGCAATGCCTGGACCACTATCGATAACAGCCAATTCAACACTGTCGGCAGTCTTATGCCACGCCACTGAAATTTGACCATCTTTGGGCGTATAGTGAATTGCATTGGCAAGCAAATTGGTCAGGAGTTGAGTCAACTTTTGGGGATCACACCATAAAGTGATGTCTTCTCCTTGCGCTGCGATATGAATGTTTTTCGCTTGCAGAGCGGGTTTTACAAAGTCGATTGCTGCCTGCACCAGACCTTCTACGCCGGCGTTATCATAATCCAGTTGCAGTCCGCCCTGTTTCAATTTCTGAAAGTCGAGCAAGTCATTTACGAAATCCAGCAACCTATCGAGATTTTTAAGCGCTCCTGCAACCTCTTTATGTGCATCCTCACCAAGGTCTCCATAAGCGCCTTGGGCAATCATATCGAGCGCCACTTGCATTGACGAAAGTGGGCTGCGCAAGTCATGACTGACCATATCGACGAAATCTTGCTTCAATTTCTCCACTATCTTTTCTTGCTCGATATTGTGCACGACGGCGAAAAGCTCCTGCGATTCGCTCGAATATAAGCAGGACCAGCGCGTGTGTACCGGCTCTCCATTGCAGGTGATTCGAAACTCAAAGGCCTTGCTCTCGCCACCGCTAAAAGCATCTTCTATACAGCTTCTTGCATTATCTCGGTCCTCCGGCGTGACAAATTCCAGGAAGGATTTGCCGACGATTGACTCGGGCGCCTGAGAAAAGAGCTGTAGTGTGGACCCGTTTGCCCGCAGGAATTTGCCTTCACGATTCAGAGAACAGATCAAGTCATTGGTGTTTTCCACCATTGATTTTTCTCTTTCTTGTTCTTCAATTGTGGCTATTCGTATGCCGTGCAGAATGGCATCGATTTGTGTGAATTCGCCGCCATCGGCTAAGACCGGCAAAAGCTCTTCTTGCTTGGACAAACGAACGCAGTTGGCGCTCAGGTGCTTCAAAGGAATGAGAATATCTCGGATGTAAAAAGCAGCCATGACAAAGGCCGCTACAATCGTTACTCCGATCGCACTGGTCAGAAGAGTGCTCAAGTTCTGGAATTGTGCATTAGTGGCTTCTTCACTGCCTTGCCTCTTTCCTTCCTCGTACTGCACAACATTGTCTGCGGCATTTAGCAATCGGTTGCATGCATATATCAGCGCGAGTTCGTAGCGCTGATGAACGTGCTTCCAGTAAATCCATCCTTTTAGCTGGTTGTCTCGCAATTCAGTCAGGCTGCGCATAGTATCCTGTCCTGCCGTGACAAGGGCTTCGATTCGATTGCGCTGTAATTGATCCGGCTCGGGGCGGGAGCTTATCTGATGCAATTTCTCGTTGAGAATACCGAACATTCGCTGATCTCTTGTCACTGTCGCCAGGCGCCAGTGATTCGGTGCAATAGATATTTGCGGCTGTCTGTTTATGTAGCCCAGGTTGATTGAGTATCCAATCAATGAAATTGTTTTTGTGATCAGCTCACATGAGCGAGATTGTCTCATGATGCTCGAATGAATATTGAATAGTTGCGCGGACAAAAAGACGACAAAAGCAATCTGGCAAGCGACTGGAAACATCACCAGTAAAGTTCCTCTTGTTTCCAGGCTCAGCTTTTTCATCAAGCGTCGCTCTCCGGAGAGCTGGATAGTCTGGGGATGCTCAGGAAAAAGATGCTGCCGCCGCCTGGCGCATCCTTGACGCCGGCTTCGCCGTTATGTGCCTGGGCAACAGCTTTTACAATCGCCAGACCGATACCGCTGCTCTTGCCCTTTAAATTCGATTTGACCGAAGTCTGCTTGAATTTATCGAATACATGAGCCTTTTCATTTTCGGGCACTCCCGGTCCTTTATCTATGACCTGCAGCTCTGCTTTACCATCCGTGAGTTCTATTTCGATGCCCACCGTGGAGCCGCGTGGTGAGAATTTGATTGCATTCGATAACAAGTTCAACAGCACCTGTTGCATTCGTCCTTCATCGCCGGAGATCGGCAATGTCTTGTCTCCGGTCACGACGATCTGGACGCCTTTGGTTTCGGCATCGGGCGTCTGAAGGTTGATCACTTCGTGAAGGACCGCGGCGAGATCGAACGGGGCGACGGCAATGGAGATCCGGCCATTGGCGAGTTTGCGCAGATCGAGGAGCGCGTCG
>CAZBOX010000256.1:0-8933 GCA_964493595.1 uncultured Candidatus Obscuribacterales bacterium | reverse complement strand
GGCAGGAGATCATGTCCATGCCTGAGGCGGTAGAACTTGGTCTGGACAGCGCACTGGATGATCTCGTCTATCAGGGACACAATCATAATGATCTGCCCGCGCTCGGCGGCGGCAAGTGGAAAGTGCTCCTGGCTGAGGATAATCCCGTTTTGCAGCAGCTTGCAGAGCGACAACTCCGTAAATTCGGTCTCGATGTGGCAATCGTATCGAATGGGCAGGAAGCGGTAAGTGAATTCAAAAAGCAGAACATGAATAATGAAGTCCGCTTCGATGCAATTTTCATGGACTGCCAGATGCCGGAGATGGACGGCTATGAAGCAACAGTGGAAATACGGCGCCTCGAAGAGTCGGCGGGTGGGCGAGTACCGATTGTGGCAATGACTGCAGGCGCAATGCCCTCCGATCGCGAGCGCTGTATCCGGTCGGGAATGGACGACTATTTGAGCAAGCCGGTCGGCCACGAACAGCTGAGACGAGTAATTGCCTCGTGGATACCAGCTGCACTCAATGCGATCAATTCGGAAACTATGCCTCAGACGGAGCACCCGGCAATGTCAACAGAAGAAACACCTCCTTCAGGCGCCAAGAGCGGAGACGATGGCAAGGAGTCTCCACCGATTAATATCAGCGAGCTGAGAAAACTTTATGGAGACGACGACCTGCACGATATTCTCAAGATGTTTCTCACGGAGGCAACGGAGCTCTTGGCATCGGTGCGGACTCAAATCGATTCACGCTCGGATAGAGAGCTGGCGGCAACAGCGCATCAGCTCAAGGGTTTGTCGGCAGTTCTGTGCGCGGACAATCTAACCAGACTGAGCCTGGAAATCGAGCAATGTGCAAAGAAATCCGCTTGGGAACCAGCTGAAGGCAGTCTGGGCTTGCTTCAAGACGAATTCAGCAAAGTCCGAGCCTTTGTCAATGACTTCCTGAAAAGCGCCTGACTACAGGGTTAGCAGGCTCATAGATATAGGCTGCTATGCAAAAGTAATCCGAAAGGCTATTAACCGGAGTCGTAAAAATGCGCCCGGCTAAAGCTACACAGCTGGCTTGCTGCAAGCCTCTTCTAATATAATTGTGGCGTCATGCGGGCAAAATGAGCCCTTGTAAGGAGCGAGTGCTCTCTTTACTGGTTGGCTCCACAGATGGTGGCATAGTGCTAAGAATCCTGATAATCGTCCTTGTCCTGATCATGTTGGCGACGCCAATTACCGGATGGTGGCTCTGCCAGCGTGCATTGCCCGTCACCGACGGTGTTGTCACACTGGAGCCGCTCATGAAGGGCGCGCAAATCAGATTTGACGAGCGGGGCATTCCTTACATCGAGGCCTCATCCGATCGAGACCTCTGGCTGGTTGAAGGCTATGTGCACGCCTCGGACCGCATGTTTCAAATGGACATGCTCAGGCGCGCCGCGCGCGGGCAGATGGCGCAAGTCTTCGGCGAGCAGTGCGTGATCGACGATAAGTTGATGAGAAGCGTCGGCATCTCCCAAATTGCTGAAGCCGAATTGAAAAAGGTTTCTCAAGACGTGCGTGCATTTCTCGATGCCTACTCAATGGGCGTCAATGAATACTTGCGCCGCAATGTGAAGACGCTACCGCTCGAATTCGCTGCCTTGGCCTATCGCCCTGATCCGTGGAAACCTGTCGACACATTGTGCGTTCTCAAATACTTGCAATTCGAAGCAGACGAATCCTGGCGGCTGGATGACTTGCGCCAGAGAATTCTCGACCAGAAAGGCGGGGAAAAACTGGCATCGGAAATATTCGAAGAGCCTTTGCGCTCAGTAATCAACCAACCTCCGGCACCGATACCGCCACCTAAAGAAGAGCCGGCACCGGCTACACCGGCCGCGTTGCCGGACGCCACCACACCGGCGGCAGCGCAAGCAGCCTCTATACAAGGCTCAACCAGCAAATCAAAGACACCTCGTGAAGCAGGTGCTGCGGCTGCAGCACGCAGAACAGTATCGCCCCGCACCGCTCCAGCACTGCGTAATTCCGCGCCGGTAAACACGGCTCCGGCTTTGCCGTCCAATCCCGAACCGAGCGCAGCGCCGCCTATGACACCACCGGCACGTCCAAACTCACCCACCGGCTATTTACCATCGCTGGAGTCATACAAAAAGGCGCTGGCTTCACTGTCTTCGATGGACCCGCGCATCGGCAGCAATGCCTTTGCCATTGCCGGCTCCTTGTCCGACACCAGAGGCAGCTTGCTCGCTAACGATAAGCATGCACTATATACGGTGCCGGATCGCTTCTATCAAATTTCGCTCAAGTCCGCATCCACCCACCTGGTTGGCGCCACCATCCCCGGTGTGCCCGGCATTATCACCGGACGCAATCAGTTTATTGCATTCGGCTCAGCCAATCTCAAGGCTGACACGCAAGATCTGATTCTGGAGGAGTTCTCCTCGCAGTTTCCCAACAAGTATCGCAGCGCCGAAGGCTGGCAAAATGTCAGCGAGAATATCGAAGCGATTCCGGTTCGTTTGAAAAAAGACCTGCTGCACAAAGTCCTGCTGACAAAGCACGGTCCGATTTTGTCGCGCAACGAGACGTCCGGGGTTGCGCTCAATTGGACCGGTTCAAGACCGCTAAAACCAATTATCGAATCGCTCTGGAAGATGAACAAGGCGAAAGACCTTGTCTCATTCTCGCTGGCGCTGGATGACTATCAGGGCAATCCGCAGACATTTGTATTCGCTGACAAAAAAGGCTCGGTCGGCTACAAAGTGGCCGGAGCGATTCCCGATCGCCGCCGTTTCGGAGGCGGCAGCGTCATGGTGCCAGGCTGGTTGGTGAGACAGGATCCGCCCCTTATGAAGCCGGCAGAGCTGCCGCAAGAATTGATCTCCAAAGAAGGTTTTGTCATCGCCGGCGAACAGCGCATTCCCGGGCATCCAAGCATCAGCAGCCCTTACCCGTCGATGCGCGTAAGACAGGTCCTATCCTCTTACAAACGCAACGGGCAGCGTGCTGGTCTGCCCGAATTGGGATTGCTGCAAAGCGACCAGACTGCGCCGCTCATCGAATTGGTCAAGTCTGAGCTGAAGCGAGCCACGGACAAGACCGAGCTGATTGATAAAAATCAACTGACTGCGCTCGAGCAGCTGAACAACTGGTCGCAGCGTCAGTATCAACTCACTCCGGACAGCGTCCCGGCTGCAATTTATGAGAGTTTCATCAACACCCTGGCTCACAGAGTACTGGAGCCGAAGCTAGGGGCCGAAGCGACTGCTGAATATCTGGAGCGCTGGCCGCGCTGGACCGTATTCATAGAGAGAGTCTTGCGCAATCACCCCAACCAGTGGTTACCGCCGGGTGAGCGCAGCTATGACGCCTTTCTGATTTCAACTTTCGGCATGTCACTCAAGGGCGCTCGCGTTTCAGCAGAAAAAGAGGATGCCAAAATCGTCCCCTGGGGCTCTCTGCACAAAGCGACATTCCGCCACCCGATCGCGAAATACAATGCCAGCCTGGAAAAACTGGCGCCTTTTCTCGATGTCGGGCCGACAGGCGTGGGCGGCGATCAAGATACCGTCAATGCAGCCAACATAAAACCGTCGAAAGACGCCTGGAGTTTCGTTTCTTCAGTCGGACCGACCTTACGAATGCTTGTCGATATGGCTGATGACGAGAAGATTTACGCCAATCTGGCACTGGGTGAATCAGGACAACTGATTTCCTCCTACCGTTCCGACCAGCTGAAAGCATGGCTGAAGTTGGAACCACATGCGATGGCAGTCTCAGAAAAGCAATTGGAAAGACAAGCGCAACACAAATTGATTTTGACCAATCAATAGTTAAGGGGAGAAAGCACAGTGCCCGCCAAAAATACAACCGCGACAAAGGATGCAAAAGCAGTGACTGCTGAAACAAAAACAGACAGAATATTGGTGGCGGACGAGATCAGCCAGGAAGGCTTGGACGTGATGTCGCAAGCACTGTCGGTGGACTATTTGCCGAAGATAACTCCCGAAGAGCTGCTCAAGGTCATTCCTGAATACACGGGGCTCTTGGTGCGGAGCCGGACGGTTGTAACACCAGATGTTATTAAGGCAGGCAAGAATCTAAAGGTGATAGGTCGTGCCGGGGTCGGCGTAGACAACATCGATATTGGCGCCGCCACCGAAGCAGGAATTCTCGTGGTCAATTCGCCGGAAGGCAATACAGCGTCCGCGGCTGAGCACACCGTAGCCCTGATGATGTCGCTGGCTAGAAACGTAGCTGCTGCCGATCGTTCTATGAAAGACGGGAAGTGGGAGCGCAGCAAATTTACCGGCACTGAACTCTTCAACAAGACGCTGGGAGTGGTCGGACTGGGCAAGGTTGGACAAAGAGTCGCACAAACAGCGCAAGCGCTGGGCATGAAGGTAATCGTCTACGATCCTCTGATCAGCCAGGAGCGAGCTGCACAATTGCATATGCAAATCGTTTCACTGGAAGACATCTGGCGCCGTGCGGATTTTATTACCATCCACACGCCGAAAACACGCGAAACCACCAATCTTATCAGCGGCACCGTTCTTTCACGTGTAAAACCAGGAGTGCGCATCATAAACGCAGCACGCGGCGGCATCATCGACGAGCATGCGCTGGCGAAAGCCATTCAAGATGGACGTGTGGCCGGTGCCGCGCTGGACGTTTTCGATGAAGAGCCGCCCAAAGATTCACCACTCTACAAGCTTGGCGACAAAGTTGTCTTGACGCCTCACCTGGGCGCCTCAACCGTTGAAGCTCAATTCAACGTGGCTATAGACCTCGCCGAGCAGATGCGAGACTATCTGACCACTGGCTTGGCTAAGAGCCCTGTCAACCTGCCTTTCATGCGACCCGAAATCTTGAAGAGTCTGGGCAAATATGTCTGGCTTGCAGAAGCTATGGGCGCCATCGCCGGCGAACTGAGCAATGGTTCCATAAAAGAACTGGAAACGCTCTCCTATGGAGGACTTGCATCTAAGGACACGTCACCGCTGACGGTGACAGCCCTGCGCGGCATGCTCTTTACCAAAATGGAAGGAGTCACCTACGTGAATGCCTCTCTCATCGCCAGGCAACACGGAATACAGGTAAGAGAGAGCAAATTCGAGGAGACCAGCCAGTTCGGCGACGAACTCTCGATCATTCTTTCAACAGAGTCAGGCATCACTTCAATGTCGGGCACGATTCTCACGCATGACGAACCGATCATCACCAAGATCAACGACTATCCGATCAACCTTACCCCTGCACGATACATGCTCTTCACCATGCACCGAGATCAACCAGGTATGGTCGCGAAAGTAGCAGGAATACTTGGAAAGCATGACATCAACATCAGCACTATGTCGGTTGCCAGAAAAGGCATACGGGAAGATTCGGTGATGGTGATGACGCTCGACGATCCGATCCAGCAGGAACTGATTAATGAGCTGAATGATGTGGACGGCATACACATGGCGCGCTTCGTCTCTCTCATTCCGCAAAGCCGCAAATAATAGAGGCGAACGAATCAAGTCAATGGCAAAGTCCAAAGAGAAAATTTTTGCGGGTGCGGCAGCCCTTCTGATTTTTCAAACCGGACTGTCTCCTTTGGCCGCGCAGGCGCAGCTTACAGAAACGGGAATGACCCCGATTCGCCTGCCGGCCAGTATGACAAAACACGCGAGCCTGGAAAAGGACCAGAGCCTGGAGGCAATCTTGAAGCCGCAGGAACTGGCAACTACGCCGGTCACTCCTATCTCTCTTGCCGGAGTCAAAATTCCAGGAGTGACAGCAGCCACGACGAACATATTGGCGCTCAATCATTTCGTGGTCATAAACAACACCACATTCGAAACCATGGGGGATTTGTATCGAGACAATCGGCTCAAAGGCAAGCCTAATTTCGTTACGCTGGACAGCATTGTTCATCCATATTTCGCAACCACAAACGGACTGATTGCAGCCGTCATAGAACAGCATGTCATGCCGGAATTGAAGCAGGTCTTGTCGGCCATGCTCAAGGCGGCAATCGAAGATTATCGCAACGCTGAAGATGCGGAGATCAAAGACGACATTCAGCGCAATTTGGCTTTCATCATTGTAGCTATCCGCCTGATTGACCCGGCAACAAAACTACCAGACATGGGCGGTGCCACAGACTTGTCGGACCGAGAAATGAGAAATATCGAGTCTGGCTTCAAAACACGCTCGGAGATTTTCGACAGAGAAGAAAATTTCGAAGCAATGGCGCCTCTCGGGTGGTTTGCAAAACGTCCTAAGCTGGCGCACTTCTATCGCTGCGCTCAGTGGATTTCCAGAATGGATTTCCCTCTCACTGATGTCACCGTCGATACGGAAACAGGCAGCGGCAACCTGTTTCGCAGATCTGTACTGCTCTACCGGTCTCTCGACCGTGCCACCATTGCCGGCAAGCCCGCAGTGGAAACATGGCAGAAGCTGGTTTCGGTATGGGAGCTTTTTGCAGCCAGTTCTTTGAGAAACAGGCAAAAAACCTTGCTCTATACGGACTTCAAAGAAGTGGTGCCCGGTGGCGCCCAAGATTTGAAAGCAACGCTCAACAGTCTGGCGAGTCCGTTTTTCAGAACAAAACTTCTTCTTTCAGTTCGCAAGCAAAAACCCGTTGGGCTTGGAGCTACTTCGATATTCGACCTGGCTGATAGTTCCGGAGATGATGCCCAACATGCTTCTTTCCGCTTGATGCCGCTGATTGAAGATCCAGAAATTCCCTGGATCCGCGCACGAGCAGGAAGCTATACGGATGATGAGAGAGGAACCATCTGGTGCCCCCTTTCACTCTTGGTTTTGCATGCACGTGGTGCGCAAGCCGCCACCAATATTCTGTATAACGGAGTTTCTGTTCTTCAGCCGGAACTCAACAAATCGATCCCGGAGCTGGAACGTTTGGTGGCAAAACCCAAGCCGGGTCAACCAGCCACAACAATTCTGGAGAGGTCTTGGAATATTCTGAGCGGCTACTTCAAACAGTTTCCCGCCGAGGCTCAAGCTCCGCTCAAAACCGACTTATGGATGTCACGGCACCTTGAAAGTGCTTTCAGTGGTTGGGTCGATGCACATATAGCACTTTGCGAGATCAATGCACCGGCCGCGAACTCTTCCTCAGCCACTGCGCCGACGGCAAATGCGTCGGCACCAGCGACAAACTCCTCAGTCCCAGCGACGAGCGCGACACAAAGTCTTCCGGCTGGCGCACCGATAGTCAAGCCTGCTTCCTTTCATTACTTGGAACCGGTGCCGGGCGTCTTTCGAGCAATTGAATCCGACGCAAGGACGCTTCAGGACAAGCTAGTCGGGCTCGGCTATTTCCCGCAACAGTACGAGCAGCGGCTAAATGACTTCAAACGCCTCGCTCAGAGATTGGCGCAAATCGCAGACGCCGAGTTGGAAGGAAAGCCTACAGCGCCGGTTGATTTCAAGCTGCTGGCCGGAATCGATTTTATTCTCGATCAGGTGTCATCTCCTTTGCCGGGCACATTGAGCATTATTGCTCCGACAAATGCACCAGCACCGACAATCAACATGCCCTCGCATTCGCTGGCGATGACACCGGGCGCGGCGCTCACGAGCGGGACGAGTATATTGAATAGCGGCAAAACCGCTCTTGCAAAAACTGCCAGCAATATCATGTCGGCGGCCACGACTGCAGCTGCTGCTTCCGGCACAGCCAGCGGCTCCGCTTCTACTAACACAACGGCGAATACGACTAATTCGGGCTCCGCACAAAAACCGCAGGATTCCATCTATAAGCGCCAGTTGAAAGCTGCCAATCTAGTCATCGGCAGGCCGGGGCTCGTTCTCATGCTGTGCCAAACATCCCAGGGCGCAATGCTTGTTCGAGGAGGTGTTTACACCTATTACGAAGTCAGTGGAGCACCGATGCGGGTCGAACATTTGAAGCGGAAATTACAGTTTGATCTTCTGCGCCCGCCGGTTTGGGCGCGAACATTCGATGTCGTTCAGGAAGCAGCCGGAAAAGAACCGATATTTCAAAAAACGCAGTAAGGAGATTGGAAGAGATGAACCCGAACATGGAAAGCATCGTCATCGCATCAAGGCGGACAGCACGACAAAGCAGTTCAATTGCATTGTCGCTTTCAGTGCTTTCATTGTTTTCAGCACTAATCATTTCCGGGCTGACTCCCTCAGCTTTTGCTGCTGATTCTGAAGCAACCGATCCATCGGTAAAGGACAAAGAGCCATTCACAGTAGACAAAACACCTCCAGACATGGTCGTCGATGAACGAACCGAATTGGAGATGCTGCGCGATCTTGGTGACAGTTTGAGAAAGTTGGAACATGCGACAACTGAAACCGTTAAAGAAGTAAATCGCCATGCGCCCGCTCAAGTAAACATGCAAGATGTAGTAACCGAGCAGGTGCTGAACCCCTTCCTATACGATCCGTGGGATCCCGCTCTCAATGCTTCGTTGCGCAATGGACCGCTGCTTCCTCCACGCAAGAAGTGGCTGGATTTCGATGTCAGCCAGATTGCTCAGGTGGCTGGTATCTTGCAGCAGGAAGTATCTTCACTCTGCCCGCCAGTTTCAATGTCCAATACCGCAAAAGACTCTTTTAAAGTCGAGCTTAGTTTGATGAATGAAGCAAATGGAAAGATTCAATCGACAAACGATCAGTTGAAGCAGCTTGCACAGGGTCCTGATTATAACAACGAAAAAATCGGCAAGGCAGCGAATGATATTCGCACCGCCGGGCGGACTATCGAAGAGTGCCGCAAGCGCGCGGTGAAAGCACTGTCGAAGAGATAAAATGACCGAAGAAACAGTTGAATCGAACGAGAAAAAAGCGGCTTCCTCGAGCCTCTGGAGCAACTCGAAAGTTCAGCTGGCCATATTCATTTGCCTGTATCTAGTCTTGAGACTGCCGTGGGTTTTCACACTGCCCACGACAGAAGCACCGGACGAG
>CAZBOX010000255.1:0-8951 GCA_964493595.1 uncultured Candidatus Obscuribacterales bacterium | reverse complement strand
AGTTGAATTTTACAAATCTGCCGTTGTCTGTGGTGGCCAGTCCCTGTCTTACTTCGGCAAATTCAACGAGGGGTGGCAGTTTTTCCATGAGCGTCATAGCTGCCTCAGGACATGAATAATTGAATTGCGAATTTGGAAATCTTCTGAACGATTGGATGCAGCGCTGAAATGCAAATGGGCTCGAGTGAGGGTTATTCATAGTTTGCGCAAGCTGTGACTCTTTGTCCTTCTGTTTTCGCAAATTGACGAAGAGGGTTTCTTTCTCACTTTTCTCTTTTGCAATCACCATGATCACGCTGTCGATTTTTTCCCCTGATTGCAGAGGAAAAACACCTGTGCCTGCTTCGATTGCCAGCGGCAAAGCGTAGTTTTCTAGAAGAAAGTTGCGAAAGTCTTTGGAGCTCGGAAGATAGAGGATGGAAGACTGCGTAATCAGTCCAAGCTTTCCGCCTGGCTGCAAAAGTTCCAGGCATCTTCGTGTAAAGGCAACGGAGATATCGTGACTTTCCATCGGATAGTGTTCGCGCAGAAGCTGCTTCAATTCACGGCTGAGCAGCTTTCTGCCGATGTATGGAGGATTTGTCAAAACAGCCGAGTACCGGCGAGAAAGAGGATGAGCGGAAAGAGATTCATAGCTGCGGTCTAAGCTGCCGAAAATATTCTCCGCCCCGCCGACGTCTTGCAAAAGTTGGACGCCCTTGAATTTTAGAGAAAGAGGGCTTTCCAGTCGCAAGCACCTTACCGTCAGTCCAAAACTTGAAATCCATATTCCTTGCGGGTCTATGTCTACTGCACTTAAAGCTCCTTCTGCCAGTGATTGAGCCGCTGCAGTCTCGGACAGTCCGTGGGATTTTAACTTGGCGAGCAAAGCGTCAAAGGCTGGCAGCAGAAAATTCCCTCCGCCGCAGGCTGGATCAATTACTGAAAATTCGCGATGTTTTGCGCTTTTCAGATCCAGTGTATTCTCAACTAAAAAATCGACGACCCAGTCAGGCGTGTAGAGCTGCGTAAAAGCGATAAGAGCTTCGCTTGCCACCTCTTTGTTCGAAGATTGAACTTGCTTGAGCGCCTCTTTTCGTCTCATTTGAGAACATAATTGATAGGCATGCCCAATTGCCGTTTCTCTTTCGAAAAGAGAAAAATCTTTTGTGGCGTTGAAGAATTGTCTAAAGGCATTTAGTTGCTTTGAATTTATTGGGTGAGGCGGCGCCATCACTTCACTCACCGATGCCGGACCCAGTTCTCTGGCTCTTCGATACAGCTTATCTGCCAGTTCGAATAACTCTTCCTGGTTGAGATTTGCTATTTGCTCGTCTTTTCCACCAAGGTTTTTCAAACAAGCATGGCGAGACAAAACGTTCAATCCAACGACAGAGACTATCGTCGAAAGAAATTGCAAGGCTGATTTTTCACCGCCATCTTCAGCTTGACTGCTGCTTATCGCCTTGATCAGGCGCTTGAGCTCCAACAGCTGAATGTGCTCTTTTGATTTCAAGTTGAATCGCGCTTAGCGGGCTGTGACGAGGGATTGGAAATCCAGTTTGCGCTCGAGCTGGGCGCTCTGTCTTGCGTGCTCGATGATGCTGATTGTGCGGACGGCATGTTCGGGATTTACCGGAGGCGCAGTGTTGTTATTGATGGCATCGCGGACTGCAGCGTAAAAATGCTCGTAGCATCCTCTTTCGCTTACCAGAATTTCGTTTACAACTTTGCCGTTTTTCTCCAAGGCCAGTTTGCCCGACAGGCTAACATCTTCCAGACCCCATTTCTTGTCGCCAGGCATCAAGCCTTTGCGCAGGGCATCTTCTTGCGGGTCGAGACCGAATTTTTCATAGCCACCATTCATTGCCAGTACACGAAAACGTGGACCTGGTATTGCCGACACTATGTTGGCATAGAGATGAGCGCGCACCCCGCCGGCAAATTCCAATGCGACGAAAGCATCGTCGTCCGCACGCACTCCGGCCCGGCGCTTGTCTATCTCGCAATAGACAGTATGGGGCGTGCCGAAAAGAACACATGCCTGGTCGATAAGGTGGCTGCCCAAGTCAAAGAGTAGTCCTCCGCCTTCATCCGGGCCCGTATTGTCTTTCCACCTTTTGCTGTCGAGAGTGGGCCGGAATCGCTCGAAGCGCGATTCGAATCGGACCACGTCCGACAATTTGCCTTCTTTCAACAATTTTTGGATGGTCAAAAAATCGTTGTCCCATCTGCGATTTTGAAAGACAGTAAGGAGCTTTTTTTGCTTATTGGCGACGTCTATAACTTCGCGGCATTCGCGACTGTTTACAGCAAAAGGTTTGTCGACCACAACTGCTTTTCCTGCTTCCAGCGCAGCTTTTGCTTGTGACGCGTGCCACTTGTTGGGTGATGCGATCACTACCAGGTCAATCAGGTCGGAATGAGATTTGAGAGCGGTCTCCAGCGAACTGGCGATCTTGGCATTGGGAAATGTTCCGAAAGCCTTTTTCTGCCGCTCGTCATTGCTGGTCGTGATGACCGTTACTTCCAGTCCTTTGGTGGTGCGCAGCAGTGGCGCATGAAAAACTTCCCCGGCTAAGCCATAACCAATCAGTGCGACTCCAAGTGGCTTATCTGACATCTCAATTTCCTTTTTCGACTGAGGTTGCGGGGGGCACCGGTAACGGACTTACTGCAGGAATCGTAGTATAAGGGTTCGGGCTGGAATTTTGTGCAGGACTTGAGCTAATACTTGAATTTGCCTCATTTTCGCTGTCGGCCTCTGCCTGTACTTCGCTTTGATTCGGTGCCGCAGGTCCATTATCGTTTTCCCGCAGCTTCTTTTCCAGGGCGACAATCAACTTGTTGATGCCGGCTGTCTTGGACGCCGGTGCATGTAAAGCTTTAGCTTTGTTCAGCGCTTTGAGAGCCCGGGCGTACTGATGTTCTTTGGTGAGAATTATGCCGAGGTTGTACCAGGGTCCCCAGCGGCGAGGTGACATTTGCGCAGCCATCTCGGTCGTAGACTCGGCGCGCTCCAGATTGCCGGAATTGTGCAGTGCGGCTCCGAGATTTTCATAGTATGCATAATCGTGGCTGTAACGCTGAATAGCTCTGCGAAACAACTCCACGGCGGACTTATAGTTTCCCTGGCGTGCGTATCGAACGCCTTGATTGTTGAGCTTGTTAGCTTCGATCCAATCAAGGTATTTACCGCGCTTCGGAAATAGTTTGGACTCGTTGTACTCCTGCTCTTGCGCTTGAACGGGCAAGAGCGCAAGACAGATCAAAAAAAGTAAAGCTTGAGGGAGGCGGCGATTCATAGAAACGGACCTCCCTCAGATCGAATTGCCGCTTAGACTTTCGCTTTCTTTTTCATGTCGAAAGTGATTTCGTGTTTTGCCATTCGATCGAATGCTTCTTTCATTCTGTCTTTGTCGGCGCAGAGACCCATGCGGAACCAGCCTTCGCCTTGCGGACCGTAAGCAGTGCCGGGCGGAACCACGATGCCGGCCTTATCCAGCATGATTTCTGCAAATTCTGCTGAAGTCATACCTTCTGGCGTGGGCAGCCACATGTAGAAGGTAGCCTTGATTGGTTTTACGTTCCAGCCCAGCTTGGTCAATTCTTTGACTGCCAGATCGCGTCGTTCGATATAGAGCTTATTGCAAGCTTCGATGTGATCCATCGGTCCTTCCAGAGCAGCTATACCGGCTATCTGAATGGCGCGGAAAATGTCGGTGTCTACGTTGGATTTGATGGAGCCCAGCGCTTTGACGGCTACGGGATTGCCGATGGCAAAACCGATTCTCCAGCCGGTCATATTGAAGGACTTGGACAATGTGTGCAATTCGATGGCTACGTCTTTGGCCCCTTCGACTTGGAAAATGGACGGCGCCACATAACCTTCGTAAGTCATCTCCGGATAGGACAAATCGTGGCAAACCAGCAGGTCATGCTTCTTGGCGAAGGCGACGAGTTTTTTGAAAAACTCCAGATCCGCAACACCGGCGGTCGGGTTATTCGGGTAGTTGAGCATAATCAACTTGGCGCGTTTGCAAACGTCTTCAGGGATGGCATCCAGGTCTGGCAAGAAGTTGTTTTCAGCCTTGAGCGGCATGAAATAGGGCTCTCCGCCAGCCAGAATGGTTGATGTTTTGTATACCGGATATGCCGGATCAGGAATGATATTGATGTCACCGCTGTCGATGAAGGCCATGATTGTGTTGTGCAGACCTTCTTTCGAGCCGATCAATGAGGTTACTTCGGTAGCCGGGTCAACAGTAACGCCAAAGCGGTTTTTGATGTATTTCGCTGCAGCCGCTTTGTATTCGGGTGTGCCGCCGAAGGGTGGGTATTTGTGGTTGGCTGGATTGTCGATCGCTTTGTGCATGGCTTCGACAATATGCTTAGGTGTCGGCTGATCGGGATCACCGATGCCCAGATTGATTACATCAACCCCACGAGCAACAGCAGCCTGGCGTTTCTTATCGATTTCCGCAAAGATATACGGAGGAATCGACTTCATTCTCTTTGATACTTCCATGGCAAGAACCCCGATAGTTTGTTCACTGGCTGGCGCACCAATCGTCGGCCCGACCACCTCGCAGAGGGGCAGAAAGCCTGACGCCGGCGCGTCCATCACAAGTTCATTATTTTAAGTGATGGAGAAGGCGATTTCGTCGTGGTTTCGCGTCTTTGAAGCAGTGTTTTACCCTTCGTTTGCTCCGGACGGCGTAAACGCTTCACAGTGCTGCGTTTTCAGCCTTCGGTCCGGACCCTGCTTAAGTAGAATTACATTAAGATTGGCTCGGTGTTGTCATTTAGGAGTCAATTACTGGATATCTTTGACGAGATCTCGAGTAATTTTTGGTGATCAGCTAAATGAACACGTCCGCGACAAATCTGGCGCAAGAGAAAGCTAGGGAGTCCACCCCCGCAAGCCAATCTCTGACTTGGAGCTCGAGAGACAATTGGGCTCTGGCTTTCACCTTTTTAGTCGGAGTTTGTGTATATTTCAACGCTCTGGGCAGTTTTCCGCTCTTCAATCCTGATGAAGCCTTGTATGCAGAACCAGCCCGGGAGATGCTGAAGAACGGCGATTGGCTGACCACGCACCTCAATTACATCGTTCGCTATACCAAACCGCCCCTGGTGATCTGGGCGCAAGCTCTGCTTTTCAGTATCTTCGGCGTTAGCGAGTTCGCGGCCCGGTCTTTCGGTGCTGCTTGCGGCGTTTTGCTGGTTCTTTTGACTCAGGCTTTTGTCACTCGCTATGTCAACTTGCGAGCGGGCATTGCTGCCGGTTTTGCCCTGATGACAGCACCGCTATTTTTCGGCACCGCGCGTGAATGTATAACAGATGTGCCTCTGTCACTTTTTCTCGGCGGAGCTATCATGGCTTTCTATGCTGCTTTTCGAGAGAAAAGAAATAAGTTGCTGGCGACAGCCGGTTATATTCTTATTTCCCTGGCCGTCATGACCAAAGGACCGGTTGCCGTTGTTTTGCCGGTGGCAATCCTAGGTTTTTACTATCTCACCACTGGTGGATTGAAAGCAGCATGGCAGCGCTTTTTCCCGCTCACAGGCGCGCTTATAGTAGCTGTTCTGGCATTGCCCTGGTTCGTTCTTGAAATTGCCGCCACCAAAGGAGAATACTTTCAGGAATTTTTTGTGCGCGAGAACTTCCAGCGTTTTACCTCCGAGGTTGATTCGCATAAAGCGCCTATCTGGTATCACGTGGCTGCTGTCCTGGGCGGATTCTTGCCCTTTTCGCTTTACCTGCCTCTGTCTGTCGGGGAGATTTTTCAGGCTCTCAAAGAGAAATTGCAAAAGCCTTTAGCAGCAGCAAAATCACTCAATGTCATTCCCGATTCGCTCAAAGAGCTCGAACCGCATGATTCTCTGGGCTATTTCGCTATGGTCTGGCTCTTTATCACGGTTGCATTCTTCAGTGTCAGCGTCTCCAAGCTCTTGCCCTACACATTGCCGGCATTTCCTGCAGCAGCAATTTTGTTCGCTCTTGAAATAGAACGAGCAATCACGCGGCAGTCCCGCTCGCGTTTTCTGGTGCCTGTTCTTCTCACCGCGACGACATGCACGATTGCCTATTTTGTTATGCCATTTGCTCTCTCAAAAGTGCGAAATTTGCCGGCTGGTATATTGCCTCTGGCCCAGGGAGCATGGGCAGCAATGGCTGTGGCGATGAGCGCTGCTGCTGCCCTTATCTGGGGCAGGAGAAAACAAGCTGCTCTCTGCATAGTTTTGTCCGCCCAGGTTTTGCTCTGTGTTTTTCTGGCTATTCCACTGACTTTGAAACTTTCTGAGGCATGGGAAGGACCTCTGCCTGAAATGTCTCGCTATGTGGGCAAAGTCTCGGAGCCAGCATTTGTATTTGATATGCGCAAACCCGGCGTGCCTTTCTATGCAGACAGGCAAATGTCGCAAGCCTGGACCTGGGCGGCTCTCACTTCGGAGCTCAGCCGCATAAAGCGCGCTTATATAATTACCCGAGCGCGAAATAAGCCGCCGCTTCTGGAAATGCCGGGTTACAC
The DNA here is from genome assembly GCA_964493595.1 of uncultured Candidatus Obscuribacterales bacterium. GTDB lineage: Bacteria > Cyanobacteriota > Vampirovibrionia > Obscuribacterales > Obscuribacteraceae > QKMZ01. The sequence goes on along the minus strand of CAZBOX010000255.1, from coordinate 2,436 downwards.
GGTTATCAAAGAAGAAGGCCTGTATGTGCTTTTGCGCTTCGACAATCCGTTCCCGCCCAACGAGCCCTATACGCCAAGTCCTGGCATTCACAGCATGCAGCGCTGATTAGACACAAAGACCGGCGGCATGTCCGGATGCCCATGCCCACTGGAAGTTATATCCACCCAGTTGCCCTGTGACATCGACTACTTCGCCGATAAAGTACAGCCCTGGAACTTTTTTCACCGCCATGGTCGTGGATGACAATGCGTTGGTATCGACGCCGCCCCTTGTCACTTCCGCTTTCTTATAGCCTACGGTGCCCTGTGGTGTAATCTGCCAGCTCTCCAGTCGTGCTGCCAGGGAGCGCATCTTCGACTCAGAGAGTTCTGAAATATTTCCCTTTATGTTCTCCATCTTGCAGAGTATGTCTGCCAGCCGTCTGGGAATTATCTCGGCCAGAATGTTTTTCACCTCTTTGTTCGAACCGTCCGCGTAGCGTTCGTTGAAATATCCGACTGGATCGATATCAGGTGCGATATTGATGGAGATCGAATCTCCTCTTTTCCAGTAGAGCGATGCCTGTAAACTGGCCGGACCCGACAAACCCGTGTGAGTGAAGAGTATATTTTCTCTAAAAGCCGCTCCATTGACTGAAACGATTGAGTCAACAGAAACGCCGGTCAATTCTTTGAATTTAGATAGATCGGCTGAGCTGAAATTGAAGCCGTCTAGAGCCGGATTGGTTTCTACAACTTTTACGTCGAATTGTTTTGCAATCTCGTATCCCAGCCCGGTTGCTCCGATCTGAGGAATAGACAGTCCGCCGGTGGCGATCACCAGCGATTCGCAAGAGAAAGTTTCTGTGTTCGTATGAATGAGAAATCCGTTGTCGTCCGCTCCTCTTTCTACCTTTTTGATAATTCGGCCTTTGAAAAATTGAGCGTTTGCTTTATCGCATTCACTTACCAGCATATCCACGATCTGGCTTGCCGAGCCGTCGCAGAAGAGCTGTCCGAGCTTCTTTTCGTGATAGGCAATTTTGTGTTTCTCCACCATCTCGATGAAGTCGCCTGGCGAGTAACGAGACAGTGCCGACTTGTGGAAGTGTTGATTGCCTGACACGTAATTGTCCGGACCGGCATTGATATTAGTAAAGTTGCAGCGCCCTCCGCCCGATATGAGAATTTTTCTGCCAATCACAGTGGCGTGATCGACAAGGGCTACTTTGCGCCCGCGCCTGCCTGCGTGTATGGCGCACATCATGCCCGCACCGCCGGCGCCAATTACAACCACATCGAACTTAAGCATTCAAAATCTCTTATTGATCCCGAGCGATTATACTCTTCTCGTCACCGGCTTTTGCACCTGTGAGGAATATCTGCATGCCTGGTCCAAAGACCTTCTCGCTTCTGGCTCTTGGTTCGTCATTCCTATTCAATGCTTTTGTGCCGGCCGCCCTTGCCGTCCCTTTTGTGCACACGTCCAGCGGCGATGAATTGAGCCTCGCCGAACAGCCGATCCCGGCTGAGAAAAAGCCTGCCGAGCATGACGAAGCCGATTATGTCTTTCTCAATGGCGCAATTTGCACGATGGATCCAGCCAGGCGCTGGTGCCAGGCGCTAGCGATAAAAGGAAACCACATAGTGTCCGTCGGCACCAACGAGCAAATCAGCTCCTGGAGCGGCGGTGGTACGAAGAGGATCGATTTGCAGGGGCGTATGGTTTTGCCCAGCTTCCATGACACTCACGTTCATCTGGCTGAAGGCGGTGTCGAGCTGGGTCAGCTAAATCTGGAAGGTTGCGCCGATATTTCGCAGGTAAAGCAGAGGCTGAAAACATATGCTGAAAAGAATCCTCATGCTAAATGGATCCTTGGCGGCAACTGGGCTCTGACGCTTTTCCCTGATGCCAACCCGAAGAAAGAGACTCTGGATGAAGTGGTTCCGGACAGACCCGTATTTCTCATCTCGAACGATGGGCATTCTGCATGGGCTAATTCAAGAGCAATCGAGATCTCCGGCGTCACTGCAAAAACCGCAGATCCAGCCTTGGGGCGGATCGAAAGAGATGCAAAAACCGGCGAACCGAGCGGTGCTTTTCGCGAAGCGGCGGCTGATCTGATCCGCAGAAAGTCGCCGCGGGTAACCGAGGCGCAAATGCTCGAAGGAGTGAGAAAAGCCGTCAAATATGCCAATTCCTTTGGTATTACGCACGTTACCGAAGCCAATACTGGCGAGGACATACTGAAGGCTTATCGAAAACTTGCTGACGCCAATGAATTGAGTATTAAGGTCAGAGCGGCTCTCGAGACTGACCCTGAGGGCTCGGTGAAACAAGTTAATCGAGCTATCGCCCTGAGAAACAAATATGAGGGTGGCAGGCTCAAAGTTGCAGAAGCGAAATTTTTTGCCGATGGCGTTGTGGAAACGCATACTGCCTCTCTTTTAACGCCT
>CAZBOX010000254.1:0-9052 GCA_964493595.1 uncultured Candidatus Obscuribacterales bacterium | reverse complement strand
ACTTGAGCAGGCCGAGACGCTGGAAATAAAGATTCCCTGAGCACTGGCCAAGTTCACCAAATCTTCTCCGATGGCGCCTGCAACGATAACGCTGACATGACCGGGAATTCTCTTTTCAGGATCGATGGCACCGGTGAGGGTGACATTTTCGATTTCGGAAAATCGCTCGACAAATACTTTCTGTATAAAGCGTAGATGCTCGTAATTCGATGCGTATTCAAAGAGAGCCGATGCAGCCGCCGCACCAAGAGCGACAATATTCGCCACTGATTCAGTGCCAGGGAAAAGACCTTTTTCCTGTCCACCGCCATAGACAATGGGAAGAATTTCCACGCCTTCGCGAACGTATAAGGCACCAATTCCTTTTGGGGAGTGCAATTTGTGTCCTGTAATCGAAAGTGTATCGACTTGAGTTCGCGCCACATCTATTTTGAGTTTGCCGGCAGCCTGGACCGCATCGGTGTGAAAGAAAATACCGTGCGCGCGGGCAAGCTCTGCGATCTCCTCGATCGGCTGAATGGTGCCGACCTCATTGTTGGCCCACATTATGGAGATAATGCTGGTCTCGGCGGTTATCAAATTGCGAATTTGATCAACGCTGACAAAGCCCTGAGAATCAACTTCAAGAATATCTACCTTCCATCCGCGCGAAAGAAGATGCTTTGCCGGTCCGAGTGCCGAAGAATGCTCGATGCTGGAAGTAATGATATGCCTTCCCAGTCCATGTTCTTCAACATAGAGAGCACGACCCAGGATGCTCGCATTATTGCTGTAGGTTCCGCTTGGTGTGAAATAAATCTCGTGGGGTTTGGCGCCAATCAGATCAGCAACTTGTTTGCGAGCCTTGTTAATCGCTTGCCTGGATTGCTGCCCTAGATTGTGAATCGAGCCCGGATTTCCAAACGCATCTCTTAAATATGGAAGCGCCGCTTCAAAAACTTCTTCTGTAACAGGAGTTGTGGCACTGTTGTCCAGGTAAATCTTCGGCATCGGTATCCCTTCTTAGTATCGAGTTCAAAAGAAAGCTCAGAACTCCAATTGATTCAATGTTGACCAAATCAATCAACTTTGTCCCATATTGGCATGCAAAATGACGAGATTCAATTATTGACTTCTCTATTTTTCAACTTCTTTTGAAATTGATCGCCCGTCCGCGCTTGACTTCCATACAGTCACGGATTCGTCACATAGAGACCATATATCTATATATGAAAACCCGCCCTTGACTATGGGTATAAAAGTAAGGAGAGGCTCCCAGGTTATGACTGTGGCCGAAAAGACACAAGAGACAGGCAAGGAAAAGACAGAGAAAGGCTCATCAATCGGGTCTCTGACAGATCTGGGCGTGGGATTTATCGACGGCGCCGTCGCGCGCCCTTATAACGCCACCCTCGGCCTCATCTTGCCGAAAATAGATTTGACTGACTCATACGATTCTCGCTCTGCTGCCGCTCAAATAGGACATTTCGGCGGTGCCGTCGCCGATATGGTGGTTTTATCCAAAGTAACCGGCGGTTTCGTAAATAGAGGGCTGGGTGCAGCTGCAGAAAGCGGCTACATTTCGCGAAGTCTGGCTTCAAGCAATATGTTTGCATCCACACTTTCAATGGGCACCACAGGCGCCCTGTATAACGGCGTTTTTACTGAAGGCACACTTTCAGAAAGAGCCAAGCATGCAACTGTAGGCTTCGCTACTTTTGCGACTCTGGGTGCTGCGACAAGCGGTCTTTCACGCAGCGAATTTCTCGGACAGGCAGGCAGCCGGACCTTCATGCAAAATGTGAAACTCGGCGGTCTGGCCGGTCTTCCTGCAGGCTTCGTCGACGCACAGGCAAACTCACTGGTGAACGGCAAAGGTCTCAACACCGACATTGTCGACGTCGGTAAGACGATGGGTTATTACGGACTATTCGGAGCAACCATGAATGGTATCGCTCATGGTGCACAAGAATATGGTCCACGAACAAGAATGTGGCTGTCGGATGCTCTTGCCAGCAAAGGAACAAGAGGCGAGCCTGCTGAGACTTTACGTTCTGGAGGCGCCTTCAGGCCGGAAGCAGCGGAGGCTGTTCAGCCGAAAAAATTCAACGTACCTGAAACAGGCATGCTTGACCTTGGCAAAATGATAAGCGAAACGCCGGCGGCCGATCGCATCGCTCTACTTCAGGAAGTTTTCAAAACGCGATCCCAGGTGCCGTTAGGAAGCTGGATGAGACTCATAGAACCTGCTCATATGGAGACGTTTCTTAGAGCCGGCCATGAGCTTTACCCACAGACGGCGCTGCGTAATGCCGAGTATTTGATCGAGACGAGAAATTTAAGACCGGCAACCGCCGATTCTCAGCCTATCAACTTCGAGGCATGGCAGACCGCTCTTAAAAATGTAAGAGCAAAGTTGGCTCCAGGCACTTCCTAGCTGGAAAAACCAATTCCCATCTTGTCCAACATGCGCAAAAGAATATTCGGGCTTTCCCCGGCATCTACTTTCTGAAGCGAGCGGGTAACGGCGGCTACAGACATACCTCTGATTGGCTCAGGTGGATAGGGGAATGGCTTTTCCGTCACCATTTTCAGTTTCAATAAATCACTCTCTTTGGAAAGAGCAAGGTGAGCCATTATTTTTCCGGCCAGGCGAGTAGTGCCGATTCCATGCCCGGTATATCCAAGACCGTAAATCACGCGACCGCCATTGAGCGTCCCGAAGAAAGGGGTAAGGCGAGTAGTAGATGCAATCGGTCCGCCCCAACCGTAGGGGAATTGCATTCCTTTCAAATATGGAAAATGTTTGACGAAGCTCTCTTTGAGAGTGGTGTAATGGTGCTCAGAATGATCGCAAGATGCATCTACCTTGTTGGGCGGATAATAAACCGCTTCGCTCGTTCCCCACAAAATGCGGTTGTCTGCAGTCAGTCTGTAATAATTGAAAAAAGTCCGCCCATCCATCATGCCCTGCCGGTGGTGCCATCCAATTTGCTCTTTTTGTTCCGCTGTCAAAGGCTCCGTAACGAGAATATAGTCATAGAGAGGAATGAAGCGCCACAATAATTCAGGCAGAAGGTGATGGGTGTAAGCATCAGTCGCCATGATCACTTTTTTGGCGTGAATCTCACCGCTATCACAATGAAGAATTCCATCGCCAAGGCGTCTGACAGGTGTGTTTTCATAAACGACAACACCCAGTTGTTTCATCCGGCTGACGATGCGGTCCACCAGCTTTATCGGATTGAGAATGCCACCACCGGGCACGAACAATCCGCCCAGATAGAGCGGCGAATTTACCTCAGCCTGCATTTCTTCACGGCTGAGCATGCGATAACCTTCCAGTCCAATTTCTCCGGCCACTTCCAGGTTGTGCCTTAGATCTTCTAAATGACCGGGTTTCAGCGCCACCTGCAACTGACCAGATCGCTCGAAATCACAATCAGTAGCGAACTCCTCCATCTCCGATATATTCTGCATGCCGATTTTGGCCAGTCTTTCTGCTTCGGGTTTTCCAAAATGCGAAATTGCCAGTGCGTGAGAATGATCGATAGAATTGCTTACAATGCCTGCGTTTCTTCCGCTGGCGCCATAACCGGCAACCGAACTTTCAACAACTACGACATGCGCCGACGGCTCGAGCGTTTTCAAAAAGAGCGCCGTCCATAATCCCGTGAATCCGGCACCGACAACTGCATAGTCCGCATCAACCTTTTCAGTCAAAGGCTGGGACGGAATATATCCCTGGCGAGAGGCCAGCCAATAGCAAGATTGCTCAACCGGTAGCATGAGGGGAGTCTATCACGAGACATGTCTAAAAGAGTCGCCGAAAGAGGAGAATGATCGGCTATCCTATGAAGCCTCGCGGATCCTTTCGGTCCGCGAGTTCGACCTGAAAGAGGTCCATTTGCGCTTGAGTGTTGAATTTGAGGTAGATGCGGAATGTTCAAGATAAACTCGTCACCCTTTCAAAGGGCAATGACAGCCGGACTGACTACCGGATTGGCATTGGCTCTGCTTCTGGGCTCGCCCGTTTGTAATTCGGTCAGTGGGCGCGAAGAGCAGAGAGGCAAAGTCCTGAGCAGCTGGAAGGACAACCAGCTCAAGCAAAATATTCTTGACTTCGTAAAGAAAGTAACCGACCCGCACAGCAAAGATTTTGTTGCTCCTGAAGACCGCATAGCAGTATTCGATAATGACGGCACTCTGATCTGCGAAAAGCCTGCATTTATCCAGGTCATATTCGCGCGGGACAGCGCTGTAGCCAGGCAGGAGGAGCATCCGGAATGGAAGAATGATGAAGCGATCCGCCCGTTTCTTACAGCGGATGATAATGCCATTGCCGGTTTGCGAGGGGCAGAAGCGACAAAACTGATTGCCGCCACGCAAAATGGTTTGAGTTCTGAAGAACTGCCACAACTGGCAAACAAATGGATTTCAGACGCAAAGCATAAGCGTTTCAATCGTCCGTACGTTCAACTGAAATATCAACCAATGATCGAACTGTTGAACTACCTGCGCTCCAAAGGCTTCAAGACCTACATCTGCTCAGGTGCCGGTGCTGATTTCATTCGCATTTACTCGAATGATTCTTATGGAATTCCAGGTGAGCAGGTAATCGGCAGCAGCCTGAAGCGTGAGTTCATTCAAAAGGACGGGCGCTCATTTGTCGTCAGTCGTCCTGTGCTGCACGTCTACAATGTCGGACCGCACAAACCGATTATGATTGACGAGCATATCGGCAAACGTCCAGTAATAGCAGTCGGCAACTCGGATGGAGACATCGAGATGCTCACTTACTGCACTGACAGAAAAGGTCCTTCGCTGGGCATCCTTTTGCATCACGATGATGAGCAGCGCGAGTACAAATATGACAAAGGGGCCGAAAGAGCACTGCAAAAGGCAAATGAACGCGGCTGGACTGTAGTCAGCATCAAGGACGATTTCGAGAAAGTATTTTCCGCTGAAAAATAGATGCGTGCAAAAGGAAGCGCTCTTTTACGAGTGCTTGAGTCGCTGCATCTGCTCTTTTGCAACTTTCAATATTTCTGCTTTCTGAGGCGACTCGGCAGCTTGAGACATCACTTCGATGGTCTTGCGATAATTTTCTTTAGCCTGACGATAATTCATTTGCTGGAAATAGATATTGGCATTACCGAAATATGCAGCGCCCAATTGCGTCTGAACCTGGGCGACATATTGCCCACTTTGAGCAGACATAGCATTGGCCAGCATGCCTTTTTTCGGTTTTTGCAAATTCTCTACCGCGCGTCCAAGGGTCGTTATCGTGCGATCGTTCCAAACCAGGGCGTTTTTCATGTCGCCTTCGATCTGGTAGGCAAAAGATGCAATCGCGCAGGTTGGACCGAGAGTTTGATCGTTCTTATCGGAGCTGCCATTGCGCGTCCATTCCAGTTCGGCAATTTCAGCAGCTTCTTTATACTTTCCGCGTGAAGCCAGGCTTTGCGCCAGGACCATATTGGCCCAGGAAGCACCGGCAGGCATGATTTTCTGCATCTTTTGCGCTTTACGGCTGATATCTTCCATCGACTGCCAGGCATTCAGCTTTCCGGCTAAAAGAACCGAACCAAGCACAGCCAGCCAGGCCAGAGAACGAGCAACAATAAAAGCAAAAGCAAGAGCAACTGTCATCCAAATGCAGGTAGCCCAATCCAGAGGATGCGCATTCAGAGCCTGAATGAATCTGGTGACGGAAAACGCTGTTCCACCAATCAGTATCAAGCCTGCCAGAGCCTCAGCAGAATAGAAGAGAAGCATGGCATACTTGTCGCCCTGCTCATTGCTGGGCGCAGTATTCACCGGGGGCGCTTGCATATCCCCTAACTTCTTGACTCTCTGTTTCTCGCGATTCTTCATTTGAGGCACGAATTAACTCCCGACATTGCAGTGCAGAACCTATATCTGCGACCAGCGCCGAGTCGGCACTGCCGACCCCAGGTCATCCTATATATACAGTTTCGCAAACTCAGAGCCATATTTGCCCAGTTCTAAAGAGTCTTTCAACAATCCGAAAAACAGCCGAAATTCAGGGCACAACCCCGATCTACCTCATTGGCGCGGGTTCATAAAGCATCTCTCAGACAAAAACAGCCGGAAGAACGCGCTGGAATGGCTTAGACTTCCCTAATAGAGACCTGCGGTGTGAAAATTACTTGCCGGACAACCAACCTGCGAAGACACCTCTAAAAGCGCCGAAAGTTGCCGTTATCGGAACGGCCTCCGTGGACATCATTCACTCTGAAGTGAATGGCGAACGCACGACCTTGCACACTATAGGCGGCTCCGGGCTCTACACAGCCCTGGCATCGAATGTTTCGGGCGGCAGGGTAACTTTTATAGCGCCAAAGCCGGAAACACTTTCCGACAGCTTTTTGCGCGTATCGAAACTGCTCGACTGGAAAGGACCGACTGCCAAGCAAGCCGATCTGCCGCGCCTTGAAATTATCCATCACGGCGACGGTCGTGCCACACTTCTGAATGCAGAGTGGGGAGCAGAATGTCGACTTACGCCGGACAGCCTGAGCGAGCCGCTCCATGAATATGACCTCGTGCACATAGCAGCTCTGAGTTCAGCAGTTAAGCAACGAGATTTTCTGCAGCGTGTTCGTTCACTGGGGGCAAGCACAGTCTCTTGTGGGACTTATTATCGACTGGTCAAAACAGCACCAGATGTAGTGCGCGAGCTGGTGCAAAACTGCGATTACTTTTTCATGAACCTCAACGAATTTCAGACACTCTATGAAGGACGGCTGCCGGAAGGCTCGTACAAAAAAGCCTTATTCGTTACCGAGAACAAAGGCGGATGCTCGATATACAGCCAGGGAGAGGCATGGAAGTTACCGACCGAGTGTGTTGCTGAGGTCGATCCCACAGGAGCCGGAGATACTTTCTGCGGTGCGACCGTGACAGCCATGGCGGCGGGATTGGACGCCACCGATGCTGCATTGGAAGGCATGATGCTGGCGGCCATCTGCGTGAAGTCGCCAGGTCCTCAATTTATGATCGGGTAAAGCGAGAACTTTCGTTCACGGTCTCTTCACACCCCGTTTGCTAGATTAATCGCATGGACCTCATCTTCCCCGTATAAATCAATCAGGAGCGCTCGCGCATCGCTGCAGCACTAGCCTGCTGCCGCCTGAATCCATGCCGATTTGCAAACGGCTGGCGCTCGGATAGGACCAAAAACTGTAGCAAGGGACACACGGCGTCGAGCTTCGGCTCGGCGCCGTGGCTATTTTCAGGAAAAAGAAATTGTCTATATTTGACGGGTGGAAGCCCATTTCTCTTGCGCAACCGGATGATAGTTGGCAAGCAATTCCACCAGTTCTTCAGCCTCATCAGAGACGATTATCATTTCGCGATGGCGCACAGGAATGAAGCCTTGCTCGACTTGATAATCGATAAAGTCAATCAGCTTATCGAAAAAACCGGCAATATTGAAAAGACCGAATGGCTTCTTGTGAATTCCCAACTGGGCCCAGGTGATCACTTCGAAAAGCTCTTCAAGAGTGCCGAAGCCGCCCGGCATTGCGATAAAACCATCGGAAAGGTCGCTCATTTGAGCCTTTCTTTCATGCATGGTTTGCACAACGTGCAATTCGCTCAAACCTTGATGCGCTACTTCTTTATCTGCCAGGCAGCGCGGAATGATGCCAATGGTTTTGGCACCAGCTGACATGGCGGCGTCGGCGACAACCCCCATCAATCCTACGTGTCCGCCGCCATACACTAGCTCTAGGTTTTTCTTTGCCAGGACCAGACCAAGTTCTCGTGCTCCAACAGCATATTCTTGCTTGATTCCCGACGACGATCCGCAAAATACACAGATTCTCTGCATCAGCTAAGGCCCCTATATCCCTTGCTGTTTAGCCAGCAGGGTCTCTTCGAGTTTGCTCTTACCCCAGAATTTTATCAACTGGGTGCCCCAAAATGACCGCCGGCAGCCAAAATTGAAATGCTTTGAAAGGAAACCTTTTTCTCCAGAATCGACCAATTTAGAAGGATTGCGACGAAAATCCTCCAAAACCGCTCACTCTCATGATCTTAAGGTCAGAAGATGGTATCAATGCTATCCATCTATATACGGCAACGAAATTTCGAAAGAGCCACACACGGAGGTCGAAAATGGTTACGGCGACTACAAAGACAGAGATCGAACACGCAGCCTTTGAGTTGCCCACCTTTTCAATTGATGCCATACGAGCGGCAAAACGTGTAACTCCGGCTCTTGGTCCGACCGACGTACTTGTCAGGATGCGAGCGGCTTCTCTGAATTATCGCGACATACTGGTCGCCATGGGCGTTTACAACAAGGGCATTCCTCTGCCGAGAATTCCTCTTTCAGACGGCGCCGGAGAGATTGTCGAGATTGGCTCATCGGTCACCCGCTTTAAAGTAGGCGATCGTGTCTCTCCTAATTTCTTTGCCGACTGGCTCTCCGGTCCAATTAATGCAACAGTCAAATCTTCCGATCTTGGTGGCACCAAAGATGGTGTCTTGCGGGAATATGCTGTTTTCAACGAGAGATCTGTTGTGCGAATTCCTGAACATCTCAGTTTCGAAGAAGCAGCCACACTTCCTTGCGCAGCACTGACTGCCTGGAACGGATTGATTGAAAATGGCGGTCTGCGTGCTGGTGAAACAGTGCTGGTAATGGGTACAGGCGGTGTTTCCATATTCGCACTGCAGCTGGCAATTATGAGCGGTGCTGAAGTAATTGCCACGACCAGCAGCGACGAGAAAATGAAGCGATTGCAAAAAATGGGCGCCGCTCATGTGATCAATTACAAGAAAACCCCCGACTGGGAAAAGGAAGTTATCAAATACACCTGCGGTCGCGGCGTGGACCATGTCGTCGAAATAGGCGGCGCCGGAACGCTGGCGAAGTCGGCGGTTTCGGTAAAAGTGGGCGGACACATCAGTTTAATCGGTGTGCTCGCGGACCCCAAACAAAAATCAGATTTCGAAATCTCACTATTGATGAAAGCAGTGAAATTGCAAGGAGTCTTTGTCGGCTCGGTCGAGATGTACGAGCGCATGAACACAGCCATCG
>CAZBOX010000253.1:0-9174 GCA_964493595.1 uncultured Candidatus Obscuribacterales bacterium | reverse complement strand
GCTTCATTTCTTCTTTTGGGAATATCCGACAACAAACCGCAGAAGCACGATCGCGAACCGTGGTGGGAGGAATTGAGAGTCGGGATTGCTTACATAGTCGACAGTCCACCCGTGTTCCGAGCGATTCTCAAAATTACCATTCTGTTCAGCACCATCATCACGCTTAACATTATCGCGGTTGCCCTGGTAGAGCAGGTCATGCATCTGCAGCCGTTCCAATTCGGCTATGTAATTGCCGCGGCCGGTCTGGGAATGATGATTGGCAATTTTTGGGTCGGGCATCAGGGTCCTAATGCGTCCCCCAGGCTGATGGTCTATGGAGGTTTTGCCGGACTCGGTCTGTGCATGTGTTTGCTGGGCAGCCTTGGTTTCATACAAGACCATTTCTTTCCTCTGATTGGCATGCAAGGCGTTTATTTCAATGGTTTTCTTATGTTGGTGCCTCTGCTTTTTGCCACCCTGCTGGGTATCAGTTGTGCGTTCGTCGCCGTACCGACTCAGGCATCTCTTCAGGCAGCCGTGCCAGAAGACCTGCGCGGCAAGGTTTTCGGCGCGCAGAACACAGCGATGTCCGTCGCTTCCACAATTCCTGTAATTCTCACCGGAGTGTCCGCCGACAATCTTCCCGGCGGCGTGTCCACAACCCTGCTTTTGCTTGGTGTGCCAACCTTCCTGACTGGTGCGGTGCAGGTTCTCAGAGCGATTCGAGATCCATCATTGCGTTACAAGCTCTAGGCACTATATAAGGTGGCACGTCCCAGACTTTCGCCTCAGAAGTCCGATAAACAGACGTTCTTTCGAATACCAGCCCGGTCCGCTTTGCATCACGGCTGGTATCACTCTTCTTTCACTTTGAAAGCTTGAGCCAGCCGGAATCAATATGCGGCAATATTTAAAGGAGATATAGAACTTGGAAACCGATCAGTTATCACACAAACATTTTACAAGAGTGCCATTCGCCGAAAAGCAAACAGGGAAAGGACTTTCGGCGTTTTGAGCGTTTTTACATTATCGGCGAAAACATGGACGCGCCGTACAAATTAGGTAGAATTGCTTGTGTCCCAAGACCGCTGGTCGGGGAATTAGAGAACGCTTGCTAAGAGATGGAGAAAAGCATGTTTAAAAAGTTAGCCTCCTCGTTCTTGCTGGCTTCGGTATTTGTCGGCTCCTTGGTAGCCCCAGCGATGGCCGACGAAACCACCTTCCAGAAGATTGTTTTTCTTCCGGTAAGAATGGTCGGATCCGGAGTGGGCACAGTTGTCGGAGTGCCGCTCGGAGTTGTCAAAGATGGCAACAGAGGCGCTATCAAGTCAACAAAATGGGTTGCCGGCAAACTCGGCAATGAAGATGGAAAATACCATCAAATGTTTGGCGCAATCGTTGGTGGTCCTTTCGGAGCCATCGGCGGCGGCACCTACGGTATTGCTGATGGTGGATGGCACGGAATGAAGACCGGTTTTGACAAACCGTTCTCCAAAGATGCCTTCACTTTCAAAGATGAGTAGGAAGACATAGGAAAGTCGATGAGACCCCTATCAAGTCATTAGGTACTTTATGAGGGTGGTTCGCAGTAGAGCCATCCTCCCTGCCAGGTGGAAAAACATGACCAAAAGAACTCTCGCGATGTTAATTTCAGGAGCGCTCGCTCTGGGAACGGCTACCCCGTCGTTCGCTGACGGCGATGGTCCTGTTCACAATATGGTTGGATTGGGTGGGGTAACAACCGGTCTGCTCATCGACGTTCCAGAAGGAATCGTTGTTGATTCGCTGTACCGCGTTCCTATGAAGTGCCAGCGCACTTTGGCCGAGCACTTTGGAGATTCCAAGGGTGCCGGACAAAATATCGCAGGCGCTTTGCTTGGCTTCCCGGTAGGCTTCGTATGGGGTATTCCATACGGCGCTTTGCATGGTGCTAAGCATGCCTTCTCGAAGGGCTGGGAAAAGCCTTTCAGTACTGAATCGTATTTGGTTACCGAAGAGAAGTAGTTACTAGCACTGCCTGGCATCGAGCCAAACAGTTTTGACGGGCAGTCTGGAATATGGTGGTAAAAACAATGAAATCAATCGGTCGTATCGTATTTTCGGCGTTGGTCGCCGTGAGTGCAGTAGCTCCTGCTCTCGCGCTTGACTACGAAGCGAAGCCAGTTATGTGGGTGCTGCAAGCTCCTTTCAGAACGGCTGGTGCTTTGGAAGGCGCCTTGGTAACTGGTCTTATCAGTGGTCCTATTGATGGCGGCTATCATGGCGCTCTCAAAGGAACAAAGCACTGGGCAGGCAAATTCGGCGATGAAAAAGGCGCCGGACAATTGGCAGCTGCAGCTCCGGTTTTCGGAACAGGCGGCGCAATCGTCGGTGGAACCGTCGGCGGATTCCATGGTTTTGGTCATGGCTGGAAGAAGGGCTGGGAAAAGCCATACAGCAGATGGTCCTACTTGACCATGGAAGAGAAGTAAGCCCCCTTTGAACCACTTAAATAGGAAAGATGGTGAAAATAATGCGTAAGAAGGTCCTTTCCTCGTTACTCTTGGCGGCTGGTCTGCTTACTTCGGTAGCAGCTCCGAGCTTTGCCTATCCTGAGCGTCCAGAATCGGCGCGTGTGTATTACGAAATCGCGTATTTCCCGTGCAGACTGGTTAGCATGGCCGTAACAACCATTTGGGATGTTCCGACTGCTGCGTTCCAGGACGCAATCAAGGGTGCGATTGGCGGCACAAAAATGGTTTCCCGCAACCTCGGCAAAGAAGACGGCACCTATGAATTGGTGGCCGGCGGCTTGGTCGGCGGACCTGTCGGGCTCCTCGCTGGTGGTCTCTATGGTGCAAGACATGGTTTCTTCTATGGAATGCATCACGGTTTTGTCGGCTATCCGAGCCCTCACTCCGGCAGCCACAGCATGATCTTCCAGGGTAAAGGTTTCGTTGTTCCTTACGACGACAACTACTAAACCTGGGCCGGTCGGCGCATGACGTCGACCATACAGCACCACCAATAAAAACTGTTTGGCTCTTCGAGCAAGCATCACCTTTACGGGCGATGCTTGCTTTTGTCATATATACTCTGGTTATACCGATTCTTGGTAAAACCTAGACCAAGCCTTGTTTTTAGCCTGCTAGTAGACAGTTTTAACCAGGTCAGAATTGGGCATTCTTTATGTGGGTTATGCTATTTCAAGGCTGGTAGGGCGTTTCGCCTGCTAGACTAAATATTGACCCCGCTGATTCCGTCTTCTTCTTGGAAGGCTCAAGCGTGTTGCCGATTTGAGAATCGCATTTCAGGTAGTCGTTAAGAATGGAAATTGTCAAAGAGAGACGAGCAGGTCCCAAACGTATTGGTGAATTGCTAGTTGCTGCCAATGTAATCCGCCCGGAAGTATTGATGGAAGCGCTGCAAATAGCGAAGAAATCCACTACTCCTCTGGGTCGCGTGCTGATGAGCATTGGCGAAATTTCTGAAAGCGATCTGCAAGTAGCGATTGAAGTGCAGTCACTCTTGAGGGAAGGCGTAATTGCCAACGATTTTGGCATCAAGGCATTGAACCTGGCCTGCAAGAGCAAACTTTCTCTGGAAGAAGCTTTTCGTCGCCTGGGTTGGCAGCCACCGCAGCGCGAATCGCTCTCTTCCAATGAATTGGGAGAATTGCTTCAGGCTGCTGGTGTAGTCACGCCTGAGCGAATGGAAGAAGCCGTCCGTCAAAGTCATGAGAATAATTTGCCGGTTGGGCGTTGTCTTGTCCTTAATCGGGCCGTCTCTCCGGCTTTGCTCGCATCGGCATTGACCGCCCAAGTACTTCTTCGAGACGGAAAAATCAGCCGCGAGCAAGCGGTGGAAGGCTTGCGTTCTGCTTCCAGAAAACAGCAGAGTATAGAAGAGTCCTTGCAACAAGTAGGAGCTTATAAACCCGTCAAGGAGTCTGTAAGAGTTGGAGACTTGCTGACGTCGGCCGGTATAGTCACCGAAGGCGACAAAATCACCGCCGTGGAAGTTGGTCTGGAAAGCCACAGACAGATTGGCGACGTGCTTGTTCAATCAGGGATGATTTCCAATGCGACTCTGGAAGAAAGTTTGAAACTCCAGGATTTAGTCGCCCAAGGGCACTTGAATGCCACTCAGGCTGCCGAGATATTGAGGACTGCGCATACCCAGGGCGTGACTGTGCGCGCAGTCTTAGAAGAAAAATTGGCAAGAAAGGAACAGATTGATAAAACCAATACAGTCATAGAATTTCTACAGCTGTCTGGAATTCTCACCGATAATGACATGGTGAAAGCAAAAAATCTTTCTCAGCAACTCGGCGTGAGCCTTGGGGAAGTGCTGCTTTCAACCCAGATGGTCGATCAGCGTCTCATCGATGCGGCCATCCAGAGCCAGGATTTGGTCAAAGACGAAATTCTCAGGCCCGAACAAGTAGCGCGTGTCTTGCAAATGTGCGCGCGCACTGGTCTTGAGTTTCACGAAGCACTAAAGCAAGTTGCTTGGGACACACCCGATCAAGTTGCAGACGAAGCCAGCGCCAAGCAGAAATCCTCATGGATGCTCAAACTCTGGTCGAAAGTCAAGAAAGACTAGATGCAGCGGTGGCACCGCATGTGCTACCACCAAAGAGATCGATAGGACCCGGGCCGAAATCCCATGCAATTTGACACACTGATAGTGGGCGGCACAATCTATGACGGCTCGGGCGGCGAGCCATTCGTTGCTGACATAGGGCTGCGCAGCGGCATCATTGTCGATATCGGAAATTTGAAATATGCCGATGCCACTCTGAAGATAGATGCGCGCGGTCTTTCCGTAGCACCAGGTTTCATAAACATGCTCAGTCATGCTACTCGTGCACTTCTGCACGATGGTTTGTCGGAAGGAAATATCTGTCAGGGTGTTACTCTCGAAGTGATCGGTGAAGGCGTCTCCATGGGCCCGCTCAACGATAAGATGGCGCAAGAAATGGCTGATGAGCAGACGGATATTCATTTCACGATCAATTGGAGAAGCCTGGGCGAGTTCCTGAATCGCTTGCAATTGAAAGGCATTTCCACCAATGTCGCATCTTTTGTAGGGGCCACAACTGTACGTGAGTATGTGCTTGGGCAAGAAGACAGAAAACCGGATGAGCGCGAGCTTTCAATGATGCGCAATCTGGTTTCTCTGGCCATGTCCGAAGGTGCTGTCGGATTGTCTTCTGCATTGATTTACGCGCCTGCATGTTTTGCTGCCACCGATGAGTTGGTTGCTCTCGCCGAAGAGGCGGCAAAGCGTGGAGGGATCTACGCTTCGCACCTGCGCAGCGAGGCAGATCAATTGCTGGAAGGAGTTCGCGAACTGATCTCAATCAGCCAGCGTGCCCGCATACCTGCCGAGATTTATCATCTCAAGGCAGCCGGCAAGCGCAATTGGTCCAAGATGGACGAGGTGATTGATGAGATTGAAAAAGCGCGTGCGGCCGGCCATCGTGTATCGGCAGATATGTATTTATACACAAGAGCGCACACAGGCTTAGATGCTGCGATGCCGACCTGGGTGCAGGAAGGCGGCTTGTCTCAATGGATAAAGAGACTTCAAGATAAAGAAATCCGCGCCCGCGTCAAGAGTGAGATGCTGAGCGATACTTGCGATTGGGAAAACGGATACATGCATGCCGGACCCGAAGGCATACTTCTTGTCGGTTTCAAGAACGACGCATTGAAACCTCTAACAGGTAAAACCTTGAAACAAGTCGCCGATGAAAGAGGGCAGGAGCCTGCTGACGTTGCCATGGATCTTGTAGTCGAGGATGGCAGCAGAGTTGAGACGGTCTACTCATGGATGAGCGAAGAGAATATAGTCAAGCAACTGCGATTGCCCTGGATTACATTCGGTTCTGACGGCTCGTCCATGTCGCCTTCCGGAGAGTATCTGAAGTCGCAAACTCATCCGCGCGCTTATGGGAATTTTGCTCGACTGCTGGAAAAGTATGTGCGCGAAGAGAAGGTGATCGCATTACCTGAAGCGATTCGAAGACTTACAGCCCTTCCTGCAAGCGTGCTCGGGTTGCTCTTCCGGGGCAAATTAGACCTGGGATATGCAGCCGACATAGTTATTTTCGATCTGGAAAAGGTTCACGAAAAGGCGACTTTCGAGAATGCTCACCAGCTCTCGGAAGGCATGTTGCATGTTCTAGTAAATGGAGTGCCTGTGCTTCAGAACGGTCGTCATACCGGCAATAAGCCAGGACTTGTCCTGCGGCGCCGAATGAGTCACCGAATGATTTGCTGATTTTGATGCCCGGGTTCTCCAAGTATGCCCTCAGCCCGGAGAGGGTACGCGGTTGTCAGGCGGGTTTTTCGCGACAGGGATGGCATTTTGGGATTTTTCAAAAAAAATCCGCATTCGCCCCTAATTTATCTTCGCCCAGCGTTAACACCAATGTGAAAGCCCCTGCGAGGAGTTGAGTCAATGAAAGTTGTATTGTCGATGATGTTGCTGGTAGTCGGACTGGGTTCATTTGCCTCGCAAGCTCAAGCGCAGGACAATTTCTTTCCTCGCGGCGGATGGGACGGAAACAACCTGAGAGTCTCAGCGACGCGCTCTCAATTGATGGAAC
The DNA here is from genome assembly GCA_964493595.1 of uncultured Candidatus Obscuribacterales bacterium. Lineage (GTDB taxonomy): Bacteria > Cyanobacteriota > Vampirovibrionia > Obscuribacterales > Obscuribacteraceae > QKMZ01. The sequence continues at coordinate 2,597 of CAZBOX010000253.1, read as the reverse complement.
AGCAAACTTCAATCCGCGGCGGCGGTTGGGACCTCAATAACTGCAGAATTTCGGCCACTCAGAGCAAATTGCTGCCGCAGACCTCCGCGCTTGTCGGTGGTTGGGATCGCAATAATTGCCGAATTGATGCGAATCACAGCAAACTGCTCGGGTCGCAGCAACAGTAGTTAGCTGAATCACACCTGTCTAGAAGTAGATTGAGGGCACCGAGATTCGGGCATGGGCACGGGTTTCGGTGGGCACGACCTCGATCTGTGGTGTCACTGCCGGATGGACGCTGATCTGAGGGGCTCAGCGATCGCCGGCAGCTGAGCCATTTTGAGCTTTTGCGTACCTTTCCAAAATGGCTTTGCAGTCCGGATTCTCGCGCTGTGTTTGAGGCAAAGACTGGATCGCCTCTGCCGCTTTCTTCAGCATCACCTGGCTTTCCGCATCCTGTTTCATTCTATGCAGCAATTCCGCCAGATTAGCAAGACTGGTCGCGTACGAAACACTGTTTCCGACTTTCAACTTCTCGCGAACGGCTAAAACAAAGGTTTGTCTGGCGCTCTCCAGATCGTTGCCCTGGACATACATGCAGCCTAATTCATCCATCGCATCCGCAAGATCCGGATCCGGTCTTTGTGCAGATGCCCGGTAGATAGCAATGCTTTTTTCTATGAGCTGGCGTGCCGATTTTTGGTTGCCGGACGCCGATTCAATCTGAGCAAGTGAACGCAGTCCATTTGCATATTCTCGACTGCCGCCGCCGAAAACCGCCTTTCTGACCAGGTTTGCTTCCGTCTGTGTATCGCGGGCCAGATCGAATTGTTTGTCCGCGCAAAGAGCATTCGCGTAATCATCTTTGTATTGAGCTAAATCTGGATTCTTATTTCCCAGAACAGTTTTGCCTGCTTCAACTGCATCTTTGAGAAGCTCCAGAGCTCTTTTCTTATCGCAGGTCGCCAGAAGGACTACAGCCAGATTTGCCGCCGAAGATAAAGTCTCCGGATGGTTAGCCCCCATTTTGCTGGTCCGTATCTCGTGGGCTTCTTCCAGATGCTCGAGAGCATTTTTCAAATCGCCAATCTTGAACTCTACACATCCTAAATCGAGATAAGAGTTGGCCACATCAGGATGATTCTCGCCGCATACCTGAAGGCGCTGATTCAGTCCGTCTTGCAGTATCGGCAATGCCTTCTGGTAATCTCCCATCCAAAAATAGAGCGCACCCAAATTATTCGTGGCGGTGGCGAGCAAGCTCTTTTCCGAACCTGTTTTCAAAACAGGCAGAGCTATTTCAAGTTCGCCAAGAGCTTCTCTGTACCTACCTTGCTGTCTGAGCGCATTGGCAAGCACGACCCGGTGCATCGCTTGATTCTCTTTTCCAAGAGACGCATCGATCGAATAGCTCAGTGCTTTGCGTGCATTCTTTTCGGACTCCGAAAATTCGCCGGCGCTGTTATTAAGGAGTGCCAGATAGTTGTAGGCTGCCGAAAGCCTGTCAGCACTAGGAGCATTTCCTTTCTCCAGGGCATTGAAGCCACGCACTATCCATGTCCGGGCCTCTGGATAGAGACCTTCCAACCGGTAGAGATTGCCAAGCAAAATGTATGATTCCGGCAAACGGCTTTTGTCGGTGTTTGCATTCAAGGCGATATCTTCTTCGAGCTTCGCTTTTGCGTGCTCAAAATTGCAAGCATCGGCATATTCTTCGGCTGCTTTCCTGAGCGAGTCTGAGGCTGCCCCGCTCTTATCAATCGGAGATTGAATGTGCATGGTGTCAGATTCGCTCAGAGGTGAGCCAAAAACCGACTGACAGGCAATCGATGAGATTAAAGAGTTGACTGCCATAGTGGCAATAAGGGATGCCCAAAGCGGGCATCCCTTATTCATAGCTGGCGAAACCGTAAGCCTTTGCTTACGATCACAATTACATGTTCGAGATGATTGCATCGCCGAATTCGCTGGTCTTCAGCTTGGTTGCGCCGGTCATCAAGCGTTCGAGGTCATAGGTGACCTTCTTCTGCTGGATGGTCTTTGCCAATCCTTCATGGATCAAGTTGCAAGCTTCGACCCAACCCATGTACTCGAGCATCATCGCGCCCGAGAGGATAACGGAACCCGGGTTGATGACGTCTTTGTCTGCATATTTCGGTGCGGTGCCGTGAGTGGCTTCGAAGATAGCGCAGTCGTCGCCGATATTGGCGCCGGGAGCGATACCGAGACCGCCTACTTGAGCGGCGCAAGCATCCGAGAGATAGTCTCCGTTCAAGTTGGTGGTGGCAAGAACCGAGTACTCATCGGGTCTGGTCAACACTTGCTGGAACATAGAATCGGCGATTCTGTCGTTGAGAAGAATCTTGTCGGCAGGCATTTTGCCATCCAGCTTGTCCCAGAGGGTTTCTTCGCTGACGATTTTGGATTTGAAAGGCTCTTCACCAGCAGCCAATTCATATCCCCAATCTCTGAATGCGCCTTCAGTGAACTTCTGGATATTGCCTTTGTGAACCATGGTGACGCTCTTCTTGCCGCGAGCAATGGCATATTCCATAGCGCGCTTGATCAAGCGTTGCGAACCGAATTTAGAGATCGGCTTGATACCGATGCCGGAATCC
>CAZBOX010000252.1:0-9313 GCA_964493595.1 uncultured Candidatus Obscuribacterales bacterium | reverse complement strand
CTGTTGCAGAAAGATTGGCACTACCGTATGTGGTGCTCAAGAAACTTGCCAATCATTCTGGAAGAAACGACACCACATTTGGCTATATCGTGGTAGATGTGGAGAGACTGCGCGAACCCATGCAGATGATCACAAATGAATTCTTGCGCCTGTGCAATGCTCCTGGGAACTTGGATGATGGAAAGACTGAATGAGAAGTCCGCTTAATTAGTTCTTCGACTCTATTTTTTTTGCTGCAAACGCAAGACAAGCAAGAATGTCCTCATGCTCAAGGTCAGGAAAGTCGCTGAGAAGCTCCGCTGACTCAACACCCGAACCCAATAGTTCCAAAACATCCACAACGCGAATTCGCATTCCCCGAATACACGGACGCCCACCGCACTTACCATCTTCCACGGTAATGCGCTTTAGCAGCTCGCTCTTTTTTTCGTTCTCGTCGTCAAATGCAACCATCTTTCTAAAAACGCTTTTCAGGGATCTTTGTCAATCTAACTCTGGTGTCTTCAACAACGGCAAAGTGGCCGACCCAGTCGTCCCGATGTTCCAGCACGCGTACCGCTGTTTCTGCAACATAGTCTGGCGACTTAGCAGAAATCCGAAAGAGAATCACGCCGCTTGAAGCAGATTTTCCAGCCCGAAACACTAATTCACCAAAATCCTTATCAAATGTCAGAAGAACGCGACTCTCATTCTTCGCACGAGCGAGCACTTCCTCATCTGAAATGCCAGGAGAATCGGTAAGAATCCATACAACGTCATGTCCTCGCGTGCGCAACTCGGACACAGCGAGTCCTGGGAAATTCTCATCTGCGAGGAAGCGCAACACCTATGCCCCGATTGGGTAAACTCGCTCTGCCGTCAAGGTATCCCTCGCATAAGCCAAGCAAGCGCGAATATCGTCGTCAGTTACGTTTGGATAGTTTTTGCAAATATCCGCATGGCTCCAACCTTGGGCCAAAAGGTCAATTACAAATTCAACTGCGATTCGAGTGCCTTTGATAACCGGTTTTCCTGCCAGAACGGCGGTGTCGAAGGCAATTCTGTCCTGCCATTTCGATTGATTTGAAGGTTCTTCCTGTTTCATATGCGTTCCTGGAGGAGGACTTATGTATTGGGCACGCTTATATTTTACACCAAGCCCATTAAAACGCCCCGATTTCAAGGCAATTGGGGATTTGAACCCGATTTTTTCTATTTAGACCTTACCAACCAATCTAAGGGGAGTTCCCGGCCCCTCCGCCCCGCATTTCTTTGTCCTTTCGTTCGGCCGAAAAGAAGAAGCTGTTTTTCGAAGTTGCATACAATGACAATACAAGCATTTCTGCACAGCGTTTTTCAGACGCTGAAGACCGAGGTATCATCAGCCTTCTTGTAGCACTCTCAAGATCAGCACAACCAAACAAATCGATTATCCGGGAGTGAATAATTTCAGCCAGTTTTCGTATGATGGACTCGACCGGAATACAAAAATTGTTGAAATCACTTCCGGCTCTGTGACGAGCACGAAGCAGTTTGTTTTCGCAGACTTTAGCAAATTTGAAGCTCGCGATGCTTCTTCAGCTGTCACTAATAAGTTTTTTGGTGGAGGAGTCATTGCCTCGGCAACGAGCTATTTCTACTGTAAAGACCATTTAGGAACAATATGGTCAATGCACGATACGGCAAGCTTACCGCAATGCTTATATTCTTACTCTGTGGTTGGTCAGCAAATTAAACTATTTGGTTCGGTGGACGAGAGCGTTGCACGAACCGCATAGTTGAAGTTTGAAGCGGCGTGGTGTTCGATTGAATTGTAATCGATCAGAAGGCGTTGCTTGTGAAACGGAAGTCAAAACTGAATAAGGAAAAGGAGCGATTCTGGCGAAAAAATCTGGCGCTGTTAACTGAGAGCGGTCTTGGACAAGCAGAATTTTGCAGACGGCATGACCTGAATCAGAATACGCTCTCCTGGTGGAAGCGTGAGATAAACCGGCGTGACGAAACCAAGTCCACTACTGGGGCGCGTGCAAAACCCATTCCCTTTGTGCCAGTTGTAAGCGATGGCATTCAGCTTTTCTCAACTGAAAAGCGCGACGAACTAGAGCTCCCAATTGTAGAGATTGATCTCGAACGAAAAACTGTCCGCATATTGGGGTCCGGGGATCAATGGAACGAAAAGTGGCGCTAAGCTACTTTGCAGCCTCACGCGTTTCATGACGAAACGGAGTTTTCTCGGCTACAGACAACCAAATGGTAAAGCGGCGTTGAAAATGGTTCATCGGAATGATGATCGATCAGATAGCGGTTCATCTCTTGCGCTGTTTCAGGGGCTAGGTTCAAAGTCAAATATTGGCCCAGCCATACTGCGAGACTTGCATGCGGCTTGACCTTTGCCGAAAAACCCAGACCTTGCATGAGCGCCACCACATTGTCGGTGTCTGGTAGTTCCCACTCCACGTGCTCGCGGACAAGTGGATTATTGGTGGCTTTAAGCACAAGATTTTGAGCTTCTGCTGTCTCCCGGCATGGATAATTCAGAACGATCAATTCACGTGCAATCTTTGCCATCTCTTGCAATGTGCTTTCTCGTTCTTGCGGAGCAATGTGCTCCAGAGCATCTATTGCTGTAACCACATCGTATGAAAGTGCACCTGCTGGTTGTTGAAGTAGTGATGCGCCGGTGGTCGCAGGGTCGATTAAGTCAATTTCGTGGTCCTGCAGAAACAGGGCAAGAGCGCCATCGAATCCTCCGACATCAAGAATAGTTGTCTTGCTATCAGCAATTTGCATTATGGCTTCAGCAGCCGCTTTGAGCCTGACGAATCGATCCCAGGACAAAGCCCTTGTAGACCGATCTTTTACCACGACTCTTCGAATGCCGGGAGTATCGCTGATCGCTAACTCAACGCCGACAATACTTTTTATTGGAACTGCTTTCTTCAGTTGATTTCTCCTTTCACAATCTAGAATTCCGTTGAAGATGCCGCGGGAATCCACCGATAGAGTGTCGCGATTGAAACCTCTAAATCGCGGGCAACATCTTTTGGAGAGTGCCCACTCGCGAGCAATTTACGAGCAGACTTTATTTTGCTATCGGTCATAGTCCGTTTTCGTCCGCCGACGCGGCCAAGTTTTTTTGCCGCTTCAAGACCAGCCTTGGTACGCTCCAAGGTCAACTCTCTTTCCATTTGAGAAAGACTGGCCATAATATGAAAGAAAAATCTCCCCGCACTAGATGTGGTATCAATGCCATCTGTTAGGCTCTTAAAGTTCACGCCTTGATTTTCGAGTTCGGTTACCAAATCAACGAGTCCTTTGACTGTTCGACCCAGCCGATCGAGTTTCCAGACGACGAGGGTGTCTCCATCTCGTAGGTGAGACAGCACATCATTCAAGCCGGGACGATCTTTGGTTGCTCCGGATTTCTTGTCAGTGAAGATACGTTTGCACCTTGCTGTCTTCAGCGCATCTAATTGCAACTGAAGATCTTGATCGTTTGTTGATACTCTTGCATATCCAATGAGCAATTTTTTGTTTCTCAGAAATTCTCACAACTCATGTCCATTGTGAGATATTGAGAAGGATAATTCAAGAGTGGTTTGTGAGAACTCGTTTGTCTAGCAACTTCGTGTTGTCGGCAAAGCGATTTTTTTCTGCTTGCAAACCACCGTTTGTGAGAAGCACCATGCCCGTCAATTTTTTGACTGACCAACAACGAAATTCATACGGTCGGTTTGCGGGAGAGCCCGCCGCAGCCGAATTGACAAAGTATTTTCACCTTGACGAAGCCGACTATGAATTGATCAATGTTAGGCGAGGACCGCATAATCGACTGGGTTACGCATTGCAACTGGTAACAGTCCGATATCTGGGAACCTTCTTGTCCAACCCCTTGGATGTTCCTGAAGGCGTAACGGCTTACATCAGCGCACAGCTTGGTATTGACGTTGGCTGTTTGCCGGAGTACATGGATCGGCGCGAGACGCGGATGGAGCACTCTCAAGACATAAAAATAAGACTAGCTTATCGTGACTTTGATCAACAACCCGAGCAATGGCGCCTGATTCGATGGCTTTATGAGCGGGCCTGGTTCACCGCTGAGCGTGCGACTGTTCTGTTCGACCTGGCCACTGCCAGATTGGTATCCCAGAAAATTCTTTTACCAGGTGTCTCCACGTTAGAGCGCCTTGTTGCAAGCATTTGCGACCGAGCTTCTGAGCGACTTTGGAACAGCCTTGCCGGCTTGCCTTCACCAGCAGAGAAAAGAAAACTTGAAACCCTCCTGTCGATCGAACCCGGCGGACGCCAAACACGTCTAGACAAATTGCGACGAAGCCCTGTCACCGTTAGTGCACCATCGCTGGTTTCTGCTCTTGACCGTCTGGAAGACATCCGCAAACTTGGTGGAGGAAAGCACGATCTGTCCCATCTTCCGGCTGGGAGGATTAAGTTGCTTGCTCGTTTTGCCGCCAACTCCAAGGCATCGATAATAGAGCGGATGCCGGAAGAAAGACGCATGGCTACACTGGTGGCTTTTGCGCACAGCCTTGAAGAAACAGCGCAAGATGACGCAGTTGATGTAATGGAGATACTGATTGCAAACCTTCTCAGAAAGTCGGCTCACGTTGGCGTGAAGGACCGTATGAAGTCGTTGAAAAAGCTCGACGCCGCAGCACTTCGTCTCTGCAGCGTCTGCGATATTATTTTAGATCCGGAGCTGCCTGACACCGATGTGCGCAGCGAAATCTACTCAGTGCTATCTGTGGAAGAGATTGAAGCAGCGCTAAAAACTGTATGGTCAATAGCTCGGCGGCCTGACGACAATTTCCACCAAGAGTTAATGGAGCGCTGGCGAACAGTTAGACGATTCCTGCCTACGGTACTTGATTCTCTCGATTTTCAATCAACTGATACAGGCAGGCCTGTTCAAGAAGCTGTGCGCTTTCTCAGATCAATTGAAGGCGTGAAAAAACCAGACATGAGTCTAGCTCCAACATCGGTGATTACCAAAGGTTGGAGATTTACTTCCTTTGATGAAAACGGGTTGCTCGACCGCCGCGCTTATACATTTTGCGTTCTTGAGAAATTGCGCGATGCTCTTCGAAGTAGGGATATCTATCTGGACCACAGCGTCAAATGGGCAGATCCGAGGGCGAAATTGTTGCAGCCAGAACAATGGAATTCCTCGAAATCACAAGTATGCAGAAGCCTAAATAAAAAGCCGTCTCCCAGTGAGGAACTCCGTCGCCTCAGCAAGGACTTGCACAAATCCTATCTGCGAGTCAGCAAGAATCTGCCACGAAATAACGCTGTCCGGATTGAGAAACAAGGTGATAAAGATGCATTGGTACTAACACCTCTCGACTGCTTGGGTGAACCTGATCGTTTGGTCCAGCTTCGCGATGAAACAAGTGCAATGATGCCATTGGTGGATCTCACTGACATGCTCATGGAGATAAGCTCGAAAACCGGCTTTACGCAAGAGTTTTGCCATTTGAGTGAAACTGACTCAAGGGTGGACGATCTCGATATCAGCATCTGTGCGGTTTTAGTTTCAGAAGCGTGCAACATCGGCCTTGAGCCGGTAATCAATCCTCGAATACCAGCCCTTACCAAGGACAGATTATCTTACATCAAGCAGAATTATCTACGAATCGATACGATAACCAGAGCTAATGCTCGTTTGGTAGAAGCGCAAAATAGAATTCCGCTGGCGCGTGAATGGGGTGGAGGCGATGTTGCATCGGCAGACGGACTGCGTTTTGTAGTACCGGTAAAGACGATCAATGCCGGACCAAATCCAAAGTATTTTGGTATTGGCCGCGGAGTTACTTATTACAACTTCTCCAGCGATCAGTTTACGGGATTCCATGGCATCGTTATTCCTGGAACGATCAGAGACTCTCTCTATGTGCTTGATGGCTTACTGGAACAGCAAACGACGCTAAGACCAACGGAGATAATGACAGACACGGCCGGCTACACTGATACCGTCTTTGCATTGTTTTGGCTTTTAGGCTATCAGTTCAGCCCACGGCTGGCGGATATTGGGGAGACTCGATTTTGGCGTATAGAGGCGGATGCAGACTACGGAGCACTGAACGCTCTGTCTCGTCATCGAGTCAGCACAGATGTAATTGCACAAAATTGGGACGATATCTTGCGAGTTGCCGGGTCGCTGCAGTCAGGCATGGTCAGCGCTTCTGATTTCATGCGTACACTTCGCTCAAGTCAGCGTCAATCGACTCTTGCGCGAGCGTTTTCCGAGCTCGGCAAGATCATTAAGACCATTTATTTGCTCTCCTATATCGATGATGACGCATACCGCCGCCGCATTCTCACCCAGCTGAATCGGCAGGAAGGAAGGCACGCGGTAGCGCGAACAATTTTCTATGGACAGCGCGGAGAATTGAGGCAGCGATACAAGGAAGGACAGGAAGATCAGCTTGGTGCCTTAGGTTTAGTTGTGAACGCAACCATTCTCTGGAACACAATGTACTTGGACAGAATTTTGGATCACATCAGAGGAACGGGACAGACTCTTAATTCCGAAGATGTGATTAGGTTGTCTCCTCTCCAGCATGAACACATAAATGTGCTTGGGCGCTATCACTTCAATTTGCCAGAGCCTGTTAAACAAGGACACTACCGGCCTCTTCGGAACACCAATGATGTCAACATATCAATAATCCCCGAAACGCATGTCCAGTCAAGATCGCGAGCTTAACGCCACTTTTCGTTCCATTGATCCCCAGACCCCAAGCTTGCTGAGGCAGACGTCGCGAAGAATCAAGCGGACCTTGCTAGAGAACTTGCGGACCCCCAAGTCCGTGAAGTCTGGCAACAGGTCTTCGGTGCGCCGCCCACGGTCGCGCCAGTGAAGCCATAAAAGGCGAACTTTCGAACAACAAAACTGCGTTCTAGCCTCCGCTAGTTCGCATCACAGAAACAACTTCGGAGAAACTATGAGAACAGGAACACTCATAGGGCTGATGTTGTGCACGCTCTTTTTGAGCGCGCCAGCATTTGCCCAGACCGCACAACCAGTCATTCAAACTGTGCAGGCAGTTCAGAATGACGTCACGATTCCCGAGGGAGCCGTTAAAGAATTCGACGCCGCCCAAGGCGAAATCAAATTCGATGGCGTGCTTACAAACAGAGGGACGATCATCGTCAAATCGTCCAATCCGGCACAGGCAGAAGCAATCCTGCGTGCTGCAAAAGTCATCAACGAAGGCAAGATCATTTCTCAGGTCCCTTCGCTGACCATCAATACAGAGAAAGTGTATGGCGCCGGAGAAGTAATTGCGTCTGAAAACATTTCCATTGCCGCCGCCGACAAAGATCTTCTGATCGCCAACGGAACCTATCGAGCAAAGTATTTCCGCCCATCGGCAGAGAGAAAACTCGCAATTAACGCCCGACGTATAGATGCCCAGGTCGACCTCAAGGCCTATGAACTGAGCATCGGCGTAAGAGAAGGAAATCTCGACATCATTAAGCAGAAGGTTGATGGAGACCCTATCTATTACAACCGTGGCGGCGATATCACCGCTGTAATGCCTGGCAATGGCTTCGACATCTATGTGCTTGCCGCTGGAAACGTCAATCTAAGTGGTGTCAATGCTATTGGCTTGAATGGAGAAGTCAGAGACTTTGTAGTCTCGGCAGGTCTTCATTTCGCTATCAATTCGAACGATGGCAACAGTGAGTTTGCTTGCGGCGGCTTCGGCGGAGTAAGCTGCGCTCAGACAATTGAGAACAATTCAGGACCGGGGCAGATCTTTGAACCTGCTCCTGGTGGGCCGTTCCCACCCTCGGGAACGATCACGATCAATGGTGCCATCGCCAAAGACATTTTTCTGGGTGCTCGCGACATCGTGATCAATGGAACTCTTGACGCCCGTCAAGATAACAGGCCCGGTGGTCCTTCCATTATTTTGCAGGCTGCGAACTCAATCACCGTAAACGCTCCCCTCAAGACAGAGGCAACAACGGATCAGCTGAAAGAGGGCTTCGTTGCAATGATCGCACCGACGATCAATGTAAGTGCCAAGATCACTTCGGACGCGGTGGAAATTGAAGCCTTCGAGAACGACATTGCAACAACCGGTAGCATAATCACGGGTGCAATTGAGGCTCGAACTTACATCAACATCAACGGCGGCCACATCATCTTCGAAGAAGCTGGTGGAGCGCTGCTTCCGTCTCTGCTTCCTCATGATTCCGGCGAATTTACCATCAAGACCGGAAAGCTGACTGCGCACCGCTACGTCAAGCTTGCCGCGACTGGCAACATTGACGCTGGTAACATCGAAGTGCTTCCGTATGAAGCGGAAGTTCCTCTGGGCACGCACGACGTGCGTATTCATGCCAACGTCGGCAAGGCAGACGCGCCGCCTCTCAAAATTGGCGGAGGCACAAACGGTGCGGCAAGCATCACACTTCATGGCACAACCGACCTGGGCGCGGGGTTGACCCAGAAAACGGGCGTCATTTTTCTCACGAACGGTCCGAGCGGCGACATCGTCATTGACGGTGCGAAGCTTCATGTGACCAGTGAGCATGACGGCACTCCCTCTCTGATTGCCTATGCTGGCACTGGCCAGGTGACTGTGAAAGGCAACATCGTCCTTGACGGCACGAGCAGCGCACCTGCTGGTCAGGTTCTGCTGGTGGGTGATGAAATCCGCTCTACAGGAGCCACGATTTCTGTCAAAGACACTCTCGCCGCGGCTGCTGAAAAGCCAGCCAAGGTTGTTTTGGCTACAAGCAAGATGACGCTTACAAGTGATTTGACTATTGAGGCAAACAGCAAAGCGCAGACCTCAGTTCGCGTAATTCCGAAGGGCAGCATCACGCTCGATCCTCAGGAACACTTCGACGGTCTCTACATCTTTGTCGACAAATTCCCGATCAATGTGACCACAGACGAAGTGCTTGTTGCTGGGGCGGGGAACCTCACGCTCAAAGCTAAGAGCGATGAGGCGAAGGTTGAAATCACAGCCATGCCGCTCAAGTTCAATAACGGAACTAGCGAGATTTTCGCTACCGGCGATGGATCGCAGATCAACATCGACTATCCAGGTGCTGCTTCCGGCGTAAACTCGCTTATCTTCGCCGGTCAAACTATTTCGCTCTTCACCGACAATCCTAGCGGCACCGCAGGGGATATCAACATTCTTGCTGATGGCATCAAAGGAAACGAAGGGACAGTGCTGAATCTGCTGGCTGGTGGCGGAGCTGGTGGTAATGGCGGCAATATCGTAATTTCAGCTGAAAAGGCGAAACTTGGCGATTCCGCTACAGTAATTGACGCGTCTGCACTTGGCTC
>CAZBOX010000251.1:0-9324 GCA_964493595.1 uncultured Candidatus Obscuribacterales bacterium | reverse complement strand
GACGTGCCCATAGCCCCATCAAAGATGAGGACCTTTTCTTTGAGCGCGTCGACGAATTTCATAATGGGCTGAACCTCAGCCTAATTATTGCCGATTATTCGCTTTAGAACTTAATCAGAGCCGTAATGTGAATGGCGCGCTTCAAGCAATAGAGCGACGCCCTGGCTTCCACTCGACGTCACAGACGCCATTCTGGCAGGCAGGCTGGGGCTCTTGAGTTTCTTGAGCCGGAGTTTCGGCGTTCGGGGTCTGAGGGGCGTGGGCGGCGCGTCTATAGCTGTTAAAGGTGGTCCAATCGAGCGCTTTCTCGATGGCGAGCCCAATTTGCTTTCTCATCTCAGTGTCCCCCGGAATCCTACAGGCAAAGGCCTAGCAGCAGTGTTGTTCCTCGAAAAACCCATCTTTACAACGCGTCAAGTGATTAACTGTGACGTGCAAAAGATTAAATATCGGACGTACCTCCTGCTCGGCTTGGGTTTTCAGCCTCGAGCCCTGGGCCGAGCGACGATAAAATCTGGCAAAATCTACAATTAATCGCCTTTTCAGGCGCTTATAAGGCCGTCTCAGGGTCAGATACTGGGAATCTAGAAATGGATGAGCAATCCTATTTCCTGCCTCTTGCCCGTCTTACCCCTAGCTCTACTTTCGAAAAATAAACAAATGACTGCTAACGAAGAATCGATTCAAGCGCTGCGCGAAGCTCTTAAGGTCTCACCGGACAACGCTCCCCTGCGTATTCATTTAGGCGACATGCTCAATTCCAGTGCCCGCTATGACGAGGCGGAGAAGGAATTTGCAACGGCGCTCACGCTCTCGCCTGGTAATGAGACAGCAAAGCTGGGATTGGCATACAGCTGCTACCAATTGGGCAAATATTCCCAGGCTCTGGTAATAGTCGAAGATCTGATCAAGCAAGCCAAGCCTCCTGCAAGAGCCTTCATCATTCACTCGCGTCTTTTGCTCAATGATGGAGAGATAGAAAAGGCGCGCCAGGCATATGTCAGGGGCACGGATATCGATCCGGCGGTGAAGGATGCAGGATTGCACGAGCGCCTCGGTCTCACCGAAAAGCCTATCGCCAATTCCAACGACCGTGAGAGATCCGCAGTCACGTCAGACGGACGATTGAAAAATTTTGTCAGCAATGAAGACCCGGATGACAATTCGACCTTTGTCGACATCGAGCGGTCCGACATCAATTTTGCCAATGTGGGCGGAATGGAAGATGTGAAAGAGCAAGTACGGATGAAGATCATCTATCCGCTGGAAAACCAGGAGATGTTCAAGCAGTACGGTAAGAAAGTGGGTGGCGGCATCCTCATGTACGGACCTCCCGGTTGCGGAAAAACCTTTCTCGCCCGTGCCACCGCCGGTGAGATCAAAGCCAATTTTATGAGCGTGGGCATCAATGATGTTCTCGACATGTTCATCGGTGAGAGCGAAAGGCATCTTCACGAAATATTCGAAAGCGCGAGAAGAAATACACCTTGCGTTGTCTTCTTCGATGAAGTGGATGCTCTGGCCGCCAGCCGTCACGACTCACGCAAAAGCGGAACCAGGCAGACGATCAATCAATTTTTGCAGGAGCTTGATGGAGTTGATACCTCCAACGAAGGAGTTCTTATTCTGGCTGCAACCAATGCCCCCTGGCACTTGGACAGCGCATTCAGGCGCCCCGGCAGATTTGACAGAATCATCTTCGTGCCGCCGCCTGACCAGAAAGCTCGCGCCGATATTCTGCGTTTGACCCTGAAAGGAAAACCTGTCGATAACATCGATTACGAGATTCTCGCCAAGAAGACAGACAAATTTTCCGGCGCCGACATTTTCTCTGTCGTCGACCATGCTGTCGAAGCAAAACTCTCGCAAGCAATGAAAGATGGGGTACCCAAGCCCATTACAACAAAGGATCTGGAAAACGCCATCAAGAATGTAAAACCCTCGACAGCAGAGTGGTTCGCCACCGCTCGCAATTATGCTCTCTACTCTAATCAAGGCGGCACCTATGACGATATCGTCAAATATATGAAGCTCTAGAGAAGCTGCGGCGTGACCGACCACATCGAAAAAGGCTCCATCCTATATGATTCTCGCCGCTTCAAAATGGCAGAGGATGAGTTTCGCCTTGCCATAGCACAAGATCCGCACGATTCATATGCACATGGAATGCTGGCTCTTGCACTAGCGGCTTTGCGACGTTTCGATGAAGCGATCAAAGAAGCAAGAGAATGCATTCATCTGGAGCCAGACAATTCCTGGAATCACTATGCAATGTCCTTTGTCTACTATCACTGGGGCAGGCAGAAAGAGGCGCTCACCGCTATAGAGGAAGCGCTTCGATTAAACCCGCACCATGCAACATATTTTGGCATGGCGGCAGATATTCACCTTATGAGAGACGATTGGCAAAAGGCTCTCGGGATGGCGGAACTCGGGTTGGAAGTTTCTCCCCATAATATAGATTGCTTGAATTGCAGAGCCATCGCTCTTTCAAAACTAGGCAAACACAAAGACGCGGAAAGTGCTATTGATCAAGCGCTTGCCCACGATCCGGATAACGATATATCTCACGCCAACAAAGCACAAATATTGTTTCGCAAGGGCAAACCGTCCGAAGCCGCCGAGCACTATCGCGAAGCACTGCGCCTCAACCCGAATTCGAGATGGGCACGAGAAGGCATTCTCGAGGCATTGAAGGCACGCAATCCGATTTATTATCCATTCGCATACATAACTGCAAAATTCTCGGACATGGACAGAAGAGCATCATTTGCATTCGCCATTATCATGGTGTTTGTGCCACCGCTGCGGGCGTTGACATTTCTTCTTTTGATTTCAGCGCTGGCGGCACGCAAGTTTTTCAACTTATTACTGCTTTTAGACCCTTTCGGCAAACGCATTCTCACTGAGGACGAACGGGCATCGACAACCGCATTCGGCGTATGGCTGGCGGTTCTTGTCGCATCGAGCGTTGCATTCGCAATGATTAAACCAATTGCAGCAGTGGCGCCACTGGCGATAATCTTTCAGGTTCTGCTGCTGATTCCTCTGATGAGAATATTTGACGTGATTCCTGGTGTCCGTCGCGACATAATCACTGTGATTACGGCCGCCGCCGGAATTCTCGGGCTGTGGATCGTTATTTCCAGCGCTATGGGCGGGCGAAGTCACGAATCTATTACCGAAAACGAAAAGATGATGTGTGGCATATTTTTGCTGGTTTGCCTGCTTTCAATTTTCTATCCCAATGGAAAAAAAGAAGAATAATTTGCCCGCTCCTGATACTTCCACGTCACGAGTGGGATTACTACGATGCCCCATTCACGCAAACCTCACACAATTCGAGAGAGTTTATCAATACTTCCCGGCAAGAGGTAATCTCATGTCTCTAACCATAGCTACTCACTCTCTGGCATTCGGTTCAACAGCTGAGATTGACGACGAGAAAGTCACGACCATGTTGGCGACATTTTTCAACAACAACTGGACCAAGGCATGCAACGGCGATGTCAGGGCGGCAGTTGAACTGCAGCACTATGCAAGTCGAGCAGGGCAAGCGGTCGAACACCAGGTAGCGACAAACAAGATCTTGAGCAAGATGGACCCGAAAGCGGCTGACAAACTCAGACAAGCAATCGAAACCGGCAACGTTATTGACTTCGAGTAAATGAGTGAGTAGCGAAACTGAGAGAATTCCTGAGCAGGTTATGTCTCTTCCCAGACTATCGGCAGCGTAGCCCAACCTACCAGTTCAATTTCGGATTCTTGAATGCCGCATAATGCCATAGCTTCATTGAGAGAGAAGCAAATTCGCTCCTCCTTTTCAGGCAAAGTAAAGTCATCAGTCAATCGCAAACAGGAAACGTCTCTGCTCATTCGGTATTGGTTCGGAAATACGTCGTGAGGACCGTCACCAACTGTCATTTTAATTTGCTCTACTAGATAAGTGCTTTTTGCTCTTGCGGGCTCCACGTCACCCACACCTTCACCGCATTGTTCGCGATAGCGCAGATGCGATTCAGAGCTTCTCCATACCCAAAGTTTTCCTGACAGGCTTCGAATTGGATGATTGAACAAAAAACAATTTGCAAAAGCAGAACAGCGAATAACATCGCCGACGGCGATGCGGTAGGGTAAACGCGCGCCTTCGTACGGTTGAACTTCTACTTTCCTTATCGACTGCATCAAGTTATCTCAAGTTTTCTTGAATCGATCATATAACACATTTCGGCTCAAAACAGGCAGAGACTCACAAGGTATTGTGCTTCCAAGTTTCGTCATGGCGGAACTCGGACAAAGCTTCGCCTATCAAAAATGAGATGAACCAAGCTAATTTCTATTGAGCCGGGCTGGAAGTAGTGTCTGCCGCCGGGACGTCGGCTGGAGGAAGAGGCGGTTGAGGTCCGGGGTCGGATCGGAATTCCGGTTGTGATTGCGGCTCTTGCTGCTGCTGCGGCGGCTCTTGCTGCTGTTCTTGCTGCGAAGGCGGCTGTAATTGTTGTTGACTTTGCTGCTTTGAGCCCTGCCGTTTTCTCTTCTCAGGCACAGTCACTTGAACGCCCTCACGTTCTAGCAATTGCTTACGCATTTGCTCCATGAAAGTAGATGTGGCTTGTTTTCCAAGTGCCATCTTGGTACCGAAAAACCACCTGTAGTCTACGGATGAAGCACCAGGCTGCTCGTTCGTGTGGAAGTTGTAGATGTGCTCAAAGCGCATGAAAGCTTGAGAATTGGGAATTATGTTCGTCATTCTGCGACTGACTTCGAAGTCGGAAATCCACGCGTATGGATTTAAGGTATGAGAATTACCCGGCAAAAAAGGCTCTCTGAAGTTTGTCACCAAAAGAGCTGAGGCTGAGAGGGTCCACGGTCCGCGAGCATAGAACAAACCAAACGTGTAAAACGGATCGATTTCCTTGGTCGCAGGAACCATGTATTTTGTGCCACGCAATTGCAAAAGGACGTTTGCAAATGCACTCAATCGAGGCGTCACTTGATAGCTCAGAGTGGCTGCTGGAAGGCAGTCGAACACTCTATCCTGGTGCAAAACGTATAGTTCGCGAAACTGACATTCGGAAGTAAGACTTGCTTTGCTGAGTAATTCCCACCGGGGCAATGGAATATCTTGCTGCAAACCCCAAGCTAAGGAATGCGAGACTGTGTTGAGAGAGGTGTTGTGCGAAAATTGGTCGCGAATGAAAACATAGTTACCGATCAGACGCGTTGAGGGCGTCAGGTTGTAACCGCCGCTAAACGAAGGGATGATACGAAAAGCTGCGTCGCGCGCATTCACTGTTTTAAACTGATCGGCAACTTGCTGCTGCCCAACTGCATCCAAGGATGCAATCGTCTCGAAACCACCCAACTGATTCAGCAAAGTCAGTTTCGATGGCATCTGAAAAGGATTGGTTTCCGTCCGGAATGCGCTTTCCATACTGTAATTGAAAAAGAACCGCGACGGCAATTTGCGCTGCGCATAAAGACTGAACTTGTCCCTATATCCCAGCCTTGGACTCAGACCCTTAACGTACTGCTGATTGTTAATCAAAGTCGAATTGAAGGTCGGAGATTGAGCTAGACGAATAGGGGCCATCTGCGCCGAAACTGGCGAAATTCCCGATGAAATTTGAGCGAAGGCGGGCGCAGCCAATGCAAAGCAAGAGCAAGCCACAAGAAGGGTTGCAAAAAGCGCGATTGCGAACCTTACAGCGAGAAAAGGCAATCTTCGTCTTTCGCAAACCATGTGAAGGACGACCCCCGACTTTCCTTTCTTCACTGCGGCAAGCTAATCTTTCCCAAGGCAAATGGTAGCATGTGTTTCAGGGTTTTTAGCATACCCCATATACTGGCAACTTTGTGTCCACAACACGACGCACCTCACCGGATTGCGAAGTGCAAATTGATCTATCATTTAAATAGCTGGTTCAGGAGCACTGTTTATGCGTGAATATCGTCGGCATCTAATGCAAATTTCTCTCGTCACCCTGGCGGTGACATTGCTCTCATCGAGTGCCGCACTGGCCGACACCAGAATCCCTGTTCCAGGAGGCAAACCGATAATCATAATAACGCCTCCAAATCAGAATGCGCTAACGCCAGCGGACAAGAACTGGGGCAGAACGAGCTTCTCCTTAATCGACAAAATGGGTTCGGCTGAAGCTGCGCAGACAGTTGTACAGGATGGTCCAAAAGGTTCCGCGCAGGCCTTCACAAGAAAGTCCGACACTCTTCCTAGCAATGCGACAGTAGTAAACAGTGGGGATGACGAGGCCGGAACTAATTTGCTGCCGGTTATCGCCTTACCTATGGAATTTGCGGCATTTACAGGCGCGAAAAATGCCAATGAGAATGCACTGAAGATTGCGCAAGCAAGCGAAAGCAGCCCGACGGACAAGCCGGTTGTAATTCATGTGAACGCAAATCGATCTGCGTTTGTTGTCTTTACTACAGACAGACAATGTGCGTCGGGAAGTCTATTCGGCTATCCGGGAACTCTGCTCATGGGAACGAAAGGCACGATTTTGAGTACCGACGGTGACAAAATCATTCTTCACTGCGGGCGGCTTCTAGCCGCCACTGCAAACGCAGACTTCAAAGTGTCTACTCGGGATGCAGGTGTCAAAATTGCCCGCCATTCAGCTGCAATCGTAGACTATAGACCAGGAGCCAGTTTTCAGACCCTTCCTTTGTACCTTGGGGCAGAAGGATATATCAAGGTAAAGACAAGCGAAGACTCGACTAAAGCGATTTCCCTGAAGCCACTAGAGAAGTACGTCTGGGATGTGGATGGCAACGGTCCAAGAGCTTTTGATCCTTCCAGTATCAACAAGGATCCTTTGATTCAACATGGCTCCATCGATGCGTCGTTAGGCAGCGTAACTTCTTCTTACAGACAGTTCAGCAAACAATTGGATTCTACCGGCAGGTTCGCCAGAACGCAAATGGGCACTACCAGTAGTGCTCCAGTCAGGCTGCTGGCATCGGACGGAACAGAATTCATGGTCAATACTGACGGGAGCATGCGAATTTTTGCAGGCTGGATATTTGTTCACGGGCCGGCAAACACAGCCATTACCTGCGCGATGGGAACTGCAGTCTTCAAGCAAGCAGCAGACGCTACGATACAAAAAGTCGAAGGTTATTTTCGAGTCGGTGTCTGTAGCGGCAGCAATTCGGTGAACCTCTTGTTCGACCAAGTCAAAGTTCCGATTTCGATGGGGGAGGAAGTTCTTCTCACCGATCACGACCCATCTGTCGAAGAACTGCAAGCTGGAGACGGCGTATTGCGGCGCCACCTGACCAAGCACCCGCTGAAAAACCAGGTTGTTGTGCTCAACGATTTTTCGATCTTTTCACTGATGTATAACGGCAATCACCTTAGTGCATTGCGCACGCCGAAAAACTCAGTCGATCGCTCCACACGAGAACATCTTCTCAAGAACATGGCCGCCATTCAGTTCTCTACCACAGATAGAGGAGAGTATACGGACCAGCCCAGAATTATTAGCGTGGTACCGACTGAACAACTGTCCCCCGACTCAAACGGGCGCATAACCATTTCCAGATTGCCCTGATACTTAATGAGGTCGCTTATTGCAGCGACCTCATCGTTTCGCAAAACAAGAAAAATTACTTCCTGGACGGAGCAACAATTACCGGTCTTACTGGAATCACTTGTGTACGCTGGCTGGGAGCCGGTTGATTTGTTCCTCTGCTGGGCACAGATCCCCCGGAGTTCAAATTGAGATTGGGAGTAATCTTTATCGAACCGGCACCCAGATTAGGAATAATCGGCCTGATTCCTCCGACCGGCGAGAAATTTCCAGCTGGAAGCTTTGCACCACCAACGCCCGGAAGAGCAAAGCCACTACCAGCGGTGCCGACGCCAGGCAGATTGCGCAATGCAGGAACACCACTTCCAGTGTTGCCAGTCTTAACAACACCAGGCAGCGAACCTCCGACGAAATCGCGAGGGCTGACAATACCGGGAGTCCTAACGTTGAAATTGCCGCCGGTGCCAGGCAATGACGAATTGCCAGCCGGAACGGAAACACCGGAGAATTTGCCGCCTGGAGCAAAAGGACTGCTGCCTGAGCCGAACCCCGGTCTACCTGACGAAGTTGCGGCTGAGCCGCCTCCGTCGCTCTTGAACGAACGGACTTCAACACCATTTATCTGAGAGCCCAGTCCTTCCACAGGTCCGTTTCTAAATTTGCCCGCAGCGTTTTGAATTCTGTCGCCGACATTGGCATCAACCCCAACGCCCCCGACGCTAGTGTCAATATTCACACCTGAAACTGCGCCGGCCTGGCCAGTTGTTGGATGTTCGAATATACCGTCTCCACCATTTCTCGATCCATGGCTGGTCTCAGTAGTATGTCCGGTATCTTCGCCTCCCGTCGGTCTGCGAGGGTCGCCTTCAGAGCGACCTCCTGTTCCGCCTCCGGAAGATCCACCGTCTCCGGTGGCTCCACCTGTGGCTCCACCGGTGGCTCCGCCTGTCCCACCGGCAGGAGCACTTCCTCCTGGTTGGCCAACTCCGTTGGTCCCCGTACCGGAAAAGTTACCATTTGGATCTTGCCCCAAGGCCCCTGCCGCTTGCTCTTCGGCAACATCAACGAGTTTATCTTGAAGGCTGCGATTGTCGGTCACTCCTCCTGGTGAACCAGAACCTCCGGAGCCACCAGTACTAGGAGGCGCTTTTACTTTGCCAATTCCGATATCATCGCTTATCGACTGATTGAAAGCTCCCTGTCCAACACCTATGTTTCCTTGCGCCGCACCCAGTGGATCACCCAATCTTCCGGGATTGAGATTTTCCTGCGACCCAGCTCCGGAACCAGCAGCTCCGAGCCCTGTATTGACATTGACACCGCCGAAGCCGGCCTTGGTGCCAGGAAGAACATTGTTCACATTCGGGCCTTTGACCACACCTGCGCCGGGAAGCACACTTGGCCGCCCCTCACCGCTCCCTGTAAATCTCGCTCCACCGGGAAGCCGCCGGCCAGTCTGCGCAGCCCCTTCTTCCGGGCGAGAAGAGAAAGTGGAAACTTCCTGACCATTGAATTGGTTGCCGCCCAGACCGCCTACACGTCCGCGAATATTGCTGTTTTCAATTAAGTTCCCTCCCACTCCTTGTTGAAGGTTTTCAGAAACGCCTTCCTGAAGATTGCCGGAAACTCGCCCGGCAGCTCCTTTAAGTGCCGCTCCACGCGCTTTGGTGACCGCAGACTCTCCACCAAATCCGCCTTCGAGATTCGGTCCGTCTACTATTGAACTGCCGCTACCGGAAGAGGAGTTAGAGCCTTCTCCTTCCGGCTTACT
>CAZBOX010000250.1:0-9342 GCA_964493595.1 uncultured Candidatus Obscuribacterales bacterium | reverse complement strand
GGCAGCTGATGAGTTCAAGAAACTCGAGGGCGTCGATCTCCGCAAGGATAAGCAAGCGCTGCAGAGACTGATTGAAGCATCTGAAAAAGCCAAGATTGAACTCTCGTCTGTTACCGAAACAACGCTTTCGCTGCCGTTTGTAACTGCTAACGAAACCGGTCCCAAGCACCTGGATATGAGACTTTCGCGGGCGAAATTCAATGAATTGACCCGCAGTCTTGTCGAGCGCTGCCGCAAGCCGGTAGAGCAAGCAATTCTCGATGCAGGGCTGAAGGCTTCCGACATTGATGAGATTGTTCTGGTTGGCGGTTCGACTCGCATACCTGCTGTGCAAGAGCTTGTCAAAACATTGACCGGCAAAGAGCCTAATCAGGGCGTCAACCCTGATGAGGTAGTGGCTATCGGAGCTGCCATTCAGTCCGGTGTTCTAGCCGGCGAGGTTAAAGACGTCGTTCTTCTGGACGTCACGCCTCTGTCCCTGGGCATCGAAACTATGGGAGGCGTTTTCACCAAGCTAGTGGAGCGCAATACAACTATTCCGACGCACAAATCGCAAGTGTTCTCAACCGCCGACGATAATCAGCCGGGAGTAGACGTCTGTGTATTCCAGGGTGAGCGTCCAATGGCACGCGACAACAAGATGTTAGGCAATTTCCGTCTCGATGGAATTGCTCCGGCACCTCGTGGATTGCCAAAAATCGAAGTCTCGTTCGACATTGATGCCAACGGCATCGTCAGTGTTACTGCCAAGGATCAGGCAACCAACAAAGAGCAGAAGATCACTATCACCGCCAGCACAAATCTGAGCAAAGATGACATCGATCGCCTGGTCAGAGAGGCTTCTGAGCACGCCGAGAAAGATCGCGAGCTCAAAGAAGCTGCAGACACTCGTAATGAAGCAGACCAGATGTGCTACATGATCGAGCGTCAGTTGAATGAAATGGGCCCTGCCGTCAAAGAGCAGAATAAAGCGAGAGCTAAAATGCTGATTGACGAGCTGCGCAAGAAGATTGAGGAAAAGGCGCAAACGGCTTCTCTCAAATCAACCATGGATGAGCTCCGCGGTGCGTTCGTGATACTGCAGCAAGACGCAGCCGCTGCTCAATCTGCTGCCGCTCAAGGTGCTTCGCAAGGAGCCGGACCTGGAGCCTGGCAGAACGGAGGAGCTTCCGGCAACGCCGGCGCCAGACACAATGATGACGATATCGTCGACGTCGAGGTCAGCGCCGCTTAAGAAGCGAACGACTTGCACGCCACGAGAAACGCAATCGTGTGAGGGCAAAATGGAAACGCCTCTGGGTGACCCAGGGGCGTTTCTCCATTTTTATACTCTTAGTGACCCGCGAAAACCCCTTACTGCATAGTAAGAGGAGGCTCCGTTGTGATACAGAAAAACTGTGTCATAACGGCGGTCGCAGAAGAGCGCGCCGCCAAGCTTTCTAATGGATTCTGGCGTCTCGACCCAGCTGGAAGTTTTCAAATCAAATTTCCCAAGTGTTTGAAGTTCTCGATATTCTGCTTCCGAAAGAATTTTGATACCCATTGCGTCAGCCATATCTAATGCGCTATTCGATGGCTTATGCTCTTTTCTGGAATCCAAAGCCTCGCGATCGAAGCACAAACTTCTGCGCTCCTTCGGCGTTTCGGCAGAGCAATCGAAGAATATGACCTCGCCGGTTTTCTTATCGAGTCCGACGACGTCAGGTTCGCCGCCTGTTCTATCCATCTCGCTGAGCGACCAGAGTTTGGAGGGGTTGCTCTTCAATCTGGTTTGCACCTGTTGCCAGTCGATATCTTTATGACGTCTCATGTTTTTATCAAAACGCGCCTGAAGAATTTTCAGCAAATCGTCTTGCTTGTCCGCCGCCAACTTTATTTCTTTTTCGTTTTTCATATCACACCCTAAGTCTGGCTGGTAGATGGGCGTATGCCGTCAAGCTTTTGTTTGGCCGAAGTCCACATCGTGTGCAGGTCTACACCCACTGCAACAAGCGTGAATCCCAAGTCGATATAAGCTTTGGCTTGCTCCGGCAAAAGTGCGAATATGCCTGCCGCTACCTTTCTTTTCTGACAGGCGGATAGAACAGATTTGATTGCACCCTGAACTTCGGAATCACCAACATCGCCTAGCTTTCCGAAACTGCCTGAAAGGTCGTATGGTCCAATAATGATGCCGTCGATGCCTTCAACCGATATGATTTCATCGATGTTTTCAACGGCATTCTGATCTTCTATCTGTACTACCACGCATGTAATTTCGTTGGCTTCCTTATGGTGGCTGGCCGCTAGTCCGTACGTGTGCGCGCGACCGGCTCCGAAGCTTCTCTCGCCAGCGGGAGGATACTTTGCCGATTTGACCGCGCGTAAAGCATCCTCTCTGGTGCTTACGTGCGGGACTATGATTCCGTCGGCTCCAATATCGAGAACTCTCTTTATCCACTCGTCCGAGTTGACTGGCACCCGGACGAGACCAGCGCATTCAGAGACTTTGGCTGTGAGAATTGCCTGGACTTGTTCAAGCGAAAGGGGAGCGTGTTCCAAATCAATCCAGAGCCAATCATAGCCCAGATTGGACAGACATTCCGCCACCGCAGGCGGTGACAGGGAAACGATGGTGCCGATTTGAGTCTTTCCAGACTTAATTTTCTCTTTGAATTTTGCGAACTTCAATGTATTGCTCCGCTTTACTTGCCGTCTGCATGTTGCCGTATTATTCCACGGTTTTAAGCCGGCCAGCTCTTGGCACGCGCACCAGAACCGCGGCAGGGACGATTTCAACTGTGCATGGCGTTGTGCCGCAGGGCTCACCGTCTATCATTGTTTCCGCTTCAAATCTAATCTTTGGTATATGAGTCTTGCCGGACAAAAAGTCGCGCGTCTTGCGAGCAAATCTATGAAGCGGCGAGCGGCTGACTTGTTTTGGTATCAACTCAATGTGCACTTTCTTGACTTTACGCAGAAGGTAAGGAACGTGTCCGGAGTCCTGGTTGAGTATGAACCATCTGAAGAAACGTGCCAGAAGCCGGTAGTAATCAACGATGGAGCGTGGATTCATGACCAGCAAATCGAGCACTCCGTCCGACAGATGCTCGATACCCTCTGCACCGATACCCATCTCTGAGCTGTTGGTTATGAAAATGCCGGATGCTTCAACGTTCAGTTTTTCATTGTCATCAATGGTCAATTCATATCTGAGAGGGCGATGCGTAACACTCTTTAGCAGAGGCCAGCCGTAGGCGAGCAATCGAAACTTTGTCTTGTGTTCCTTCACAGGCTTAGTGATTGCATCTGCAATAGGGCCGGTGCCTGCATCAATCGTGAACCAGCTGCCGTTCATTTTTCCAAGATCAAGGCTGATTGTTTCTCCATGTAAGATCGTGTCCATCGCCTGGTCAAGCGGATCTTCATTGTTTTTTCCGCTGCATATCTTGAGGGTGCGGGCGAGGAGATTTCCAGTTCCGAAAGGGACTATCCCTACAGGAATTTTTTGTCCAGATTCTGCGACTGCTCCGAGAACAAAACCGACTGTTCCGTCTCCTCCTACTGCAACGACCAGCTCGAACGGGCCCATTATCGGTGCGAGCATCTGCGCACTCGTCATTTCCTGCGTTATAGGTCTGGCATTGACGACATAGCCTTTCTCTTCAGCGAATTTCCGCACCATCGCTCCCAGCCGCCTATCGAAATCACCAACCGTGCCGGATGCCGGATTGTAGACGACGAGAACTTGTTTCAGCCCTCTTGTGGAATTGTCGGATGGCATTTGAAAGCCTTGAGAAAGTCGACGCCCAGCGTGCAAAAAAAATCCAATGCTCGCTATAGTAAAACTTGTAGGAAATTAGTTCCACAAATAAGGCGGATATGTACCAATTCAAAAATATTGGCACAGATCGGGTGTCGGAGAAGTCGTGAAGAAGTTTCGTTGTGCAAAATAGCCAGGTACCAATTCGTAATTTTCATCAAGTAGAAGCTTTCCTTTATCGCGGCGGACAGCCATTGAAGGAGGGCTTTATCGCCCTGAAAGAGATGGGCGTAAAGACCGTTATCTGCCTGCGATGGGGCAAGAAAGTGATTGAGGCAGAGAAAGCTGCGGTCGAGAGTTTGGGGATGACCTTTATTTCAATGCCGCTGAATTACTGGAATTTGCCTAAGACAGAAACCGTGGACCGATTTTTGGCGCTCATAGACGATACAGCGAATCACCCTGTTTATGTTCATTGCCTCCATGGTTCCGACCGCACCGGTATCTTGCTTGCGATTTTTCGAATATTTCGTCAAGGTTGGACATTCGACCAGTCATACGACGAAATGCGCAAGTTCGGGTTTCATCGATTTCGCCTGCAAAATTTCAAATGGTGGCTGCGGAAATTCACACGCAGTGCCGGATATAAGTAAGTTCTGGAATGTAAACTTCTTCGCTGTGCTTGGCACTTTGACCTGGGCTGCCGGTCAATCTGCAACAAAGAGCACGAAAGGAGATTGTTTAATGTTCAAATCCTTAACATCAATGCTGTCGCTGGTTGCTGTTGTCGGGGTTTTGGCTGCACCTTGCCTGGCGAAAGATTCTGCTGAAATTCAGGCTGAGGCGGATAGAAAAGCCGCTGAGGCAGCTGCAGTGGGCAGCGAAGCAACGGCCGAATCAACCAGGTCGGCAGCAGCCCAGGTGAGAGGCAAGGAAGGACGAGCGGCAAAACATGCAAGAGAAGCTGCTGAGAAAGCAAAGAAAGCAGACCGAATACAGGAGGATGCTGACGAGTTGCAGCGCAAGGCTGATAAGAAGTTGCGAAAAGAGATGAGATAGCCTGGAGCTGCTGAATATGAAATTTCGCAGTTGGCTATTTACCGCTGCGAGGAGATGAAGGCGGAACTGCCAGTACGGGATCGCCTCCCGTCCAGCTTTTGTTGTATAGGCTCGGGGTTTGTACTGCACCTCGATCGCTGAGCACTTCCGCACTTACCAACGTTCGTAATTTGTCGAACGCTTCTTTGAGGGAAGTGTTTTTGCCGTTGCATTGAAGCGCTTCCATTAATTTACGCGTGAATATGCTGTTGGGATAATTCTTCGATTCCCAAGAAACTTGGTCGGCGAGGCTGGAGCACAGGACAACTTGACCGCTTCCGACATTAAGCTTGCTGGCATCCATGTTTGTTACACGCATCAGGCCCTTGCTTGCAGAATCAGAGTCAGCGTCGTCGTCAACGTCGTCTATGTCTGATGTTTTCTTCGAATCGGCGCCGGCCGAGCCGCTGTGACATACATCGAGAATGACCACGACACGTTTGCTGTGAACCTGCTCCTCGATAATCTTTGTCAGCCATTGCATAGGAATGCCGGTTGACACCAGTTTGTATTTGTCTGTATCGTGAGCCACCAAAAAATTGACGCCGACGTCTTCCAGTGACGGACTGCCGTGACTGGAAACATAAACGACAACAAGATCGTCCGGCTGAGCTCGTTTTCCCAGCCATCCCTGACCCAGCTGAGAAGTGATTTTTTCTTTGCTTGCATTCTCGTCTGTCAGCAGCATCACGTGGTCAGCGGCGAAATTTTCCTGCGTGACAAGAAAGTTTTTGAAATCAGTTGCGTCTTTTGCCGCATATTTCAAGTTGATAGTCGAATCTTTGAAATTACTGATTCCTATGACCAGCGCCCACTTGTCCGCGACGCGCTTGTCTTGCGCGGATCCGGAAAGCGCGGCTGTAGTATAAGTCTGTGCATCGGCTGCACCCGGCAAGGCTGCCGTAATTTCTTTGGCTTGCTTCAGAAGCGATTCAGCCAATTCTTGCTTATTTTGTTTTGCATACAGTGAAGCAAGCTCTTCGAAATCTCTTGCAACCTGTGGGCTCTTCTTGCCGAACAATTTTTCATCGGTAGATAGAACTCGCTTCAGTAACGGTTCTGCTTCGTCGTACTTTTTCTGAAGTGTAAGCGCCTCGGATAAATCTCTTAAACTGTTTACGACCTGCGCGCTCTCTGAGCCCAATGTTTTTTCTGCAAGTTCAAGCGAACTTCTGAACATCGGCTCGGCCCTGGCGTAATCTTTTTGAGCGAGATAAATCTCAGCCAGGCTGCGCACGGTCAAGGCGATATCCGGGTGGTCGGCACCGAGTTTTGCTTTGCTAATCTTCAGCGCTTTGTTCAACATCTGATCAGCTTCTTCATACTTCCTTTCGTCGGCTAATATGCTGCCCAGCTCGACCATATCGTGTGCAACTGCAGGATGGTCTGCGGTCACGAGTTTCTCGTCGAGCTCCAGTGCTCGCCTCGCCAGTGTCTCTGCTTCGCTGTATCGACCTTGATACCGGGCGATGGAAGCTTGAGTGATCCAACATTTGGAGATTTCAACATTGTTCTGTCCAAGCGAACGTTCGATTATTTTTGTTGCAGCTTTGCAAAACTCTTCTGCTTTTGCATATCGACCTTCGTCTCTGCAGACAAGAGCCAGATCTAGAAGCGCTTTGCCATACTCCGGATGCTCTTTTGTCAGTGACGCTTCGCGAATCTTGCGAACTTGCTGGAAAGTTTTTCTTGCTTCGGAATAGCGGCTCTGTTTTCTATAAAGATCTCCAAGTGGCTCCATGACTATCGCAATGTGTTCGTGCTCGAATCCGATCAAAGATTGGAGCCCCAGTAAAGTTGCCTTGTACAGCGCTTCTGCTTCTTTGTATTTGCCTTTTTCATTGAGGATTTGAGCCAGGTTGAATGCGGTGTATGCATACAGCCAGTTTTGTTTGGACTGCGGCGTGTTGAAGAGTGCAAGTGTTCTGTCGTTGATAGCTTTCGCCTCATTCAATTTGCCCCACTTGAGGTAGAGCCTGGTCAGCCCATTGAGCGGCAAAGCGAGATTGATATTGTTGGGACCAACTTTTTTAGTTGCGATTGCCAGCGAGCTGTTGAGAATCGCCTCGCATTCCGGAAATCTACTCTGGTCGAGGTAGAGTACCGAAAGATCGCTCATCATGGTGGGGATTAAGTCGCTGGCGCGTTTTTTACTTGCTTTATATTTTTTGTTGAGGTGCTTCTTGTCGGCTTCTTCCGCTTCTGCAATGGAGCTCTTGAAAAGATCTTCTGCCTCTTTATAGCGACCGACAGATCTATATGATTCGGCCAGTCCTAAGGAGATTTGAGCATTCTGGTAATCAGATCGCCCTTCGAAATTCCTGGCTTTCTCGAAAAGTTCGATTGCGTCTCTATAACGACCATGCTGGTAGTTGTTTTGAGCGTTGACAATCAAGCTGTCTAATTGAAAGGGAGCATCGATCGCCTGAGAAGCCGTATTTTGCAGTTCGGCTTGCGCTTTTTGCTCTCGTGCTTGGGCGGAATTCAGAACAAATGGGAAACTAAGCGCCAAAACAACAGCTAAAACGCGTTTTGATCTCATTGAAAACCTGCAGGGGGATGAATACCGACTGAAATTGTGATTAGTTATGGATTTTAGCGCGAAACCAAGCAGGTAATATTTAATGTTTGAGTAAGTGTTATCGAGGCTGGCAGCGGCTTTTGGGTTTTTGCCCCCACGTTTTTAAGAGCAAATCTGAGTGTATGTAAATAGTACGGCAGGCAACAAGTTGAGGGATATGAGAATGATTCGAGCACTATTGAACGGCTTCGTTGGAGCGGTTGCACTTACTACTGCGCATCAGGCTCTTCGCCGGTCTTTGCCGGATGCTCCACAGCTGGACCGCATGGGTATGAAAGGGGTTGCAAAGGTTTGCTCTGCGATCGGGCGCACGCCGCCTAATGGTTCTTCTCTTTTCCTCTTTGCATTACTGGGCGACATTTTGACCAATACGCTTTACTTCAGCCGTGTCGGTTCGAAACCCGGCTTCGGGAGTATCGGCAAAGGAATCTCGCTTGGCTTGAGCGCTGGACTGGGCGCAGCGGCCCTGCCTGTGATGCTCAGCTATGACAATGGTGCTCACAAGCGAACGAGAAGAACCGGAGCACTGACGGTTGGGCTCTTCTTGTGCGGCGGACTGGCTGCTGCTATGGCGGCGCAGTGCTGTCCGAGATCGGCCGATTAGTCGGTCACAAAAGCTTTATTGCTGGATGCAACATCGACCAGAGTGCGTTTCTTCTTAGAAGCGCTGCGCTGATACTGGTGCCATATACGGTGCGTAGATTTGGTCAAATGCAAACTTGTCTCGATATCCGACGTTTTGCCACCCGTGCAACTCGAACCGCTTTTCTATTGCTATTCTTAAGGGGTACCAGGTATCACTTTTCAACAGCGTTTGGGATGGTAGAGCGTGGAAAGCGCAGCACCAGAGAATTGTCAAAACTGTTTTCGTCCTCTGCCCGAAGGTCAGGTGCCTGCGCACCAGTGGATTTCCATTTGCCGCTGCGACCGCCCGTTTTCTCCAAGCAACAGCTATTCAATTGATGTTTGCGCGAATTGCCACCGTCGCGTCGCCGCAAATGCTGCAGCCGGACCCAAGCATCCGGACCTCTGCTGCTGCATGGAGCGGAGCCCGCAGAAAGTTCCGACTCATTTGAAACCGAATGAAAGCGATACGATTTCGTTTGATGTGGCAAAGGTCGGTTTGTCCCCCGCAAATTTTCCCATCGAGCGTTATGCACCGATCGGTTTTCTCGGTCATAGCAAGCGCGCAACCACAATTTTAGCCAGAGACAAAACTCGCGGCACCAAGGTTGCAGTGAAGTGCTTCAAGAAGATCACGCCTGAAATGCAGTCTCTTTTTCAGAGCGAGGTAAAGAAAAATCAGCAGCTTACTCACACAAGTATCGTCAAGATTCTTGATTTCGGTTTTCACAATGGTAAAGCACCATATCTGGTGACAGAGTATAAAGACGGATTCAATGTCGAGCAATGCCTGGCTCTATATGGCTTCCCTAGTTTCGACATCGCTGTCAAAGTCATGTTGGGTATTTGCGAGGCACTGCTTTACGCGCAGAAGCAGGGTGTTTCACACAGAAATCTCAGACCTGGAAATGTCATTTTTTTTGATGACCTGAATTCGGAGCCCTCTGTCTTTGTCAGTGATTTCGCATTCCCGAAGATAAAGGCGAGCGAGGGACTGATTGAGACAAACGATGCTATCTGGATGTCGGCCGACGAGGCACGCAATATGGAGTATACGGAGAAATCCGAAGTCTACTCTATAGGAATGATCGGCTTCCTTCTGCTGGGCGGAAGACCACCCTTTAGAGACGGCGACATTCAAGAAATTAAGAACATGCATGCCTTGAAGCTGCCGCCGAACGTCTCGGATTTGAACTTTGACAGAAAGCGTCCGAAAGATCTCGAAGATATTATCTGGAAATGCCTCGAGAAAGACCCTAATTATCGGTTTGAAACAGTGGCGAAGTTGCAAGAGAGG
>CAZBOX010000249.1:0-9348 GCA_964493595.1 uncultured Candidatus Obscuribacterales bacterium | reverse complement strand
ACAAGCAACAGAAAGAGCAGCT
This sequence comes from uncultured Candidatus Obscuribacterales bacterium, assembly GCA_964493595.1. Classification (GTDB taxonomy): domain Bacteria; phylum Cyanobacteriota; class Vampirovibrionia; order Obscuribacterales; family Obscuribacteraceae; genus QKMZ01. The sequence goes on along the minus strand of CAZBOX010000249.1, from coordinate 9,326 downwards.
CGATATAAAACTGAAAGAAAAACTTCGCGTCGATAGTGAAAAACAAGCACTCGTAGCAGACATAGCCTCACTGCGCAACGCTGTACCCAAAGAAGCGAATGTCGATCTTCTGCTCATTGATTTAGAAAGACTGGCCAAACAAGCCAACGTGGATTTAATCGGTTTTGAGACTCCCGGAACCGAAGAAGTAAAAGAGTCTCACAAAGAGATCAACGAGATGCTCGAAGATCTCAAAGGCAATCAAGCAGCCAAAGCCAAAGCAAAACCTAAAGACGCAAAACCGGCAGCCGTTCCAAATGCCAAGCCTGCCGATATAGGCAGCGAACTCGGTCTCAAGCAGATAGATAAAGAAGTCTATGTGACCGGTAACTATTCAGCGATGGTGCAATTCGTCCGCAACATCGAAGCCTACGAGCGCGTCATGGGTGTTTCTCATGTAGTGATAGCCGTTCCCAAGGAAGAGGCTAAATCTGAAACCGATAAAGCAACTGAGCGTGCAAAAAAACTCAAACTCAATCAGCCAGTAATGTGTTTCCTGCTTTCCATTTATTATTTACCGTAAAAAATGCTTTTCCGATTGATATTGCTCATTACAGCCGGCGCTCTCCTTATCGGAGGGTCATTTTTGTGGATCAACCACATCAATGATGAAACCCGCATGACAGAGCAATTAAATGATGTGCTTCCACCCAGACGTGCGGCAAAAACACCAGCAAAAGCGGCAAGTACGATAGTGTCGACCGATTCGATCACAGGCACAACCAAGGCGGCATCTCAGGCGATAGATCCAAATTCAATCGGATCGAATATTGTCAAATTACAGAATTCATTGAAAGAAATTCCCGGCAGATTGATGTCCGGACAAGAGGATAAAAAGGTCGATAAAGCCGAAATTACGTCCACAAAACTGGCGCTGGTCTCTCAGCCTGCTTACGCGTTGCCGGCAATTACACGCGACCAAGCGGCTCCACTGGCCAGACAAAGTGCGGGCAAAATCGATCCCCTTGCTCCTATTGAAGGATACGGCACCTTTCCGTCGTCAGGCCTGCGCAAAGTCGGCAAGCCGGCTCAAGATAGCCGGTCGACCGACAAGACAGGTTTGATTCCACCACCTCCTCCAGGTTCCATCCCTCCGCCCCCTCCGCCCATACTGCCGGGTCCTCAAGGCGATTCGTTGCCTCTTTCCGAATTACCGACTCCCCCGGAAAAGCCGTCCATCGCCAAACATCTGAAACTGGTCGGTATTCTCGGTGACAAAGCTTTTATGGCAGTGACAGACCCGAATTTACGCAGAACCTATCGCCTGCCTAAAACCCTGGCAGTCTCCCCGGGTGACCGTGTCGACTTTCTGAACGTCGTTGCAGTCTCGCCTTCCTCGGTTACTCTGGAGGAAGACGGCGAGACAACGGTGAAGCATCTGTCCGCTTTGCGATAAGCCCAGGCAGCGGGTGATAGACTAACATTGCGGAAAACAATTTTCTAAGAGCAAGTATTGGACTTGCAAATCGATGCCGAGAAAGGAAAAACGCAGAGTCGCGGAGCAAGCGGCTCGATTCATTGTCGAGGGAGCAGAGGCGGAATATCTGCATGCCAAAGAGCGCGCGATTTCCATGCTTGGTTTGTCCAACAGCAGTCATTTGCCTTCCAATAAGAGAATTAGAGAATGCATAGCATTGCTGACGACCAGTCAATTAGGACACGAGGAAGTTAAGCGAAGAGTGAAAGAGATGCGTCAAATCGCGCTCGAATTGATGCAGGTAATCGAAGATGCAGATCCGTTCCTCATCGGCAGCACTCTTTCCGGAGAAATACATATGGGCTCCGATATAGATCTGCATGCCTACAGCGATCATCATTCGAGCCTTTTGAATCAGCTTACGGACTTGGGCTATGAAGACATCGATGTAGAACTCGTCGACAATCGAAAGGGTCGGTTTGTTCATTTGCGCTGGTACGAACGCGACTACCCGGTTGAAATTACCGTTTATCCATGGAGCTGGAGAGACATGCCACTCTTTTCTTCGGTAACAGGAAAGCCTATGAAAAGAGCTGATATAGATGCAGTAAGAGCGATTCTCAAAAGGTGTGACTAAATCCTGAAGAATTTCAAATCACACTAAAGTACGAATAGTTTGTTCACCCTTAAGTACTTACTTAGAAGGACGAAATTTCTAAAACAGTATTCTGGTTGAGAGATTTCCCGCAACAGATTTCAGACATCTGGCCCGATCTTCACCTGAAAGAAATCACTCTTTCTGGTAATAGTCGAGTGCCAATCAGTGAGTTATTTTTGACCTTAGGGGGGCAATTGTGTGGTTCCGAACTCCCGGAGCAAGAGTGCTGCAAGCCACACAAGCAGTGAAAAGATATGGGCTACTTAGTTAAAGAGCAGGATGCTCAAAAAAATCTTGGCGCGGTTGTAGATAGTATCGTCAAAATCAATAACCTTATATCCAGGGCATCACTAAAATCGGACACATATGTTCCTAGCGACTGCGCTCACGGAGATCAACTACTGTCTCCTGGTTACGCACACTCAATTGTGGACGAGAATGTCGATGAGGGACTTCTTTCAGACAGTGATATCGACCTTTTGATGCTGATTGGCGAAGGCATGAGCCAGCAACAAATCAGTTGTGTTCTTGGTATTGATACCACTCAAATAAGTAAGTGGCGTGACGACATCATACGCAAAGCCAAGCTGTCGGATAGAAAGGAAGTCTAGTTTCTAGTGCGGTGCAATATTTCCAGTGTCAGCAGAAGCGAGTCGCTCCTCTGTTCCTAGTATTTTGTATGCCCAAAGAAATCCGAGCAGCATAAGGAAATCCGCTATTCCAAAAGGTTTCCACATATCAGGCATGTTGCCGCTTACAAAGGTATGAAACGCTACAACCGAGCAATAAGAAGCTTTCAGTAAACAACCGTAGGGTATCAAATTGCGATTTGCCCTGGGATTCTCTGCAATCTGGAAAAACATTATTCCAAAGAGGATGAGCAACATAGCAGGAAAGTGGATGTAACCCCAGTGATTGGGAGGATCGACCACGAATACTCTGAAAAACCAGGGCGCAACGAGAAGAAAAATAGTTCCGAGAACGAAATCATAGGCTGAACTGAAATAGAAGAGAGCCGAAATTGTTTTCAGTTCTTTATCGCTCATATAGCCTCTCGATGCGCACGCCTCCGGCAAATTATATTATCTTTCCACTGAGTCATGAATCCGTCGCGACGATGTTTCATCATCTCATCCCCATAAAGCTCGACGCCGAGCGCACGGAATCCTGAAGAAAGTTCGTCCGCGGTCATATGAGTAGGCTTGAAATTGACATCGAAAAGAGTGCATTTGCTCCAAGCTCTGGGCTCGATCAAGCGTTCTTCGGCCAGCAATCTTCGATAATAGGGAGTTCCCGGGAAGGCTGTCGGAACGGTAATCTGCACATCAAAAGGCAGCGCTTCGCGAACGAATTGAAGGATAGCAGGAAATATTTCTCTGCCCTGCCCGTCTAATCCGACCATGAAGCAGGCGATAACGCGAATTCCATGCGATTGGATTCTGTGAATTGCCTTTTTGTATTTTTTCCAGCGTTTCGCTTTCCAGTTGGAATTCAGTTCCAGCCCATTCAAGCCTTCCTCAATCGGGCTTTCAAATCCAATCAAAACCTGTTTACAGCCGGCTATTCTCATGGCTTCGAGCATTTCAGGGTCGTCGGCGACAGAGACGTCGGTTTCGGCAAACCATCTCACTTGCTCTTCGGCAATTTCCGGCAGCAATTCTTTCCAATAGCGTTTATCGACAAAGGCATTGTCATCGACAAATTCGATAAAAGGTCTTGTGAAAATGCTTTTCAGCTGCCTGATCTCAGCTATTACAAGTTCTTTTGGCTTCTGTTTATAGCGCCTTGTATAGAGCACCGAACTGGCACAAAACTCGCAGCGCATAGGACAGCCGCGGCTGGTCTGGAGCGTGACGCGGTTATATCTGGCAGGGTCTAAAAGACGGTAGGCAGGCAGCGGCGAATCTTTCAGATTGAAATTTCCGAACATGCTGCCATAAGTTTCCTTGAGACAGCCGGATTGGGCATCTGACAGCATCGCCTGCCAGAAAAGCTCCCCCTCGCCGATCATGACGCAATCCGCATGTTCGAGCGCTTCTTGCGTTTCGCTAGAGACGTGATTTCCTCCCATCACGACCTTTGTTCCAGCCTTACGAAGCTGGTCGGCAAGCTGATAAGCCTCATCAATCTGCGCGCTAAAGCAGGAAATAGCCGCCAGGTCATATCCGTGAAGAGAAACCTGCATCTCATTTATGTCGGGTATCTCTATATAAGTTTGCTCGTGCTCCGCAGGCGTGAGCGCCCCCAAAGTGAGCAAGCCCAGGCTGGGCAGCGAAGCAATCGCCCGGCTGCGTTCTACAAAACCTGGAAGATTCAGACCCAGGCGCAACAACTCTTTGTCGTTGGCACGAATCCCATTCATTGATATAAGAGCGATTTTCAACCTTGAGGCCCCTGAAAAATGGCTATCAAAAGTGCCGATGCGCCAATAATAAGGCTGAGCACAGGGATGAAAAACAGGTTGCGCAACACTTTCTTAACTGATGCTCCGTAGCAGATTGTCGGCATGGCTATCTGCGCGACGATAAAGAGCAAAGACGTTGTTCTGACCAGGTCACCTGTCAAATTAAGGTGCCCGACCGTAAAAGCGAACGAGAGATTGACGAAAGCGATACCGAAGAATGAAACATGTCCTAAGCGCATTAGTCGCCTGGGCCAGCTCGAGTAGCCGCCCATCCATTCTTCATCATGGAAAAAGAGCCCTGGGATGACACCCGCAAAGAAGCCCGTAAGAATGGCTATCCAGGCTGCGATTATGTTGGCTTTCTCCATCTCTCTCCTGCTATGAAATAAACACGCCAATCATTCCGTCAGGTACCTAACGCACTTTAGCGCACAAGGGGATGAATGCGAGCGCTCGACAAACAGTTCGCAAACCTATTGGCAGGTGAGCCTGCTATCATTTCAGTTCTCTATCAAATAGAAGCTGAATTCCAGAACAATCATGACTGCACAGAAGCCCGCATCGAAGAGTGACGGCAATTCGCTCTCCTCGTCTGAACTGACCAGATACAGCCGGCATCTTCTTCTGGAAGAGGTGGGCAAAGACGGTCAGCTCAGAATGAAACAATCGCGCGCACTGGTGATTGGAATGGGTGGATTGGGCTCACCGATCAGCCTCTATCTTGCAGCAGCGGGCGTCGGCACATTGGGTGTGGTTGATTTCGATCTTATTGAGCTTTCCAACCTGCAAAGGCAGATCCTGCATTCGACCGGCAATGTCGGCAAGAAAAAGACCCAATCGGCAAAGGATAGATTGCATGAAGTCAACCCGGAGATAGAGGTGATCGTTCATGAGGAGCGCATTTCAGTGGAGAATGCCCTGCAGCTCATTAGCCGATACGATGTGGTAATTGATGGAACTGACAATTTTCAAACGCGATATCTCGTCAATGATGCGTGCTTCCTTGGCAAGAAACCTCTGGTTTACGGTTCTATTTTCCGATTCGAAGGGCAAGCGACTGTCTTCTATCCTCCTCATGGTCCCTGCTATCGATGCATCTATCCCGAACCTCCCGAAGCGGGCGCTGTGCCAAATTGCGCTGAGGGAGGGGTGCTTGGCGTTCTTGCCGGCGTTATCGGCTCTATTCAAGCGGCAGAAGCTATCAAACTATTGCTTGGAAAAGGGCAGACTCTCATGGGACGTCTGCTTCTATACGACGCGTTGGAAGCCAGTTTCGAAACGCTAAATTTAAAGAGAAATTCAAACTGCCCTCTGTGTGGAGACAAACCATCCATCAAGACTCTGGAAGAAACAAATTTCGTTTGCCGGCAGGAGAAAGAGACAAAATCCAGCATGAACGCTAAAGAAACCGAAGACAATTTCCCAACCGCTATCACTCCAACAGAGCTTAGCGAGCTGATTAAAGCTGGCAAGAGTCCCTATTTGCTTGATGTTCGCAGTATTGAAGAAACCATGATCTGCAATTTGGCCAACTCCCACTTAATCCCTTTGCCAGAACTCGAATATCGGCTCAAGGAACTGGATAAAGACGAAGACATTGTTGTCTACTGCCATGCCGGTGTCAGAAGCCATCACGCCGCCAGCCTGATGAGGAGAAATGGATTTAAGAAAGTGCGTAATTTGACCGGAGGCATAACGGCATGGGCACTGGACGTAGACCGGTCAATGCCGCGCTACTAGACTGAGTTAGGAATTTATAAGAAAGCAAAATGCAAGACTATATTAGACTTGCCCTGTGATTAGATCGCTCACCCGATTGAAAATACTCTCTTCCAAGCAACGCGGCGACGAAGGCTTGGAAATCGCCCGTAGAGAGCAAAACTACAAAGAGCGACTGGCTAGATTTATTACTGCCAACCTCAACGAAGTATGGTCCGCGCGCCGGGAAAAGCTCAGCCTCCAGGCGCCCAAGTTTTATACAAAGAGCTCCGAACTGCCGCTCATTGTTTTCATCCACATTCCCAAAACGGCTGGAAGCAGTTTTGCCCGCACCCTCTACAAGAATTACAAGGGGGGAGCGCTGTACGAAATAACGACCGAGCAGTTGCACGACAAAGAAGCCGTGCAAAAAGAGCTCAATCAGAGAAAGGATATTCTGCAAGCGGTAACTGGTCACAGCTCATTCTATTTGCGCGTAGACAGACTGATTGAGCGTGAATGCTGCTACATGACAATTTTGCGCGAGCCGGTCGACCGAATCATTTCGCTCTACTATTACTTGCGCAGCATTGCCGATTCGAATCCAATCGGCAAAAAAATTATTGACCAGAAAATTTCATTGAGTGACTTTGCGCAGCTGCGCTTAGACACAACGACAGACAACTCAATGCTGCGGATGCTCACTAATAGCGACACAACAAAGGTGGCTTGGGGATATTGCAAAACCGAGATGCTGGAAGATGCAAAGAATAATTTGCTCAAGCAATTTGATTTTGTCGGCTTCACTGATGAGTACAGCGAATTTCTTCCCACCGTATGCAAACACTTTGGTTGGGACAATGAAGAGGAAAAGATAAACGTCAACGTAGACAGAGAAAACAAGCACGAAGTAGACACGGATGCTGCAAAAGTGATCGAAGAAGTGAATAAATTCGATGTTGAACTCTATCGCTATGCCAAATCGATTTTTTCTCTAAAAGAGCAGCAATAGCCCTTGCAAAAACAGCTTGCTATCCTCCGGAAAGTGCGCAAATAATGTGCACTTCGTCGGCGGACTTTAGCGGTGCTCTCACTGTATCGACGGTTTCTTTATTCACGAAGATTTTGATGTGTTGGCGCATGCGGTCATGCTCGTCAATCATGCGAAATTTAATTCCTGGAAATTGCTTGTCCAGATGATTGAGCAACTCGTCCAGGTTGGCACCTTCGGCCTCTACCTTTGATGAGCCCTTCGTGTAAGAACGCAGCGGGCTGGGAATGTGCACAAGCATGATCTGACTCCCGAAGATAAGGAATTACACAAGCGTTGCCGTTATCGAGTAAATTTCAGGCAGATGCCTGACGATACAGCTGTAGCTTGCCCCTTCATCCAGGCTGCCCCAGATTTCACCGCCTGTGGTACCAAAGTATATTCCGATTGGAAGCTGTGAGTCTGCGCACATAGCCTGTCTTTTAACGGTGAAATAGCCGTGCTCGGGAGGCAAGCCCAAATCATGACGGTGCCATGAATTGCCGCCGTCCTTAGTTTCATAAACAGCAGGACGCCCTCCCACACTGGTACGAGGCCAGACATCAGTTCCGTCCATCGGAAACACCCAGGCACGTTCTGTATCATGGGGATGAATGACAATCGGAAACCCGATATCACCTATTTCTTTAGGCATGTTGTCCCCGATGCGAATCCACTTGCCGTCGGCTCTGTCCATGCGGTAGATGCCGCAGTGATTTTGCTGATAAAGACGATCCGGATTTTTGGGATGCATGACGACGAAATGCGGATCATGACCGTATTCGACTGCCGGATCCGGTATCCAATCCGCCTGAACGCCTTTATTGAGAGGTTTCCAGGTCTCACCAGCATCCAGAGATTCAAAAGTCCCGCCTACCGAAATCGACACATAAATGTGTTTGGGATCGCGCGGATCGATGAGTATTGAATGGGTAAGCTGCCCTCCGGGAGTAGCGGACTCTCCATGCAATCCCTCGCTTTGCAGGCAGTAATTGTTAAAGCCGGCAACCGGTGTCCAGGTGTCGCCACCATCAGTGGTGATAAACATTCCAGGCGGAGCGCTGCCTGCGTACCAGACACCCGGCTGTGACTCATGTCCGGGAGTCAGCCAAAATACAACCTCGACAGCATTTTTCTTGTCATTCTCACTGCCGGACTTGCCTGTTTCGGCGCCCTTGTCCGCTTCCATATCGGCAAGATTCTTCTCAGGATCAGGATTACCTGATTCAACTCCAGCTTCGATAGCCCTGGGGAATTGTGGCGGTTTCGAAGACTCTTTCCAGGTCTTTCCACCATCCCTGGAAAAGAAGACAGTAGGGCCGAGGTGACCTGCTTTCATCGCCATAATCTGAGAATTAGCGTCGCGAGGATCGACCATAAAATGGTGCACGATATGACCCAAGTAGATTGGCCCATCCAGATGCCATGTAGAGCGGACGGGGTCAGATGTGAGGGTGAACGCGCCTTTGCGAGTACCAATCAAAAGCTGGACTCTATTTCCCTGTGGCTTGGCCATTTCGCAACTCCTGAACCGAAATTCCTTGTCGCGAAATTATATAGGCTTTTGCCAGTTCAAAAATTACGAACGCCGCTCGGGCAGAATGGAAACGCCCATACCTGCTCTTGCGATCACGCGGGAGTAATCCTGAGGCGTGTTGATATTGAAGAATGGCGGCAAAGCTTCTGCATCCTGGCGCTCGGGCAACCATTCATAAATACCGGCTTTAAGCCCGGAGAGAAAATCCTGCACGGAAAGATTGCCGGCAAAGAGAGATTCTTCGAGGGGTTTGATGCAATTCTTCGAGTAAACGCCAAACAATGGTTCGATGCCGTGCGGATGGGATAGCACAACAACATCATTGTCCTGTCGCCGTGAAACCAGCTCGCGAACAAGGCGTTTGTCGATAAGCGGCATATCGCAAGCCATTACGAATGCGTAGTGGTTGCTGGAAGTCATCAGCCCGGAAAGAATTCCACCCAGCGGACCTCGATGAGGTAGAATGTCTTTGACAACGTCTACGCCCAAGTCCTCGAAACTTTCCACTTCGTTGGCGACAATAAAGATCTCATTGAACAGATC
>CAZBOX010000248.1:0-9355 GCA_964493595.1 uncultured Candidatus Obscuribacterales bacterium | reverse complement strand
GCAGTCACTTGTGGTGCGGAGCGACCCGGTATACCAAAACCGGGTCGCTCCGCACCACAAGTGACTGCCGCTCTGCTCGCCAGCATGGACAGCGCGGTTGTTACCGTTCTTCTTGCCGAATGGTCGATGTATCAGTTGCTGAAAAATCTTGGCGTCGAACCATCCTCGATTGTCGGTGTCAGCACAGGCGAATTTGCGGCCCTGCTGATCAACGGCGCCGCCGATGTCCTGGAGACTGCTCCAGTTTTCTACCGGCTCAGCACAGGCGTTGCCAATGCTGTTTCGATTGCCGAGCTGGCCAAATTACGCTCCATAAAAGTGACAGGTGATTGGGAAAAAATTGAACCAATCGTGAGAGCCCTGCCTCATGCCGTCTATCTGGGAGCGGATTTATCACCCAAGCAGATGCTTCTCTCCGGCACAGTCGATGCCATCGTCGCCGCCAAGAAAGCAATACAAGAAGCGGGTTACGAAGTTCTCCCCCTGCCTGTTGCAATCCCTTATCACACACCGCTTGTGGAAGGAAAGGTCAATGCAGGCGACGACGCTGTTCAAGCAGTAACAGTCTCAAAGCCGAAAATTCCGACATGGGCATGCTCGCTTGTCGACAAGTATCCAGACGATACAGAAGCTATTCGCAAGCTCACCACCGAACTTTTCACCCATCCGATTCATTTCAAGAAAACGATTAGAGCGATGCACGACGAGGGCACCCGCATCTTTGTCGAAGTCGGACCTCGCGGCGGCATGACGCCTGTAATTGATGAGGTTCTGGAAGGCAGAGAGTATCTTGCCATCGCATCCAACTTGCAGAGCGAATCAGGTATTACGCAACTCCTGAAGACCCTGGCAATGCTATTTTGCCATGCGGTTCCACTTCAACTGGACTATCTTTTCGCCCGGCGCGCAGAAATTATCGATCTCAATCCAGAAGCAAGACCGGCAAAATCGAGCAGCATGCATTTGCCCCTGCGCTATCCGGAAATAGAATTGTCCCAGCGTCCCAACCTGCCTTCCATACAGCACAGCACAGGAAATCCGGCAGACCTTTTCACAGACCGCTCCACAGAGGCAAGAGAAACAGGCGTTTCTAACTCGGCGCCGGACAGCGATCTCCCCTACCCCAGCGAGATGCCGCTGCCGGACCAGGCGGAAGTACATTCCCAATCAGCTGAGGAAGACCCTTTTGCCGTCATCGATGCGGTCATGGACAATTACATAAAAACGCTCGAAAGCTTCCATACCAACATAATGCAGGTGCAGGCGCAGATTTTCTCGCAGTTTTTCACGACAAAAGAATTCCAGGACCAGGATCTAATCGAGTACGACGTCCACGACGTCACCCCCGGGACACCCTCGGGTGCAGGTTTTGAAACAACACCGCCACTCATGCCCGGCTCTTATCAGCTGACGAGCAATATGTTCTCCAGGCTGCCCGCATTCATGGAATCCTCTTACATCATCAACTGCACAGCTGATGAAATTGAGATTCTTCTGCCGCTCACGCTCGATTCTCACCGTTATCTCAAAGACCACGCCATAGGCGGAGCCGTGCGCTTTGGAATCGGTCCCAGCCTGAACACCCCCCAGAGCGAAGACGAACGCGTGCATCTTTTGCCGCTCACAGTAGCTATTGAGATGATGTGCGAGGCAGCCTCGCTGGTCGGCGGTGGACAGATCGTCACTGCGGTAGAGAACATTCGCGCCATGCGACGCATCCGGGTCGGGCAAGAAGGAGTATGGCTTCTGCTTTTCGCCAAGCGGGAAGCTCGAGGTACGACCGCGGGCTTGAAAATGGTTCGTCAGGATGAGTGGATCAGTCTGTCCGGCGGCGGAGAGCATTACAGTGGGCAGCATCGCCTCGACACAGCTGACATGACCGCAAAAATCGTGCTCGGCAAGGAGCGCCCTCATGGTCTCTCCAAAAACGCAGCGCCGGCTGACGGGCGTGCACCCTCTATTGCGGACGAACGCCTCTATGCTGAAGGAAATATGTTTCACGGACCGCGCATGCAGTCTGTAAGACACATAGAGTCAGTCGGAAAGCGCGAGATTACCGGTATCGTATCTGCCAGGGTAGCCGAAGATTGGTTTGGTCAAACCACACCCTACGCAACACGCATGAACCCACCTTTTATTGCCGACCCGCTTCTTCTGGACAATTCGACGCAACTGGTTCTCTTTCATCTATACGAACACGGTGAAAATTGCACTGCTCTTTTGCCGTTCCACGTTCAGTCTTTGACTCTCTACAAACCGCTTGGAGCTGTTCAAGCAGACGTGAGAGTTTTTGCAAGGCTGCGCTCTATCAGTGATAGAGGTACCGAAGCCGATGTCGAGATATCGACGCTGGACGGGCAATTGATAGCCGAATTCGAATCTATTTCAAGCCGTCGAATAGCCCTGTCAGACACGCTCAAAGACTTTGTCAGACAACCGGCTGAAAATCTTGTTGCCGCATCCATAGACAATCTCGCCATACCGGCAGAGATGGGCCCGGATGTGAGCGTGGCAGTCCTCAAATCCAGCCAGATCCCGGATGATGAGACTGTGGCCACCTGGCTTTCCGACTATTTCCTTACCGGGGTCGAGCAACAATACATGAGCGATTCCATTACTCGCCGCGAGCGAAAGCGCGAATGGCTCCTCGGTAGAATCGCTGTCAAAGACGCCATGCGCAGGCTCTATCAAAAAACGTACGGCGCCAATCTCCCCCCTCTGGAAATCAGTGTCCTGCCCTCTCAGAATGGCGCTCCCTGCGTGCAGTCTCACTATCTGCAAATGCGCGGCATCTCCACTCAGATTTCAATAACTCACAAAGACGGTTATGCGGTCGCGCTTGCTCGCCTTGTCGCAGGCAATGCACCAGCTCACGGCGTGGGCATTGATTATGAGCCTTACTCGGCACGCGAAGAGGGTATCGAACGCCTTATCCTCAACGATCGGGAAAAGCATTTTCTGAATAATGTAAGCGCCGAGCAGCGTAACCTCATCCTGACTAGAATTTGGGCCGCAAAAGAAGCCTCAGCGAAGGCCTGTGGCACCGGAATTGGTGGCAATCCTACGAGATGGACTGTGCAAAAGCTTGAAGGCGGCAATGGGCGCTGGGTAGCCACGGTCTCATCGCCGAGCCAAATTACCGGTCGCGAATTCACCTTGGGTGTAGTCGTACAGGATGCGTTTGACGGCGTACTGGCCGTTACCAGCGTAACGAACTAGAACGGCTTCGGGCAGTTTCGGTAAATTTTCGACAAGCCCAGGAACTAAAGCAGGGATAAATCCATCCATAGGAGTCCCAGGTAAGTTTTATTGAGCCGACATGACAGAAGAACTCAGCCAGGCAAAAAAACTGCAATCAAAGCCAAATCAAGACTCTCGCGCTAAATTCTTCGAGCGGTACGAAGGCAAAGAGGATAAGTACGGATTCGACCTGGAAAGGTGCAGGAATAGCGAAGTCATTTTTCGTTTCTTCTATGAAAAATGGTTCGGTGTGACTTTGCTCGGTCTGGAAAACATACCGGCTGAGGGACGGGCAATTCTTTTCGGAAATCACTCCGGCGTTTTGCCGGTAGATGGAATGATGCTCTACGACGGGGTGATTAATCATCTGCCCAACCCTCGCAGAATTCGCTTTCTGGTCAACGAATTCATTAGAAAAGCGCCTGTACTGGGCGATACGATAAGAGGTTTTGGCGGAGTGCCTGCGGATTATGAAACTTCCGTAGAATTGCTCCGCAACGAAGAGATTGTTTTTTTCTACCCTGAAGCGGAAAAGGGTACTGGAAAACTATTCAAAGATCGCTACCAACTGGTCGACTTTCATCCTGGATTCGTCAAGGCAGCCATAGAAACAGGCTCGACCCTAGTGCCGGTTGTGACAATCGGCGGAGACGAAATTTATCCGCTTCTGGCCAACTTGAAGCCGGTGGCCGACTTGATGGGAGCACCATACTGGCCTGTTACGCCCTTCTACCCGCTGCTTCCATTTCCGCTCAATGCTTTACCTCTGCCGATCAAGCTTTTGATCTGCGTAGGCAAGCCGTTCAAGCTTGAATATACGCCCGACAAGGCCGAAGATCGTCTTCTTGCTCTGACAATCGTCAGTGACTTACGGCAGGACATTCAACGTCATGTAGACAAACTCCTGACACTCAGAAGATCTCCCTTTAGCCGTTGGGACGTAGAGCGAGTAGAGAAATACAGACAGCACCATATTTAGTGCTTCGGCTTACCTGTAGAGAACATGGCCATTGGCGACACGCGCAAAAGAAAGATTAAATGTCAGGGATTTCCCCGTATCCAATCACCGCCTGCGGGAATAATCTAAGAAGGCTCGAGCTTGTGGTGAATATCGATGCAGAAACTAACGGTTCTTCTGGCGATCGGCATTTTTCTGGCATTTCCGGCATCAGTCTCAGCCGATGAAATAGCAAAATCCAAGCCGGCATTCCTGGACTTGTCTCAACTGCAGAAAGTAGAGAATGGAGCGCCGACAAAGGGATGGCTGATTCCTGCCAGACTAGACAGCTCAGACCCTCACTGCAATGGAAAATCTGTGCAAGATTTCCTCAATGGCAAGTGCAACAAATTGCATGGGTTTGACATGCCTCTCAACAAACCAGATCGCAAAGGTCTACCACCCGCCTTTGGGCAGGATGGTTCAACCCGGCTGCGCACTGACGGCGAATTCGGATGGCAGCAAAGTCCGTTCTTCGAATTCACACCGAAAAACCACGGCGAATTCAAACTGGATGGAACGCCTCTGGATGATGGTGTCCCAATCAGTCCAGAAGAATTTGGCCTTCCTGACGTAAAACCAAAGGCGAAGTAAGACCCCCGGAAACCAAAGGCCTACACGATGAGGGCCGACTGTTCTTCGGCATGGTAGCTGGAGCGCACAAGCGGACCGGAGAAGACATTGACGAAGCCCATCTCCATGCCGATGTCGTGCATGCGTTTAAAGATATCGGGATGTACCCATCTGTCGACTGCCAAATGATTCAATGTCGGTTGCATGTACTGACCGAGGGTGACCAGATCGCAATCGACTTTGCGCCACTCTTTCAAAACTTCGATTACTTCTTCGTCTGTTTCTCCCAAGCCCATCATCAGTCCGGACTTAGTCGTCAATCCAAAATCTTTAGCGCGTCTCAGGAGTTCCAAGCTGCGCTCGAACTTACCTTGCGGTCGAACCTGAAGATAGAGGCGCGGCACGGTCTCGATGTTGTGGTTGAGAACATCAGGGCGGGCGTCCAGAACGGTCTGCAAAGCGTCCCAATTTCCGCAGAAGTCAGGAATAAGTACTTCGATCTTGGTGTCCGGGCTGGCAGCGCGGCACTCGCGAATGGTCTCGGCCCAGACGGAGGCGCCGCCGTCCTTGAGCTCATCACGATTAACCGAGGTAATGACGGCGTATTTGAGATTTAGCTTGCTCACAGCTTGCGCGACACGACGGGGCTCGTCCAGATCTAGCTCGGTCGGTTTGCCGGTGATGACATTACAGAAGCCGCAGCTGCGAGTACAGATATTGCCGAGGATCATGAAAGTAGCAGTCGAGTTCGACCAGCACTCCCCGCGATTAGGGCAGGCTGCTGATTCGCAAACAGTATGCAGATCGTGCTCTTCGATCAGGCTTTTGACGTTTTTGTATCCAGCGCCCGTGGGAAGCCGCACCTTGAGCCATTCCGGCTTGGGTTGTTTGATTGGAGAACTGTCGGTGGTAGTCACGATTGCGCCTTTATCTTTCGTTCAAGTTTCCGCTCAGAAACAGCGTTCTTAGCCTTTTCTTCACCCGCCTTTTTATTGCGGCGGCGGTCCTCTATATGACATACTTCTAGGCCTTAGGCTGGATGTCTAGGTGAGGATCGTCAAGCAGGCGGAATTCTAGCAGTTTTCTTGCTAGAGAAGCCGGTATTAAACGACTTCAAGGTTCACCGAAACTTATAGTAACCCGTAAGAGCACAAGGACGCGGTAGAAAGACCATGCCCAGAAAACCAATCGAACTTCCCACAATTGAGTATCTGTCCATTCTCAACGAGCATGGTGAACTCGACAAGGAACTTGAGCCTAAGATCGACCCGAAGGGTCTGATCGAGATGTATCGATACATGCTGCTCGCTCGCCGCACCGATGAGCGGATGCTCCTCATGCAGCGCCAGGGTCGTTGCGGAACATTCCCGCAGTCTTCCGGGCATGAAGCCATCTCGATGGGCTCCATTTTCAATATCAACAAGGACGACTGGCATGTGCCGGCGTACCGCGAGCTGGCCGGGTTGCTCTACCGCGGTTGGCCGCTGGAGCACATCCTTCTTTACTGGAATGGCTTTGAAGAAGGCGCCAGCCCGCCCGAAGGCGTCAATGATCTGCCGGTTTGCGTTCCTATCGCCACCCAGTTGCTGCACGCAGCCGGCATTGGCATGGCAATGAATATCGAAGAAAGAGCCGAAGCCGGCAAGAAGAAAGAGAAGAAAGTTGTAATGACCTACTTCGGCGATGGCGCATCGTCTGAAGGCGATTGCCACGAAGCTCTCAACTTCGCAGCCGTATTCAATGCACCGGTTGTGTTCATGTGCTTGAACAATCAATATGCGATTTCGGTCCCTCTTTCCAAGCAAATGCGCAACGAAACCATCGCGCAGCGTGCTGTTGCTTATGGCATCCCGGGCATCAAAGTAGACGGCAACGACGTGCTTGCTGTTTATCAAGCCTCTAAAGAAGCCGTCGAACGCGCCCGCCGCGGTGAAGGACCGACTCTTATCGAGTGCCTCACCTACCGCGTGACGCCGCACACCACTGCTGACGATCCGAAGCGTTACCGCAACGAAGAAGAAACTAAGGAGTGGGTATTGCGCGACTCACTGCCGCGTTTTGCAAAATACCTCCAACAAAAAGGCGTCATGAACGAAAAACAGCTCGCCGCTCTGGAAGAGGAAATCGACGCGCAAATCAAGGCTGCTGTCGCGAATGCCGAGCAAATGTTCAAATCCGAAGAGTTGCTCAATCCGCTGGCAATGTTCGACCACCTATTCGAAGATATTCCGCCTTACCTGCAAGAGCAGAAAGACGAACTGCGCGACCATTTCAAATCCAAAGGAAAAGATTGGTCCAATCCCCAGAAGAAAAGCACAAAGGCAACAGCGAGTTCTCACAAATAACTCCGAGGGCGCTCAGAGAGCACCTAGCAAGCTTTTCCCAGCAGTTTAATTTAGGAGAAATTCAAAATGGTTGAGATGAATATGGCAAAGGCGATTAATCTCGCGCTTCTTGAAGCCATGACCAAAGACCCCAAAGTGATTGTTATGGGCGAAGACGTCGGACCGGATGAAGGCGTATTTCGTATCACTGAAGGTCTCTACGCCAAATTCGGAGGCGACCGTGTAATCGATACCCCGCTTGCCGAATCGGGCATCATCGGAACCGCAATCGGCATGGCGATCTACGGAATGAAGCCGGTCTGCGAAATTCAGTTCTCGGGATTCGACTATTACAACTATCACCAGCTGGAAAGCCATGCTGCCCGTTTCAGAAACCGCACGCGCGGCAGACTGACGGTGCCGATGGTGATGCGCGCACCTTACGGCGGCGGCATCCGCGCTCTCGAACACCACTCTGAGAGCCGCGAAGCTATCTATGCCCATACCCCCGGTTTGAAAGTTGTTATTCCATCTGGTCCAAGAAACGCTCGTGCTCTCCTGCACAGCGCCATTCAAGATCCGGATCCGGTCATCTACTACGAACCCAAAGCATGCTATCGCCTGTTCCGCGAAGACGTTCCGGAAACCATGGAGACTCTGCCAATCGGCAAGGCGCAAGTGGTCAAACAGGGCAAAGACATTACGCTCATTTCTTACGGCGCCAGCATGCGAGCAACACTCGAAGCGGCTGAGACCCTGGAAGAAGATGACGGCGTCAAACCTGAAATCATCGACCTCCTTTCCATCTGCCCGCTCGACACCGAAACCATCGTCGAGTCGGTCAAGAAGACAGGACGCGCGGTCGTCATCCACGAAGGTCCGCGCACTTGCGGTCTGGCTGCAGAAGTGATCGCCAGAATCAACGAGAAAGTGCTCATGTATCTCGAAGCTCCGGTAGTCCGCGTCACCGGCTACGATGTACCCATTCCTTACTTCTCGAAGGAACAAGCATTCTTGCCGGATTCTGACAAAGTGCTGAGCGCCGCAAGAGCAACATTGAGTTTCTAGCATTGAATATCAGGGGCGCATTCAATGCGCCCTTTCTGCTTTATCTAGGACAACTCGAAATAAATTGGTTCACCATCAGTTTTTCGGACAATCAACCAGAAAAGGACAAAGCTAATGTCAGTTGAGTTCAAACTACCGGACCTTGGAGAAGGTATTCACGAAGCGGAAGTAATCGCCGTCAAAGTGAAAGAAGGCGAAACGGTCAAAGAAGACCAACCTATCTTAGAAGTCGAAACAGACAAGGCCGTGGTCGAGATACCATGCCCGGTGGCAGGCGTCGTCGAGAAGGTCAATGTCAAAGCCGGAGAAACTGTAAAGACCGGTCAAGTGATGATGTCCTTCTCTACCGGTGGCGCGGCAGCTCCGGCAAAAGCCGAAGCCAAGACAGAAACGAAGGTTGAGCAAAAACAAGCAGTCGGAGCTGGAGTTTCGTCAGCACCTCAAGCGCGCTCGAATGGCGGCATAACCATCGGCAATGGCAAAGTTCCTGCCGCACCTGCTGTTCGCAGACTGGCTAGAGAATTGGGAATCGACCTAACTCAAGTGCCAGGCTCTGGTCCGGCGGGACGTGTTTTGAACGAAGATGTCCGCAGCTATGCCGCAGGCAAACTGGAAGGTCATTTCCAGAGCGGACATCAAACAACAACTGCACAAAGTTCTTCAACCTCAGCTCAAACATCTTCTGCACCAGCGAAGGCGACCGGCGTCCCGCCGTGCTCTTTGAAGGACAAATACGGCGACAGCAGCGGAGAAAGAAAACCGCTTGATGTCGGCGGCGGTGGCGGACTACCGGCAGCAGATTTGCCCGACTTCACAAAATACGGTGCAGTCGAGAGAGTTCCGCTCAAATCAATCAGGCGCAAGATTGCGGAAAACATGACCATTTCCTGGACCAGAATTCCGCATGTAACTCACTTCGACGAAGCCGATGTTACTTCATTCGAACCTTTGAGAGTCAAGCACGACCCGAAAGTAAACGAGCAGGGCGGACGTCTCACTCTGACTGTGTTGACATTGAAAGCAGTAGTGAGCGGCTTGAAAAAGTACCCGCAATTCAACGCCAGTCTCGATGAAAAGAACGGCGAAATCGTCTTCAAACACTATTTCAACATCGGTATCGCGGTAGCCACCGAGCGCGGTTTAATCGTTCCAG
>CAZBOX010000247.1:0-9360 GCA_964493595.1 uncultured Candidatus Obscuribacterales bacterium | reverse complement strand
CTTTCTCTTCAGCTGCCTTCTGCTCTGCTGCCAGTTTCTCGGCTGCTGCTTTCTCTTCAGCCGCCTTCTGCTCTGCTGCCAGTTTCTCGGCTGCTGCTTTCTCTTCAGCTGCTTTCTGCTCTGCTGCCAGTTTCTCGGCTGCTGCTTTCTCTTCAGCTGCCTTCTGCTCTGCTGCCAGTTTCTCGGCTGCTGCTTTCTCCTTGGCTGCCTTCTCTTCAGGAGTCAGCTTACTCTCAGCTTCCTTCTCCCATGAAGCCTTATCAGCGTCAGTAGGCTGCCTCCAGCCTTGCTTGAACTCTTTATCGGTGAGAAGCTTTACTTCACCATTTTCAACGACAGCCCACATCTTACGGTCAGCCTGTTTACCAAGACCGAGTTCTTGACCCAACTCGCCGAGTTCAGGCAGCTGAACAACCTTAGCTTTTTCGGAGTAAACACCCTTAAACTCTCCCGGCTTGCCAGTTTCGGTAAATTTCTCTTTGAATTCCGCTTCCGAAACGTATGTCTTCTTGCCGTTGCGATCGGTGACTTCATACTTGCCAGCGTGTTCGCCTTCTTTGACGAGTTCCGCCTTGACGACATTATCCCGCGCCACATCTTGACCGGCACGCTCTATAGCTTCCTTGAGTTTGGCAGCGTTCTCGGGGTTTTTACCCAGGGCTTCATTGCCCGCATCGCGAGAGCGCTCAGCGGCAATTCGATTGCCACGCTGGACGAGCTTGAATCCGAGATATGCCGCCAGAGCAGCGGCCACTAACTTCTGTCCATCAGAAGCTTTATCCCAAAGGCTCTTATCTACGCCTTTAGGCTTCTCTGATTGATTGGGTGGGGTGAAATTTTCTACGGGCTGAACCGGATTTGGCTTGTCCTTCCGGGCATTGTCCGGAGTTTCACCGCCTCTTTGGAATTGCGGAAACGGCTTCGGATTATTGGGCGGAGCATCATAGCCGGGAATCGGAGTGAAGCCCGGATTGCCGTCTGGCAGAGCTCGTCCGTCGGGAGTTCTGCCTGGCTGGCCGGGAACTCCCGGTCTCTTTTGAGGAATTCCACCGGGCACAGTGCCGTCGCCGGAGAACTGGAATGGATCTTTCATATCACCGGAGAAGGCAGCCTCACGATTCTTTGCGCATTCGCGTCGTGCAGCTTCTAGGTTTTTCTGAAAATCCCGGTTATCGCGCAGTTCCGGGCGCAGCTTCAAGCCTTCGTCTATCAATTTCTGACCGTAATCAACAAGCATATCCTGACCGGTCGTGATCAGCGCCAAGCCGGCATTGATGCGAGTCGTCGCCGGAGCAAAATAGTCGTTGACAATAAGCTTTTGATTGTTTTGCAGTTCTTGCTGCTTCTGCATAAGCGCATTCATCTGCTCCGGCGAAGCGTTAGCCGCTTTAGCCTGTGCGATCTGAGCGTCGCTCTGCCTTAAAAGGTTAACGTTGTCTGTGTTGCGACGAGCAACATCCTTTTGATCAATGGCATCGGCTGCCTTTATATCATCGCGATAAGCCTTAAGTGCAAGGGGCACATTGAAAAGAACATTTGTCTCGCGCGCAAGAGCCCTTTGCTTCTCGGGTCCCTCTGGCATCTGATCAATTCGGCGTTCTGATGGACCAATCCGCGGGCCCCAATCTCTTGATTCAGGACCGAGAAAAATTTGCGGTCCGCTCTTGGCTTGCTGAGCGTCGCCGTTAAATCTATACAGGTCCGGAGCTGTGCCGGTCTGCCCGTCTCCAGTAAAGACATAGAGAGAGGGCGGTTCGTAACCAAATTCTGGTCCTTGCGAAGGCTGTTTGCCCGGTTGATTATCCAGTGGAGGCATAAAATAGACTTCCTCGAAGAATGTGAGCGCGGAAATGGAGGCATTGAGCCTTTTCCGGCTAGCAATCAGTTCACTCTCTTGCGCGTACTATGCAACAAGTGGTCTTGTTGGGTGGTCTATGACGCGCGGGCTGCTGCGTTTTGAATCAATCGGCTGAACCATTCCAGACTGTCTGGACCAGCATTTACAGAATCATGATCAACCGCAGGGGCTTGCGAATTCATACATGCAGTACGGTCTGTACCGTCTGATAGCTGCTGTCCTCCGGGAGCGAAGTCGATGTTTCCATCGATTAGTTCGAAAGCATCTAAATGGAATGCAAGGGGGACAGTGGAATTTACCGGACAGGAAACCGCCATTGTTTGACGATCCGACAAGAACGAGAGTTCATTTTGAATCTTGTTAAGGACTGCATGCTCGCGTTTCTGCGTCGCGGTGAAGTTTGCCATCGCCGTTACCCTGCTCGGTTTGTAATATCGAACACCCAGCGCGGTTGGGTGCTTCTTGGCTCTACATTAACCGCCGCTTATTTCAATTTTGTTGCAGTCGCAGTCTTGCGAGTAACAACAGTTTGGACCTGAAGGTACATAAACCCAGAAGCAGGCTACAAGCGCTCAATCCAAATTCTCAAGTAAGTATTGATATGCAAAGGGCGAGGCTTATTCTCAAAACGAGCAACCTTATTGCGAAAATTGTCACCACTTTTTCACCATTTGAAAATCCGTTACTGAATCGAGATATTTCTTTTGGGTCATTTGAAATAATTCCCCAATCTCGCTAACTGTCTACCAGTCCTGCTTTCCATTCGACAGCCGGACGCCGTATATATTCTTTCGTTCTTTTTGGCAGCCTGATTAGCTGGCGTTAATTGACGATTTCATTAGAGCCTAGTAAATTTCTTCGCAAAATAGTTGCGAATTGGTCGCAACAAATATTCCGCTTGATGCAACTCTTGGCAAATGCATCGGGCTGCTTTGTGCTTGTTTTTGGTAGTAGCAGTTAGAAATAGAGGGGAAACAAATGAAGACTAGAAATAGAAGAAAGTCTGCCGGTCAGAGCATGGTCGAATACGCCCTTGGTTTGGGCTGTGTCGCAGCACTGTGCATGGTGGCACTCGGTTCGCTCGGACATATTTGCGGCGACATGGTTACAGCCGTGCAAAACGCCATCAATTATGGTGGAGCAAAAGCCTCAGATCCGGGCCGCACGATCAATGCGAACGCCACACCGTGGGTTCTCAACTAGAACAGCAAAAAGAATGCGGCGGACGCACCAAAGCGTCCCCGCATACCTGCTGAGGCGATGATGAAGTCAAAAAGAAGTCGCAATAGAAAAGGACAAGCAATGGTGGAGTTCGCGCTCTGCATACCTTGCTTGCTCCTTTTTGTTGTAGCCATAATTTATTTCGGTAAGCTCTTTTTGACAAAGCAAATTGTCGTAATGGCGGCTCAAGAAGGTGCACGCGTCGCCAGTCGATATCCCAACCTCGACGACAACGCTAATCGAGATTATGTGCGCGGCTTTGCTATAAGCGGTCAAGCAATAAATATCGACTCTCCTATTTACAGAGCCATGGCTGCAGGGCATTTGCTAACCGGAGCCAACGGGGAATCAGGAGACTTGCCTCCCGGCTCGACTGTAGAGATTCTTCCCTGGGACGATCCCTCCTCGGCATTGCCGCAAGGGGTGATCAATGTGCGCATTAAATACCCATTTTCGTTCCTGTCGAGCGCCAGTTCTCCGTCGGAATTCGGCAACAGCTTCGATGTTTATACAGGCAATGACGGAAGCCCAATCAGCTTTGCCAACCAGCTTCTGACCGAGCAGGCAGCTGCCTCCCAAGAAGTTTTTTGATTCAGAATTGAGGAATTAGAGCCATGCCGCCGACAGTTACTCCAGACATCGCATCTATACTTAAGGAGCGTTCCACAGCTGTTTCAGCGCAACGTCCGAAGAATAGCTGGTTGCCGACCGTCATGATCGTCGCCATGGTTCTCTTTATAGTAGCCGGTTTGTTCAGGTCCTCGGCACCCAAAGCCAAAACCGAACTTGCCACTGTAGTTGGTGCGGCAACAGATATTGCCCCAGGAACACGCCTGAGCTTTTCTAGCTTGCATTACGTGCAGATACCGCTGCGCTATCACAACGAGAGCATGCTAGCCAGTAACGAGCAAGTTGTCGGCTCAATTGCAAAATGTTTCATCCCCCGGGGAGAACCTATTTGCAAAAACTATTTGTTTGCACGAAATCAATTTCTCTCTGCCAATCTAGAAACGCATGAAAGAGCGATCAGCTTAAAGCTGGATGACGACGCTGCTGTGGACAGGACGATAGCAACTGACGACCTTGTGGACGTAGTGGTCACCATAGTAAAAGACGGGAAACACTACACCAAAACTATCGCTCAGAACGTCCGCGTTCTTCTAGCCGGCTCCAAAGAAGCGCTCGAAAGCAGAAGCTTGCGCAGTCAACAAGCGAACGTCACGCTGGCAGCGACTCCAGAGCAATGCCAGGCGATTTCAGCAGCTCAAGAGTCAGGCAAGTTGAAACTTGTGATGCGCAGCCGCCTGAGCACCACGGTGATGAACATACCGGGCATCAGTGAAGATGACTTGTTGCCTGCCAAAGCCTTTGAAAAAGACCGCCCATTGCCGATACGGCCACAACCTATTCAAATTCCTAACTTTCCGCAATTGATACCACCACCATCTGCGTTCACTCCAGCGCCAGCACAGCCAGCATTGCCGCCCGCTTTAGGCTGGGTTGTGGAAGTATTCTCCGGAAACAAGAAAGAATCGGTAAGTGTTGGTGACAGCGCGAATACAGCCGCAAAATGAGAAACGCCCAGGATAAACCAGACAAGCCATCTATAAAACGCCGCACCCGAAGGGGAGCGACAATGCCTCTGGTTATCTTCTGCCTGGCTGTGACTTTCGCTATGCTGGCTGTTTCAGTGGACGTAATGCGTACTGCATACTGTGCCTCCATCCTCCAGAATGCCGCACAATCTGCAGGTTTGCATGCACTCTGCGGGGCTTTCAACGATGACGGAGAATTGAAAGCCGGGCAAACAGCCAACAATATTCAGCAAGCTCTGGCGCAACCGAACGGTGCATCCGGAACCGCATGGTTTCAAGCTCCAGCCGGTCCTTCCGATGACGGCAGTGTCGTTCAAACACCGGTGATTTTCGACCCCACCGACCTTTCCGTCAACAGCCTCGATCCCGATAACGCCGGAGATCTCCTTGTCTCACTCAAGGCCAGACGCGACGGACTGGACTCTATCAAGCTCAAATTTTTGCCTCTCATCTATGGCTTCGGCAGCCTTTTCGGTCAGTCGAGCCCGCAAGGCATCGATCAAGCCAGCCCTTATCGTGTTGCAGAAGTATGTCTTCAGCCCGCCACCAGAATTGGTGGCGCTCATGCGGACAATGCCGGACCGGTTCGATCCAATTTTGCCAACCCCCGCACATGTGGCTGCTTTCCTGTTGCATTGAGCGGCAAACAGTGGCAGACAGCCGCTCAGCCGGGGCAGACAAATTTGCTCTACAACATCAAAATCGCCGGATCTCGTCGCGGCAACCAAGTCTCATCCACCAATGAAATCAGCGGTTGTTTTGTCAATCTCTCCCGCTCCGGCAGCTCAGAGTATTATGGCGACGCCGCCGGAAGCCTGGCTGTCAGCCAGTTCTATGAGAACCTAGCGGCATTCAGCGCAGACAGCCCATACATTTTGTCTGCTGCAGTCGAAAGAGATAGCCGCATAAGCGCTCTTGATACCGATGCTCAAACCTTCACAACGCGCGCTCAGC
The DNA here is from genome assembly GCA_964493595.1 of uncultured Candidatus Obscuribacterales bacterium. GTDB lineage: Bacteria > Cyanobacteriota > Vampirovibrionia > Obscuribacterales > Obscuribacteraceae > QKMZ01. The sequence goes on along the minus strand of CAZBOX010000247.1, from coordinate 3,732 downwards.
AAATAGCGGCGCGACTGAATAAACTTCTTAGCGCAGCTCCCGGGCGCTTCTATATTCTGCCGGTTCTGGACGCAGATCCGCTCGTCAATGGAAAGAATCGCGTCCTTGGCTTTGCTCGCATGAAGCTCTCAAAGGTGACATTGGACCCGGACGACAGCAGTATCAAACTGCAGATGGAAATTGGGCAATCACGACCAATGGCCAATGCATCGGTCGGTACAAGAACGGCGGCAATTCCGCAAGTCGGTTCAGCCGTCATCCAAGCTTCCAGAATTGGCACGGTCTTTTCTCCCCGCAATTTCACCTCGAGCGGACTCAGCGCTCTTCCACGCGGACTCGTCATGGCTCCAGCGCTCTCACCTCGAGCAGTGCAAGGAGGAGGTATCTGAATCATGAATTTGCTGGCTCCCCTGAATCACAAAAAATCCAGATTCAACGAACAACTTGCTACAGGAGCACTGGTGGGCATTTTGGGCAGCAAGGGCGGCGTTGGAGCCACGACTCTCGCTGTCAATTTAGCAGCTGATTTGTCCAGATCGCTCAAGCAGGAATCGCCTATCTGCTTGCTGGATGCAAACCTGCAGCAACCTGACGCAGCTCTCTATCTCAATTGCAGACCGGAAAACACGCTTTGTGATCTGCTTTCACGCTCCGCCAACCTGGAGTCTCAGACTATTGAGGCTTGCAAAATTCATGTGGATGCAACGCACAATTTGCGCTTGATCAGCCCACCTGTAGACGGCAGTGCCGCCACCCGGCAGGACAGAGACGAATTGAGCGCCTGTTTGCCCAAAATTGCGCAAAGCTCCTCGATAACCGTAGTAGATCTGCCGCGCCGCCTCGACAAATCCCTGGTCATGCTCCTCGATCAGTGTCAGCTCATTGTTCTTGTCGTCGAGCCGAATGTCGCATCAATAGCGAGTGCCAGGCGCTGGCTGGATGTTTTCAAAGACCTGGAATATCCGGAAGAAAAAGTGATTCTGGCGGCCAATCGCCTGGGCAGCAAGGCAAAGCTGCTGGAAACACAGCTATCCAGCTCATTTGAACGTCATTCGCTTTTCAAGATACCGAATGCATTCAAAGCAATTGAGACATCACAGATAGAGGGAGTGGCGTTGAGTTTCGCCAATCCCAAAGATCCTTACACCAAGGCAATCAGCGCTCTCAGCCTCGAATTGCTGAAAAGAATAAGACAGGCAGCCGACAGTCAAAACTCTGAGGAGAAGTAAAAATGGCCCGCTTACGAGACATTCTCTTTGCAGACGAGCCGGCAGCAACAACAGCAGCACCGCTGCCACAGCTGCCTCCTGCCGGCATGCCCACCGTCAGCAATGACAATAAATCTGCGGCGCGCCGCGAACTCTCATTGAGCAAACAACTCACTACCATCAATAACAAAGGTGGAAACAGCAACACCGCAGAAAGCGGGCAGGCAGCTTATCAGCATCTAAAGACCCGCATTCATACCAGGCTTGTTGAGAGTTTAGACCTGAACGCTCTGATGAAATTGGATGGCAATGCTGAGTTAGAGACGGCAATTGAGCGAACAGTGCACATGCTCATCAATGAGGAGAGATTGCCACTCTCCACACAAGAGCGCCAGCACATAGCTCAGGACGTACTTTACGAAACACTCGGATTGGGACCGCTCGAGCCCCTTCTGGCCGACGGAGAAATTAACGATATTCTGGTCAATGGCGCCAATAGTGTCTGGATTGATCGCAACGGGCAGCTCACAGAAACAGAAGTAAGGTTTCAAGACGACAACCACCTCCTGCATGTAATCAACCGAATCGTTTCGCGAGTCGGCAGACGAGTGGACGAGTCTTCACCAATTGTCGACGCGCGTTTGCCTGACGGCTCGCGGGTAAATGCAATCATTCCTCCTCTTTCAATAGAAGGTCCGATTCTCTCAATTCGCCGTTTTCGACCAAATCCTTTTGACCTCAACGACTTGATAGCGAAAGGAACACTGAGCCCGCAAATGGCTGAATTCTTGGAGAATGCCGTGCGGGGGCGCTTGAATATTCTCATATCCGGTGGCACCTCGGCCGGTAAGACAACGCTGCTGGGCGTGCTTTCGAGTTATATTTCCGAGCGAGAGCGCATCGTCACGATCGAAGACACGGCCGAGCTGAGATTGCAACAAAGGCATGTGGTAAGGCTTGAATCACGCCCCTCCAATATTGAAGGACAAGGAGCAGTCAGCCAGCGCGAGTTGGTCAAAAATGCTCTGCGTATGAGACCCGACCGTATCGTTGTCGGTGAGGTGCGCGGTGCGGAAGCGCTGGACATGTTGCAAGCGATGAATACAGGCCACGAGGGCTCTCTCACTACAGTCCACGCCAATTCCTCCCGGGATGCTCTCAGCCGCCTCGAAACTCTCGTACTTCTGGGCGGAGTGGATCTTTCTCAACGCAGTATCAGAGAACAGATGGGCTCTGCCTTCGATCTAATCATTCAAATCAAACGACTGTCCGACGGAACCCGACGCATAGTCAGCATCACGGAAGTGACAGGCGTGCAGGAAGACGTCGTCAGCTTGCAGGACATTTTCGAGTACCGACAAACGGGCACGAGTGCAGACGGAAAAGTACAGGGCATGCACGTCGCCTGCGGCATAAGACCGGGTTGCGAGACAAAACTCAAAGAAGCGGGCCTGCATTTGAGCAGTGATCTGTTCTTAGAAACACCATTGCAAACCTCGACAGGCCTCGAAGGTCAGGAAGAGAACCTCCATTCTTCAAGAGGGCTTTCGAATGAATGAGTTGGAGACTTCTCTAGCAGCAGCATTCGCTATTACACTCGTCGCCGGGACATTGATGGCGAAGCATCTGCGAAATCGTCGCCAGCGCTTGCAACTGGCTCAGAGATTAGCTCCTTTTGTAGAAAAGGAAAACGAGCTGAATATCGTCAGCGTCAACTTTGTCCCGCAATCCGAGCAAGCCGGTCCGACAGCAGTAGATAAGGCGCATCGTGCAATGTCGCTCGCCATCGAGCAAGGCGGCGCCAAGCAATCGGTCCGATTCTTTCTCACCATCATGGCTTTTCTTTTTCTAGTGCCGCTTGCGATTGCATCGACACTAGGTCTCAACGTCACTATTGCTGCCGTGATCGGATGCATACTGGCCAGCTTGCCGATTGTTTATTTGAAAGTGAAACGTGCTCAGATTCGCACTAAGTTCATCAGTCAATTGCCGGAAGCTATCGATTTGATGGTCTCGGTTCTGCGCACCGGACACAGTGTTCCGCAGGCGGTAAAAACAGTTGCAGAAGAGCTGCCGGCGCCCGTCGGCGGTGAATTCGCCCAGGTCCTGCAGAGAATGAACCTGGGACAAACATTCAGTCAGTCGCTTCTCTATACTTGCGAGAAGTTTACTTCCTTCGAGCTCGATCTGATTCGGCGTGCGGCAACCATCCAGGCTGAAACTGGCGGGAGCCTGGCAGAGTTGCTCGAAAAAACCAATTCGACGCTCAGACAGAGATTGAAACTGGTGCGTCAAGTGGGAGTCCTTACTGCGCAAAGCAAGCTTACCGCAACGGTGGTCAGCCTCCTGCCATTCGCTATGGCTGCGCTTCTTCAGTATCTCAGCCCGGGTTATCTCAATCCGCTCATACAGTCTCAGCTCGGACAAATGCTCCTTTGTGGGGCAATGATTCTAATGTTGATCGGTGCGCTCATCATGCGCAAGATGGCCACGGTAAAGGTTTAAGGAGCGAGTCATGGAGCTA
>CAZBOX010000246.1:0-9407 GCA_964493595.1 uncultured Candidatus Obscuribacterales bacterium | reverse complement strand
CATCATTTCCAATGGAACGAACAATTCCAATGGCGGCAACATCAATTTGACCAGCAACGGCAACGACATTGAAGTCGGCTACATACAGACACTGGGCAATGGCACAGGCAACGGCGGCAATATCACAACCGTCAGTTCCAATTTGCGCGCCACTGATTGCGACGCCAATGACCTCTCTATCGATGCAGCCGGGGGTGCGGGTGGAAATGGTGGCAATATCACCATCACAACAACCTCTACCAATCCATTTATAATCGGCGATGATTCTATCAATGGAACCCATTGCGGCGTAGCGGCGAATGGCGGCAACAACGGCGGCACCATTCACCTGAACAATAACGGTGGATTGGTCGTCAACACCGGTGAAGTAATTCAAGCAAACGGCGGAAACAATGGCGGACTTATCGTCATAGGTCTGGCTACTCCAGGCTCCGGACCGCTGACTGTGATCAACAACGGACTGATTGAAGCGACCAATCCAGCAGACACGACCGGCATCGTCGCTTTCAATACAGGACCCGGCCAAGACCTCAATCTCGACACGAGAGGCGGCACGGTGCACGCAGGTGACTGCATCCACCTGGGCAATGTCGATTACAAGACCGGTGAGATCATCGCCCCGCCTGGCGGCAGAATTCACATCAGGGGCAAGAACAATCTCATTTCAGACTGCATAGAGATTAACGGTCGTACGCCGGTGCCTCCGCCGCCACCACCGCCGACTCCTCCAAACAATGGTGGATCAAACCCGCTCCTCGCTTTCTTCGAATTCCTCGCCGGCGGCGGAGTTCTGCCATTCCTGCCAAACAACGGCAATGTCAACGACTTCTTTGTCTTGAGCAAAACACCTACAGACATTACGCCTTCAAAGAGAGGCTATGTGTCCGACGAAATGGATGAGGAAGCAGCCTTCATCAAACAAGTCAGACGCTCCAAGATGTGCGGAATCATTGACGGCGAGAAGACATTCAGCTCGCTCTTCGCTGGCATCAATGACAGCGAAGTCAGCCGTTTGCAAAACGCCGGCATCCAGGTCGCCAACAACACCAAAGACAATTTCTTCAATCTGGACAAGGGCAACGTTATCTTCGCCCCATCCAAAGACATGGTGGTCGGTACGCATGAAGGCAACGTGCACATACCGGCAGGAGCAATCGCCTTCATTATGGAGAACGGCAACGATGTTGCTATCTTCGATTTCCACCAGTCCAACACGAAGAGTATTCGTATCGTGTCGGGCGGAAAGCTGGTCACACTCGACCCCGGTCGAATGGTCCTTCTCAGTCGCGCCAAGACGGACAACTTTGAAGAAATCACTCACCACTGCAGATGCATCGGCTATCGTCACGCCAAGACCGAACAGTTGAATGATTCGATTCGGGCATTTGCCATGGATTTCTCGATACCTTCAGCTTTGAAAGCGGTCATGCCGTTCAAACAAATGCTGGCATCATCGGTTCCGCAGGAGAAGAAATTGATTGAAAAACTGATGATGGACGCGGTTCTCCTCCAAGAGAGCACCGCCTCCAGAGGTCCTTTCAAGACAGCGCATGAATAGGGAAGAAACTGGACGGAAAGGTCTTTGATGTTCAGACAAAGACACTTAATTCACAAATAAGAACCTGCGACAACGCATAGTATGGCAACCGCTTGCCAATTCGAATAAAATGGGAGAAAGTGAGATAGCTTTCGCGAATTCTTAGCGGTTGGGAGTGAATAAAGTGAAGATCAACGTATACAGACTCTGCTGGTTCTGCGTTTTACAGGCCGCAATCGCATGCGTGGTGGTAAGTTTCGGCAGCACCGGCGCAATTACAGGCTAATGTCTCCCTGAGAGCCGGTAACGGTCATCCAGTGGCGTTTTGCCATTTAATAATTTGGCCCGACCATTTAATGTTTGAACGCAAAGGTGTCGGGAATACAAGTAAGTGAAAGCATCCCGGTCAGCTCTCCAATTACAAGAGCGCCGGGGCTTTCCTTTTTTATAGCTTGAATAAATCGTCGCTCAAACCCTGATTGCTTCTAACATCCTTCCAGATGCTCAGGCATGGGTCTTTGTAGTCGTAGTCATCCCAACGTATGGGCAAATACGAGACGGGGCTCACCCAGACACGTTTCAAGCAAGTTTTGGGCTGAGCGGCTCGAAACAATTCGAGAATATAAGCCGGCTCAGAAACTCCTGCAGTGATGACAGGCTGTTGGGAAATTCGCACGGACTGCCCGTTGTGCAAACGCTCTTTCAAAATGCGCACAAGCGATGCGAAATCTGAATCTTCCATCTTGTCGCCATTGGCTGCATCAAGCATTTTGTCGTCCGGCTTGAGAGTCAAAACCAGAAGACCAGTAATGCCGCCGCCCTTGGCCCGCGCCTTGCCATCTCTTTGAATGACAGCGACAGAGCCCTTATTAAACTCGCCGGTCTCTTCCACTCGCATCATCTTCGGCTTCTTGAAATAAAGCTTTCCAGAGTCGATAACGGTGGAATTCTTTTTGAATATTCTAGTTTCGAAAGAGAGCGAATAGTCGTTCAGACGATCAACCTTTTCGGCCATGGTCTCGATAAATGAAGCACCATCCTTCATTGGCTCAAGGAGCGGCCCTTCACGATTGAAACTCATACTTTGCTGAGCCGCTTCGCGTACCGGTGCAGCAGCCAAACATCGAGAAGACAGCTGTCCGGCTAGCAGAGTTACAGTCAGGAAAAAGAAAAGAGCTTTTTTTGAACAATCCGCCATATTCGAATAATCACGTCAGAGGTCTACTTGGTCGTCTACTATCCCGTCACGATATGGTAACGCACAGTTGCAAGAATATGCCGTCAATTTCGACGATGCCATACACGCGACCCAGAGCGACGATTCCAATCGTTTACACAAACGAGCAGTACCACTAAAATAGGCTCGTTTGAGCTTCTCACTGGATACTGTTTGACTGATTTTGTTCCTCATCAGCGATTTGGACTTCCGGCGCCCCGCCTCATCTGCGCCGCCTTCCTCGTGCTTTTCATTTGCGCGTCGGCAACACTAGCGAATAACGCCGCCCCCAAGCCGGCGATCGATAGTCAATCTCAAAAACCATACGTTAAGCCGCGCGCCAGAAGAACATTCAAATCAAGCGACGAAATAATAACGCTCTACGGCGATTCAGTGCGAAAGAAGCTGAGACCCATTTTTCGCTCGCTGTCCGTCGCATATCCCCCGAAGCAGATGACATGGGTTGCGCTGAAACAGGAAAAGGTTCTTTTATTGTTTGCCAGAGATGAAGCGGGCAAACAAAAACTTGTACTCAGCTATTACATAATTGGCCAGAGCGGTCAGGCTGGACCGAAACTAAAAGAAGGGGACATGCAGGTTCCCGAAGGTTTCTACAACCTCTGCGGTTTTCGGCCGAATGTAATTGCACATATGGCACTCGATGTTAATTACCCGAATGAAGAAGATAGAGCGCACGCAGTTGCAGAGAAGAGAAAGAAGCTGGGCAGCGACATTCTCATACACGGAAGCCGCTGGTCGAGCGGATGTCTGGCGATGGGAAACAAGCCGATTGAAGAGATGTATGTACTTGCTTATGACTGCGGCTTGAAAAATATCAAGCTGATTTTCGCGCCCTGCAATTTGCTTGTTCAAAAGCCGAATATTGATTTCAAAAAACAACCGGAATGGCTGCCGCGCCTATACAAGCGGCTTACCATTGCTCTCAAAGAATTTCCTATCGATACATCGAATGTGCCGCCAGCAGAAACACTTGAGGAAACAAAAGCAACTTACTGATATGAACATACTTTTCGTTTGTTTGGGAAACATTTGTCGATCTCCAATGGCTGCCGGTATCATGCAGCGTATTTACGAAACCGAGAAACTGAGCGGCAAAATAGATTCGTGCGGAACAATGAATTGGAATGCAGGGCATACCGCAGACGCGCGTGCCATTGCGATCGCGAATGCAAATGGAATTGATTTGACGAGCCACAGAGCGCGCCAGATTACGCAAGAAGACTTCGAGAAATTCGACATAATATTCGCAATGGACAGAGCCAATCTGATTTCTCTTGGCAAAATTGCTCCGCAGCAGCACAAGCACAAGATTCGTCTTATTGGTGGAGAGAAGGAAGTCGCAGACCCTTATCACAGCAACGAAGCCGCATTTCGTACAACATTCAAAGTCCTGGACGAATACTGCCGTGACGCTGTACGCAACAAATTCCAGTTATGACGATTGCCGCACGAGAAAACTGGAATACTTGTACACAATCGCATTTTCTTGAAACCATCGGGTACATTGTCCTAGTCCTATATGAAGTGCTTGCCAAGCCAGGAGATGAAAATGGCAAATAAGGCTAAACCGTCACCAATCGACGAAATTTTGCAGCGAATCAAGACCGACCGGTCAAACCTGGTAGGTCCCGGCGCTTCAGATGAGGATATAGAGCAGTTAGAGCAAAACCTTGCAGTCACGTTGCCTGAAAGCTACAAGGCATTCTTGCGCATTTTTGACGGTGGACAATTCAATTTTGCGCGAATGCATTGCATTACAGATAAAGGCGCAGGCTGGCACGACCTCATCCAGCAGTTGGAGAATTTCTTTTCGTACCATCCTATCCTGGGAGTGCGGTCGCTTTTTCCGTTTGGCAGCAGCTATGGCGGTGATGTCTACTGCTTCGATCTCAGTCAGTTGAAAAATGGCGAGTGCCCGGTGCTGGAATTCGACCATGAGGGCACCGACGACCAGGAGTTGAAACTGGTGGGAAAAGACCTCGCATCCTGGATCGCCAGCTCATATAAAGATTTCGAAGACGATGAATTCAACATAGAAGTCTACATAACCACAAATGCTGAACTGGAAGATTTTCAACTGACGGGTGAAAAACACTCGCTCACGATTGCTCCTTCTGACGAAGGCGAATACGCAGTCAGAGTTTTTCTGGCCGAAGGCAGAGCCAACAAATTTCAGATATTCTGCAAAGACGGATGGCAGGGTGCGCGGGCATTCGAGGATGATACCGAGAAGTTTAACAAAAATACCGATGCGCTCGATGATTTGAGCAAATACATCTCAGAGGTGCTCAAGGCTACAAACGAACCGCTCGAACTTTTCATATTCAGCACAGCGGAAATGAGCAGCGACGATAGGTGGAAAACCGTTGCAGGCAGAGCAAAATTGATGGGTAAAGAACTCGAATTGAAAGCGGGTGACTTACTCAAAATAGATCCAGAGGGCAACATCACACCGCTCAATTTGCCACTTTTAGAAAATCATGTAGAAAAACCCCGAGAAGAGGGTGAATTGGGATGCAGCTTTTGCGGTCAATCGCAAAGCTCGGTCAAGAAACTCATTAGCGGTCCGTCTGTGACCATTTGCGACGAGTGCGTAGACCTTTGCAATAACATCCTTGACGAAGAAATCGAAGAGTCTTCAGACGAGTGAAAAAAATTCAAAAGAATAATTGAAGCGGGAACCTTCTTGCGAATTTGAGGTCTGTACCAGCAAAAGTAACGCACCAAAAGCGTTCTGACCGACCGGATACCATGCCGGTCGGTTCTTTTTTGGTCAACTTCCCGTCTTCTCCAGATTGTCCCACGAGGTGGCAACAGCCTGATTGCCAGGCCGAGTTTCCAACCTGTGAGCAAATGTTGGCAGACAGTGTCTTGCGAACCACCAGCCGGCCATGGCCGCAACAATATCAATCTTGCCGACTTCCTCGAAAAGATGTCCAGCGCCCGGGATGATTTCGATTTCGCGCGGACAGTGCATTTTGTGCAGGGCTTTTTCGTTCAGCACAAGCACGTGCGGATCGAAACCGCCAACTATGAAAAGTGTCGGACACAGTACCATCGGTAGTGCATCGCCAGCCAGATCAGGTCTTCCTCCGCGCGACACCAGCGCAGCTATCTTGCCGCTTCGTTCTGCCGCACACTGCAAAGCAGCGGCGCTGCCGGTGCTTGCCCCGAAAAGACCTACAGCCATATTTTTGGTGAATGTGTTATCCGACAGCCAATCCACCGCATGGCATAATCTACCAGACAGTAAATCGATGTCAAAACGAAGATGATTGGTAAATCTTTCTTCGTGTTCTTCCTGAGTGGTAAGCAAGTCCAAGAGCAGTGTGGCAAATCCGCCTTTATTCAGCTGAGATGCGACATATTTATTGCGCGAACTATGACGGCCACTGCCACTGCCATGTGCAAAGAGAATGACTGCAGACGCACCTTTTGGAATAGTCAAATCACCGGTGATAGATACCGCGTTACTCTCGATATGGATTGTTTGAATTCGCGAACTTCTTTCCATTGGACTCAATCCCAAACCTTGCCGACTTGTAGCAAGACTGTGAATAGAAGCCAAAGTTCCAGCGTAACTGCAATTGAGTAAGCTTTGCGTTAAGTGAATCTCCCGCATGGAACCACCTGTATCTCATGCAGTCTTCTTAGAGCATAGTCTACGCGCGCCTTATCCCTAAATAACTAGAATTGGACGACCGAAATTGGAAGAGCGTATGTTTTTCAAAGATAGACGCGATGCCGGTAGACGGCTCGCAATGGCTGTGGCGAGTTACCGAGCCAAGCGTCACATTCTTGTGCTGGCGCTGCCTCGCGGCGGAGTTCCGGTCGGCTACGAAATTGCCCGCTCCCTTAACGCTTATCTGGACTGCTATATGGTGCGCAAGATTGGCGCGCCGGGCAATCCGGAACTAGCGATTGGCGCTATTGCAACAGGCGGAAGACGAATTTTGAATGAGCCGCTCATCAAAGAGCTCGGTATCCCGCGGTCTTATATCGATAAGGTCACACAGTTCGAAGCTGCTGAACTGGAGCGGCGAGAGACTATCTTCAGAAGAGGCAGGGAGTTTTTACGCATAGAGAATAAGACGATTATTCTCGTTGATGACGGGCTGGCTACAGGCGCATCAATGACGGCTGCTGTCATTGCCATCAAAAATCAACGTCCCAAACGCCTGATTATTGCCGTGCCGGTTGCAGCACCGGAGACACTCACTGGGCTCGCAAAGCGTGTCGATGAGATAGTTTGTCTGCAAACACCTGATCCATTCTGGTCTGTGGGCTCATGGTATGCGGACTTCACACAAACATCCGACCAGGAAGTGCAATTTCTCCTGGACGACGCGGCACGCAATTGGGCGGCCGCATAACGCTAAATGACTATCGCCGACGGTATGTCAATGACGCGTGTGCGCGTTCTTATATAGTCGACAATCTGCTTTTCCGCCTCATGCCCAAAAGCCCATAAGGGCAGCTCTAAATCGGCTTTGTCCTTACTATGCAGAACAATGGTCGAGCCATCCGAGGTCGGGTAATAATCAGCTTCTTCAACACCGTTGAGGGATACTTCGCGCCACAATCTTTTATTCTGCTTTTTGTCCACGCCATGCAGAAAAATAGTGTCGGATTCGATCAATAGTTCAAAACCGTCGGCGGTGCTGAACTTAAGCAAATTATGGGTGGACACGACAAGACAAATTGTCATTGTGAATACAAAAAGGACGGCTGCAAATCCGCTGGCCAGATCATGCTCAATTGAAAAGTAAGTAAGACTCAGAACAAAGGGCAGAATAGTCCAGCCCAAGATCAAAATAAAAGACATGAAGTAAATCGAGAAACGATGTGCCTTTCTTCGAGAGTGAAACTTCATCCTCGGTTTTGTTTGTATCGTATTCATTTTTTTGGTCTCCGATGTTGCGGCGGCTGCCAGCCTCTGCCCAGAAAGACCGAAAGACTAGTTATTCGTTCCATTTGCAGCCTCAGACATAAGCAAACCCGTACATTTTGTATAGCCAGCCCAGACGCAATCAGCGCGCTCAGGCTATAGGCTGTAGACAGCCAAATCAGGCTGCTCGCGGACCTCGCACGCGGACTCGTAAGTGGGCAACTTACTCAAAACCACCATCCAACTGGATGTTCAGTCCGTGCGGAGGAGACATGCCAAACGATATACTGCGCCGGGAAGCCGAAAGGCTCCGCAACCTCAGCGAATCTTGCGCGCAGCAGGGTGATTATTCGACAGCTCGACAATTGCTGAAGATGGTCATTGAAATAGAGGAAAGCGATATTTTAGTAACCAAAGAAGCCCTGGCCGCAGATTTCCATGAATTAGGATGGATCTGCTATTTACTCGATGCAAAACAGGAAGCGCAACAATATCTTCAATTAGCCCTGGACCTAAGGCTTTCCAGCGTTCAACAAAATCACAGGCACACCCAGGAAACAGCTGAACTGCTGACAAAAGTGATGGCGGACATGGGCGTCGTAAAGCCGAACATAGATTGCAGAACGTCCCACTAGAAAGAAAGTTCAAACTGGGAACCTAAAAGAGATCAATCGGTCTATAAGCAACAATGGAACGAACGACACCGTTCCGACCGGGTGGATGAAAATCCACTCGGTTTTTTTTATGGAATCCTCGCCTCTTTCTCAGCGGGCTCCACCGTAGTCGGGCATCCGGCGGACATGCGGTGTCCGGTTATGAGGCGCGAGCCGCGATCATAAGTGACGAACGACCAAACCCAATTCAAGAAGACCATTATCCTGTTGCGGAAGCCGATGAGCATCAAGATATGAATGAGCAGCCATGCCAACCAGGCAGGCAGTCCGGACATTTTTAACTTGCCGAGATCTGCCACTGCAGCCGATCTGCCGATAGTAGCCATAGTGCCCTTGTCGTGGTAATGAAAATTCTTGCGAGGACGCTTGGTCAGGTCGTCGAGAATATTCTCTGCCGCAGCCTCGCCCATCTGCATCGCCACCGGAGCCAGTCCAGGAAGCGGTTTCTCGCCCTGATGCGCAAAATTGCACAAATCGCCGATTGCAAACGCATTTCTAAAGTCAGGAATAGAAAGATCAGGCTCAACAACTACCCGTCCGCCCCGATCAATTTTTACATCTAGTGTCTTGGTCAGAGGCACCGCTGCGACACCGGCACACCACATCACGGTGGAGCTGGGAATTATTTCGCCGCCTTCGACGTGCACGCCAAGCTCATCGATATCTATGACTTTCACACCTGTACGAACTTCGACCCCGATTTTTCGAAGTTGCTCTGCCGCCTTTTCGGAAAGCTCCTCGACAAAGGGAGGCAGGACACGGGGTAAACCCTCCAGCAGCATTACGCGAGCAGAGGAGGGGTTGATACGACGGAAATCGCGGGCTAACGAGTGACGAGACAATTCCGCCAGCGAGCCGGCAAGCTCGACACCGGTCGGCCCACCGCCAATAACGACGAAAGTCAATAATTGCTTCTGCTTGACGGGATCTTTCTCGTACTCCGCTTCTTCAAAAGCGACAAGCACGCGTCTGCGAATCTCGAGCGCATCATCGATATCTTTCAAGCCGACTGCATGCTCAGGCCAATCATTGTGACCAAAGTAATTGGTTTGCGCGCCGGCAGCCAGAATT
>CAZBOX010000245.1:0-9436 GCA_964493595.1 uncultured Candidatus Obscuribacterales bacterium | reverse complement strand
GCCTATCTGGTCAAGAAATCACGCAACCTGGGAGACACGGAAGTCCGCCTGATGCTGACCAAGGGTGAACCTCTCAACCTGGACAGGCAGTTGGAAGTGTATCGAATCATAGGGCACAAATATTCGCTTAACGACTTGCTGCGAGACCGCCCGATGGAATCAGCCGACTGGATTCCACTTATCTTCAATTTTCTCACCTGCGAGCTAATTGAAATCAAGCCACCGGATGCGGTCAAGGTCGGGGCGCTCGACTTTTTGGGCGACGGAAAAAAAGAAGTAGACGCTCTTCTAGAATCAATGATCCGCCAGGAAACAGGCGTGATGAGCTATTCAGCCTTTCTGCTCTATTTGCAGCACGAATTTTATCGTTTCGAAGCTTACGGCTGGCCTCTCTCAATCATTCTTTTCGAGATGAATCGCAAGAAGGAATTCGATACCAATCAAAAACGCGGCGACTTACAAACCATGTTCGATGTTCTGCCACCATCTGCAGTGCAGAATGCGGCCAGACGCATTGATTTAGTCAAACGACCGCTCGATATTCTGGGACATTACGAAATGCTCGAATACGCGCTGCTATTGCCCAACACTCGTACTGCTTCAGCGGCCTACGTAGCCAATCGCATACTGCAAACACTGACAGTAACTCCGCTTATCAAAAATCTCGATAAGAAGAGCCTCAAGTTAGCGTTCGGTGTAGCCAATCTGCCAGCCGACGGCGACACGGTTCAACAATTACTGTCGGCAGCCAGAAAAGCAAAAGACAGAGCAGTGGAAGCCAATTTCCCGCTGATCATATCGAAGAGCTTCAAGTAGACCTGCAATTTCAAGGCACCGCCATGTCGGAAGATCAATTCATTCCTTTCAATTTTTCGGACGGGCAAGACCTGCGTCTTGAAGCTGAAAAGCCGCTGCCTATAAAAATTGGGGATTTACTAGTTCAATCGACGATGATCGATCAAGAAACCCTCGACAGCTGCATGGCACTGGCCGTGAAAATGCACGTACCGCTCGGTCGAATACTCGCTATGGAAGGACACCTTGCCGAAGAGTTGCTGGGCCGGGCGCTGGAAGTGCAGGAGCTAATTATTAAGGAGGCTCTGTCGGTCAATAACGGTGTCACTGTTTTGAAGCTTGTAAAACAGCAAGCACTTACGATTGAAGAAGCCCTGGCTCGAGTCAACGCACTACCAACGGCAGCAGGCGTAAAGGCCAGCCGCCTGGGCGATTTGCTGCGCGAATCAGCGGCAGCACAGCAAAAACAAATTGAAGTCGCGATTATCGACGGTATCAACGCTTCACTGCCTCTTGGACAGGTGCTGCTGAATAAGGGCATCATCACTGTCGATCTTCTCAATTCAGCACTGACAGGCTTACGCATATTAAGAGACGGTATTGCCACTCGTAACCAGGTCTTGCAAGCGCTTAGAGCGGCTCGCTTGCGCAAGCTTCCTATTCTGCAGCCGCTTCTGGAGATGGGCGCCATTGAAGAAGATCCCTATCCATATAGCGACATCGGCTACCTTATGTATTTGTCCGGATTGATAAACGAAAGAGAGCTTATCTCAGCTAGAGAAATCGAAGTTACAGAAGATAAGTCAGTGGAAGAAGCGCTGATTTCTTGTGGCTTCTGTTCCGAGAAAAGTGTGACAGCCTTGAGCGAACTGCTCAATATGCTGATGGAAGGAGCCTTACAAGAAGAGCAAGCAATTCAGCTGACGAAAAAACTGGAAAGTGTCGACTGGGATATTCCAAAGGTCCTGCAAGCGCTCGAGGAACAAGAAGAATATTTCGAGGAAGAATTAGAACTTGCAGAGTTACTGAAAGTGACCGGCTGCATTCACCCGGAAGACCTGGAAGTAGCCACTCAAAAATCTTTGAAAAAACGCCAGTCACTGGCGGCATCTCTGCTCGAGTCTGGCTTTATGACACAGATGACCCTGGATGGAGCCAATACCCTGAAATCAATGGTCGAGCAAAAAATACTTGATCTTGAACAAGCGCGAACATTGCTCGCCTACATTCACGAAAATGACGTCGATATCGCTTCTGCCCTCAAAGATTTCGATTGGCTTCCGGCATCGATGGCTTGAGTGAAGAATCGAAACCGCCTCTAAAAATCATTGTCGAGCAGCCCTGTTATGAAAAGCGCCGCATAAGAAATTATGGCAAGAATGGAAGAAAAGCCGACAAAAAAAGGTAGCAGAGAATCCATGGCGAAATCCCTCCAGAATGCTGAAATTTGAGTCCTTTTAGGTAATACGCATGCAGCCCCTAAAAAGTTCAAGTAAGTAGATTAAAAACGAGAGTCCACTACGCTCTGGACAGCATTGATTTGAGCGAATACGCAAAAATGCGCACATAAGCGAGGCTCATCAGCCCGACATAGGCAAAGGGGTCGAGATACCAGCGTCCTTTCTGGTAGTGCTTATGCCAGAAACGATAAAGCCCG
This sequence comes from uncultured Candidatus Obscuribacterales bacterium, assembly GCA_964493595.1. Taxonomy (GTDB): domain Bacteria; phylum Cyanobacteriota; class Vampirovibrionia; order Obscuribacterales; family Obscuribacteraceae; genus QKMZ01. The sequence goes on along the minus strand of CAZBOX010000245.1, from coordinate 6,984 downwards.
CGATGCGATGAAAGAATCATTCTCACCTTCACTTGCTTGATCGACTGACCATAATGATGAATCACTTTTGCAAGCGGCGTGAACCAGATTTCGTAGCCGGCTTGAATGATTCGATAGCACCAATCTACTTCTTCGAAGAGCATGAAAAAGCCTTCGTCAAGCAATCCGACTTTATCCATCACTTGCCGGCGAACCAGCAAACAAGCGCCTTCCGGCTGATCGACCTGGCGAATATCGTCATGATTCCAGTCGAGCATTTTGTATCGTCCAAAAGTTTTACTCTCGGGAAACATCTTGCTCAAGCCAATCAGCTCATAGACCATGCCTATGAAAGTAGGAAATTCACGGCAAGAACGCTGAATGCTTCCGTCCGTATTCAAAAGTTGCGGCGCAACTATTGCAGCATTCGGATGAGTGTCCATGAAATCAATCAGAGTCTTCAACGCGCCCGGCTGCACTTCTGTATCCGGATTCAACAACAAAACAAGCCGGCCTGTAGCCTGTTTGAAAGCCTGGTTATTGGCTTTTGCAAAACCGAGATTTTCATTATTTGCCGTCAGCTTGACCCATGGATGCTCGCTGCGCGCCATCTCGGCAGAACCGTCGGCAGAATTGTTGTCGACAAGAAAAACTTCCCACTTCAGCGAATCACCAAAACTGTCCAGGTCTGCTTTCAATGTGGTCAAACATTTACGCAGCAGCCCGCAGGTATTCCAACTAACTATGACTACCGAGAGATCCATTGGATATGTGATTTAAATTCTTAATTCGATTAGTTTCCTTGCGAGCACACAGCGTACCGTAAAATAACGCAATTGATTGAATGAATTGAGCATGTTTTTGAAACGAGTAACCGACATCATAATTTCGCTTGCTGCGCTTGCGGGGCTATCCTGGCTCTTTGTCTTGGCAGCCATAGCAATCAAACTCGACTCGAAAGGTCCGATTATCTTCGAGCAGAAGAGGGTTGGCTTGAATGGCGAATTCTTTCAAATTTATAAATTTCGCACGATGCACATAGGCACCCCAAATGTGTCTACAGAAGAGATGCTCAAGCTTCCAAACCCCATAACCGCTGTCGGAGCAAAGCTCCGGAAGTACAGCATCGATGAGCTGCCCCAATTGTTTAACGTGCTTAAGGGCGAAATGAGCCTCGTTGGTCCGCGTCCTGCTCTGTATAATCAGACCGAACTGACCGCCAAACGTGAAGCGGCTGGCGTACTGCGATTTCCCCCTGGAATCACAGGTTGGGCTCAGATCAACGGTCGTGACGAATTACCGGACGACGTCAAAGTCGAGGCTGATAAGTGGTATTGCGACAATTGGACTTACTTTCTCGACTGGAAAATCATGTTCTCTACTTTTGGTGCCGTGTTTAGCAAGCGCGGCGCTTTTTGACGTAAACAAACAGGTGCATTAGGAATGAAAGGACTTATTCTCAGCGGCGGAAAGGGCACGCGTATGCGGCCTATAACCCACACAGCGGCAAAACAGCTTCTGCCTGTGGCGAACAAGCCGATTCTCTTCTACGCCGTCGAGGCACTGATTGAAGCCGGTATCAGATCAATCGGCATCATCATCAGCCCCGAAACCGGAGAAGAAGTCCGCCAGTGCGTCGGTAACGGCGAGCGCTGGGGCATCGAAATCAAATACATATTGCAGGAGCAACCGCTGGGTCTTGCACATGCGGTAAAAACAGCCCGCGATTACTTGAAAGACGACACATTCGTCATGTATCTCGGTGACAACCTTATTAAGGACGGCGTCTCACCACTGGTTGAGAGATTCAAGAAGAATAAGCCCGACGCTCAAATTTTGCTCAAGGAAGTGCCCAATCCGACATCTTTCGGAGTAGCAGAGCTGAACGCAGACGGACGTATTCTCTGCCTGGAGGAAAAACCTGCCAAGCCGAAATCAAACCTGGCGCTGGTCGGCGTATACCTCTTCACTTCCAAGATTCACGATGCCATCGACGAGATCAAACCATCCAAGCGCGGTGAGCTGGAGATTACTGATGCCATTCAGAGAATGATCACCAAAAATGAGCATGTCGACAGTCACGTATTGACCAGCTGGTGGCTCGATACAGGAAAGAAAGACGATATGCTCGAGGCCAATCGCGTCGTTCTGGACGAAATGACCGATGTATCGATGCTCGGCGACCTGGATGAACAGTCGCGCCTGTCAGGACGTGTGCATGTAGGCAAAGGAAGCATTTTGAAAAACTGCACGGTCAGAGGCCCAGCTGTGATTGGCGATGACTGCGTTCTGGAAAACAGCTATGTGGGACCTTTCACTTCAATTGGTGACGGCGCTCGCGTCTCACATGCAGAAATCGAACATTCGATTTTGCGTGAGAAATGTCAGATTCTGGATTTCAACGGCCGAATTGAAGACAGCTTAATTGGAGTAAATGTTGAGCTGACTCGAAGCCAGAGCAAGCCTGTGGCCTTCCGCCTGATGCTCGGAGACGACAGTAAAGTGGAAGTTGTTTAGGCAATACCTAAATATTTTTCATTCTGACACCTTTCTAAGATTATTTGATGGACGTTGATCTAATGACGTCTGTCAAGGGACAATCTGCTCCTCAGTTGCTATCACCTGGATAGCAGCGTCAACACTCTCACTTCTATTTCTCAGCGAGGAATCGTCCATGCGAGCTATGCAATTGCTTGTCACTGGTGGGTTGGGCTTCATCGGAAGCAACCTGGTTCGGCATTTGCTTAAGACGTATCCGAATTACACCATCATCAACCTGGATGCCGCGACCTATGCAGGGCATCCGGAAAATCTCGCCGACGTGGCCGACAATCCGCGCTACAAATACGTGCAAGGACGCATCGAAGACGCCGCTGTAGTTGACGATATCGTCAGCGGTAATCGCTTCGGTCGCATCGACGGCATCATCAACCTGGCTGCTGAAACACACGTTGATCGCTCGATCAGCGACCCGCAAGTTTTCGTAAAGACAAATGTGCTGGGCACTCAAGTTCTTCTCGATGCAGCCTTCCGCTATGGTCGCACCGCCGTAGATGCCGCGCAGAACAAGAAAGATTTCTCAATTCGCTACGTACAAGTCTCGACTGACGAAGTCTACGGCACGCTGGGGCCCGAAGGTTATTTCCATGAGACGACCCCCCTTCAACCAAATAGCCCATATTCATCTTCTAAAGCCGGCGCTGATTTACTCTGCCGCGCGTACTTCGAAACCTACGGTTTTCCAGCAATAATCACACGTTGCTCGAATAATTATGGTCCGTACCAGCATCCCGAAAAATTGATTCCTTTCTTTATCTTGAATCTGCTGCAGGGTAAGCAAGTGCCAGTATATGGAGATGGTTTGAACGTTAGAGACTGGTTGCATGTGGAAGATCACTGCAAGGCAATCGATCTGGCTTTCCACCGCGGCGTTCCGGGCGAAGTCTACAATGTAGGCGGCAACAACGAGCGCACCAATATGCAAATCACACGTCTTATCCTGTCTGAGATGGGCAAAGGCGAAGAGTCGATCAAATATGTAGCCGACCGCCTCGGACACGATCGTCGCTATGCGATCGATTCGACAAAGCTGCAGGAAGAATTGGGCTGGGTGCCGGAATACACTTTCGAAACCGGCATACACAAAACTATCAAATGGTATCTGGACAACCAGGAATGGATGCAAGCGGTCACGAAACAGCCGAAGCATGCCGCCTTCGATGCCACACCACCGGCAGTGGCAGCCCCTGTTGGCCAGCCTGCAAACGTAGTTGGCTAAACACAACCTTAACGGAGCTAAATAGAGATTATGAAACTGATGGTCACCGGCGCCGGTGGCATGCTCGGGCAAGCGCTCGTGCCCTGCCTCGAAGCAAGAGATCACCAGGTGATCGACCTGCCTAAAGAGAAGCTGGATGTTACTCACTACAACCAGGTTTTGGACGCGATCGCAAAAGAAAAGCCGGACCTGGTAATGCACTGCGCTGCCTATACCAAAGTCGACCAGGCAGAATCAGAACCGGGACTTGCCTACCTCATAAACGGTTATGGCACTGAAAACATTGCCGTATCGTGTGCGAAGCACGACATTCCGATGCTGTATGTAAGCTCCGACTACGTTTTCGACGGCGAGCAGAACACTCCCTATACGACCTGGGACAGAACTCGCCCGCTTTCTGTCTACGGCAAGTCGAAATTGGCCGGTGAGAAGGCTGTCCAACGTCACTTGACGCGTTTCTACATCGTGCGCACCAGCTGGCTTTACGGGCCAAATGGACGCAATTTCGTAGATACAATTCACTCGATGGCGCAGGAAAGAGACACACTGCGTGTGGTCAGCGACCAAATAGGCACGCCCACATGCACTCTCAGCCTCTCGGAGACGATCGCCGACCTGATCAAGACCGAGCGCTGGGGAATCTATCACGCGTGCGACGACGGTGTGACCAGCTGGTACGAATTTGCCAAAGAGATAGTCTCAGGAATGCCTGTGCAGGTGATTCCAATTGAGACGAAGGACATGCCGCGTCCAGCCACTCGTCCCAAATATTCTGTTCTGGACAAGACAACCACAGTCAACACAATAGGCAGAGAACTGCAGCCCTGGAAAGAATCGCTGCGCGCGTACCTGGACATGAAAAAGCAGCCGGTATAAGAGCGCTGTCGCTCGGACAGCCGCACTGCTGCGCCATTACAGCAACTTGTAAACGGCACCCACGCGATTAACCCGCGCCAGTGGAGCATTGCGGCTCTACATGCTATTCTATGCAGGTTGTTTATCAGAACAACCTCTGGTCTTCGCAAATGAAGCCCACACCGGCAGACGCATCACTCATGAACACCATCTCATCCAACGACATGCTCAAACCGCTTACAAAAGACGCCATCGGCAAAGACTATGTAGCTGACCTATCTGTTCAGGACTACACAAAGAAAACACCGATTGAAGGTGTGCAGCTCATCAATTTGAATATGTTCGTCGACGACGGAGGCCAACTGGCTGAAATCGTCCGCCTGGATGACAACGGCAATCTGCAGATTTTGCCGAATTTCAAGGTCAAACAGAGCACTTTCTCGCAGATGCTACCCGGCACGATCAAAGCTTTCCACCTGCATTACAACCAGGAAGATGTCTGGTTCGTCATTCCCACCGACCGCGTTCTGGTTGGTCTTTTCGATGCACGCAAAGACTCTCCCACTTACAACAAGACGATGCGTTTTGTATTGGGAGCCGGCCGTGCACAAGCCCTCTACATCCCGCGCGGAGTAGCTCATGGTCTGGCTAACGTATGGCAAAAGCCGGCCAGCATGATTTATTTCGTCAATCAGTGCTTCAATCCGGACGAGCCGGATGAGCACAGGCTGCCATGGAATGCCCTCGGCGACGATTTCTGGGAAATCAAAAAAGGCTAGAGCCTTAAAATGAGCGACAAGAGACAGACTGGAGAACAACAAGCGCTCCAGCTGAATAATCAAAACGCCGGAACTTTACGCGACGGTGGGCTTTGTCCTTTCGACTATCTGATTCTGGGAACATCAGCCATATGTTTCCTGGCAGGAGCTATCTTGATAGCTCATACACGCGGCGAAACGCAATCCAGCAGGTTTTCAAAGAAGTTCATAGCTGGGTTACTTTTGATTGCATTGGCCTTTTGCGTGCGGCAAATTTTCAATTATCTCTTTGCGTTCAGTCCGAATGCACCTCTGTTCAGTTAGATAAACAGGACCGATGACTCATAATTGAGCATGTTGGCGCTGACTAGACAGAAAGTTTTGGCAAAAACTCAAACTCCTGCTAGAGTAGGTTGGTCATAAACATGCAGAATATCCTGGATTATGGGCGCCTCCGCTAAAAAATTAAACCCAGAACCAAAGTTACCCAGAGTGCACGGACTGTGGCTAAAAACACTCAGAGCTCCATTTAGATATTTGCTTGTATTCGCGCACATGCGTTCTGGCTCAACACTGCTCGTGCATCTGCTCAATTCTAGCCCGCAAATCATTGGATACGGTGAATCCAAAACCCTCTACTGCAACGAAGCGGACTTCGATACTCTGCTTTCAAAGGTATCGCTGTTTTTTGGCAAGATCCGACTATCTGAAAAGTATGTAATGGACAAGATAGTTCAGGACGAACTCTTCGTGAAAACCGACTTGCTCCACAGGCCCGATGTGCAATGCATTTTCCTGTTACGCGATGCAACGCAAACGTTGCCGAGTATTACCGACATGTACATCAGGGTTTTTCCGCAACTGCATGCAAACTGGACGGGTGGAGAAAACGAAGCGCTGGAATATTATCAATCGCGATTAAACAAACTTGCCCGCCTGGCCGAAGAAGCCAGCAATGGAAACAAGCCGATATTGGTTACCTACGATGAAATTCTCAGCTGCCCCGAAGAGGTGTTCAAACTGCTACAAAATAGCCTGGGCATAGATAATAATTTCAGTGACAATTACTCCATCCATAAAGCCACTGGAGTGCCTGTAATTGGCGATTTCTCGCAAGAAATTAGAACAGGTAAAATTCAAAGATCAAAACGTCGCCCGGAGCGCGAGATTTCACAGCATCTAATTGAGAAGGGTGAATGCTGTTACAGGGAGGCAATTCTCAATTTGAGGAAATGCTGTCAATCGATTTCACCTACGCTAGGCGTAGATAACGCATTCAACAACCAGGCATAGGGCAGCCGGACAACCTGAAAGAGAATCGAAAAGGCAGAATTTGAACCACATCTTTCTTTCTCTGATTATTCCTTTCGTTCTAGTTTCTGCATCTGTTCTCATCTTTCCACCGCACTGGATGACGATTGACGATCCATGCATTAACTTCACTCTTGCTGGCTTCTTCGGACCTCCGGACGAACATATCAGATGGATTCATCCACTTGCTGGATTACTTCTAAAGAACCTTTACTCCCTAAACGGAGCTGTTCCGTGGTTTTGCCTCTTTGATCTCGCCCCCGAATTAACCGGAAACTCCTAGGCGTAATCCTAGGAGTACGA
>CAZBOX010000244.1:0-9451 GCA_964493595.1 uncultured Candidatus Obscuribacterales bacterium | reverse complement strand
CCTGCTTTGTCGGCAACCAGCTTGGTTCGCAAGAATCGACAGCGATCGTTCTGGAATTTCTCTCTCGTTTTCCTGACGAGTCGGGAGCCGGCGTTATCAGTATTCCAGATACGTCCCACGATACGAATCTGCACAAGATGTCGCCCACGCTTTCGTCCCTTATCGAGCTGGGCGAAGTGCGAGGGCGGTTGATGGTTCAGTTGCGTTCGCGCGGCATATTCTCAGGCTTCCTGGAATTGCAGCAATGCGGCGGACCGCGTGAGTGGAGCCGTCATGACGCGGTCATCTTGCAGAGTGTTGCCGAAATGCTCTCGGTCGTAGTTCAACAATCTTTTGACCAAAGCAAGATCGAGATGGACGCGCGCGAAATGAAGCTCATCAATGAGATCGCGAGCTTGTTCCGTGATTCTCGCGGTCAGTCGACCGAAGAGTCTCTCGTCAAATCAGTTATGCTCGTGGCCGAGCACATGGGCTTTACGCATTCGCAAATATATTTGTACGATGCTGAGGAAAACGTTCTCAAAGCGCAAATCAAGGGCGGCGGCCACTCTCTGGTCGACATGAACAACAAAGACAATCCATTTGTTGCCGTATTCGAGTCGGGTAGAGGAAAAATCGTCAACGCCGAGTTTACGCGCAAAGGCGATAAATTCTTCGGCCACGACATGGCTCTTGTACTTCCACTCATCTCAGAAGGCGAGCGTCTCGGCGTTATCGGTTTGTGGCAGAGGCTGCCCAATAAACCGCAGTTCAGACCTCAGGATAGAGAACTCGGTTTGACTATTGCCGGCCACCTTTCCAACGTTATCCGCGCGGAGCAGGCAATCACGATGATTCGCGCAGAACAGGCGCGGGCTGCTCTTATCAATAAAGTTTCAAGCGAGATTCGTCAGTCTCTCAAAGAAGTCGACCAAATTATGGAGACGCTCGTCGAATGCGTCCATGAATATTTCGGACTTTCTCTCTGCGTAGTTTCGCTTTTCGATGGACAGCAGCAGGATTTTACAAAGTCGAAAACAGCCGGCTTAGAGCCGCCACCGGCCAAGCTTATTCAGACTCCGGATGAAATCGGTGAACCGGCGATCGAGGAAGAAGAGCCTGCCGTTCCCAATTTTGGAGAGCAACTCTTGCTGGCAATGCTTGATGAACTCAAGCTCGAGCAACGCATTTTCATGACCGCCGCGCAGATAAAAGAGAAACTCGCCGGCAAGTCAATTGAAATTCCTGAAGATTTGAAATCGGCTACTCTTTTCCCTCTTGTCCACGCGGGCAACTTCAAAGCCGGCTTGTGCCTGGTTTCGGCTGATCGTGAGACGCCATTTCCTGAAAAGGACATGCACATGGTCACCGACCTTGCCGACAGGGTCGCCGTCGTCGTATCGCACGCCGAACTGTTTGCTCAGGTCGAGCGTCAGGCTGTCACTGATCCCATGACGGGCTTGTTCAATCGCCGTTATTTCACAGAACAGCTGACGAAGGAAATCGATCGTTATCAACGATTCGGTCACCCCTTCTCCTATATTATTGTCGACCTCGATTACCTGAAAAAAATCAACGACTCACTCGGTCACCATTTTGGCGACGCGGCCATCAAACATATTGCCAACGTTATGAAGCGCAGTGTCCGTGACGTTGACACGGTAGGTCGATTCGGCGGTGAAGAATTCGTTGTCCTTCTGCCTGAAACAGCACACGAAAATGCTCGTATGGTTGCTAACCGCATTTGTGCTGCCATTCGTGCAAAACCAGTTGAGGGCATTGGCGTAATTACAGCGTCTCTGGGTCTTGCTACTTTCCCTCAGGATGCGCAGGATAAGGACAAGTTGCAAGAACTTGCCGACCAGGCTTTGTATCTGGCTAAGCACCGAGGCAGAAATCAGGTTTGCTCGGTTATTGAGGATTTGATCCCCAGCCAGGGGGCGCCGCTGGAAGCTCCGGCTGCACCAGTAGCGGTGCCGGCAGGCGCCGTCGAAGCAGCAAATGCCGCAGCTTCTGCTGCTGCATCCAAGTCATCCGCAGTCGAAACGGCTGGCACGGTTGACCTGGCGCTAGCCAACGAGAAAGGCATACTCGGATTGATTACTCAAATCGTTAAGAGCATCGATGAGAAGGATGCCTATGGCAATGAGCGCTCGCCGCGCGCTTACTCTTACGCCAACAGTATCGCGCAAGCACTGCGCCTTTCTAAGGAGCATGCCGAGCTTGTATCGCTGTCGGCCGCTTTCAGCAATATCGGTAAATTATCGATGCCGGAAGATTTACTCAGGAAAAATGGTCCTCTCAATGACGAGGAATTGGCGCTGATTCGAAGAGCCCCCAGCCTGGGCGCGAAATTCCTCGAGCCGGCCAAGATGTTGTACAAACTCAGTTCGGTTATTGAAGCATTGCATGAACATTGGGACGGCTCCGGTTATCCGAAAGGATTGAAGAGTGAGGAAATTCCTCTCGAGTCGCGGATCATTTCACTTGTCGATGCTTATGTCGCTATGACCAGCGATAGACCTTACCGAAAGAGCCTGTCGAAGCAAGAAGCCATCAAGCAGATTCAAGACGATGCGGGTAAGAAATTCGACCCTCGATTGGTCCGTTTCCTTCTCACTGTTTTGCAGAAAGAAAGCTAATTGTTTTATGGCCTGCGGGTCAATTATTTTTTTGCGCAGACACATTAATACTATTCAGAGATCTTTTCCGGGGTCCCGAAAAGCGCTCTTGCAATCGGCGAAAACCCTTATCTGATGGACGTTGAATCAAATAGCCTTAATCTTTTGCTCAGGATCTTGACCCCCTCTTGAATACTGGCCTATAATGTTTGCAGATCGACTGGAGACCGACAGCTTATCTTGACGCGGGCCACTAAAACATGACCCGGTAATACTTTCATGCAAAGAAGGCTTCGGAGTTAAGGCGATACAGTAAAGACTCTCGTTACGAGCACATTTTGGAGCAAGCCCCTCTGGGCCCGGTGGGTGAACCGGCAGAGGGGTTTGTAGCATTTTCAGTCGGCGGGCTCATCCTTTTTGAGAAGTTCTTTTGTAAACGATTCCACCCATTGAATTTCACTGTGGTCAGAGCGCCAGATGATGGAGAGCACTTGTGGCGTGCCTCCGGAATTTTTTGCCAGTGCTTCAAAGGTTATTGTCTGAACGCGCTCTTTGGAGTCTCTTTGTATCTTAACTACTGGGAATCCGGAGCTCTGCGACCATCTACCGTTATCTTCGACTAATTGGCGCGCGACATCTTCGAGAAGTTCCGGTTGATTGCGCTCTATCAAGTGCAAAATCTTCTGCAACTCGAGCTCTTCGCACTTGCCGTCGAAGACTTCCAGCGCCTTTCGGCGTATTTCCATAGAGCGAATTTCAGCTTCATTCATGGCTGATTACCGGTGCCGAAACACTATTTTATAACAGCTTTGTGGAAGTTTTCGGTAGGAGTATCGTTATCGACTGAGGGTAGTTTGTGCGGATGGTATCGTATATGGTATCTGCTGGCTGCGCCCTGCGCCATATGTTTTAATTGTCGAAATTCACGAATCTTCCAGATGGGGTTTCTAACATGGCAGACTGGTTTTCCTACGCGCTTCTGACGTCTATTCTCTGGGGGTGCATACCCGTTCTCGAGAAGACCGGCATTCAGGCAATGGATAACCTGTTTGCGGCTGCCCTTATGAGAGCTTCGGGAGCGATCATGGGAGCGGTTTTGATCCCGATCTTTTCTCCCTCAGCATTCAAAGCCATGCTTTCTGCGCCGCCAAAGGCATACTTATGCCTTATGGCTGCAGGATTTCTCGGCAGTTTCGTTGGTCAGTTGACTAACCTCAATGCTCTCAAGCTCGGCGAAGTTACTAAGGTTGTGCCTGTTACTGCGTCATGGCCCCTGTTGGCTATGATTGCCGCATTCATCCTTCTTGGCGAGCCGGTTACAGCCAAGAAAGTGTGCGCTGTTTTTCTTGTCGTCAGTGGTGTTGTTTTGGCGCGTATTTGAAAATTACTTTTGCGCTTCGATTTTGACCGTATCGAGAACGGGGCGATAACTTGTGCATGAAACTGCCTTTGGTCTCTCGCTTTTCAAACAATCTGCCGGGTTGTTGAAGCGGCAATCATCACAAAGATAACGCCCTTTGCCTTTTCGATTCCAGGCGGAATATAAAGTTAGTGCCGAGGCGGCTGCTGCAACCAGCCCTACCGGCAGCCAATAGCCTAACTCTCCTTCCACTTTGCCAACCTCATTCCTTCAACTCGGGCATTAGCATACAGCACTTCCGGGCAGGGTATGTTTAATCCCTTTCAAAATATGTTGGGCAGAAAAGGTGGGTTTTATTTCGGGCTGCCATCATATATGGTGCTAAGGAGTTGGCCGGGAATCAGGATGCGTGCTGTGCCCTAAAATCGAATGTGCCTCCGAGCGAGTAGCCAACGCTTCGTTGAATTGTCCCAGATTCATTTGGGCGTCGCTTAAGTTCAGCAACGCATAAGCCAGATACTTGTGATTGGTGCCGAAATGCAATTCAAGCGCGCGGCGCGCCAAATCCAGTTCCTTTTCGGCGTCGCTGAAGCGGGTTTTCGCTTCTTCGCTGAGCAGGCAATACTGTTCGTATTGCCTGTCGCGCAGTTTTTCGATTGAGAGATCTCTGAGGGCGGTGCCCTTTTTTAAAAGCGCCATTCCTAAATTGGCTCTTGCCACTGCAGTTGAAAGAGAGCCGCGGCCGGCTCCCACCTGCTCGCACATATTGACGAGCAATTTGTACGTTTCTTCCGCATCGGTGACGTAGTTGATAATTAGTTTTTGGTATTTTGAGCCTCTGGTGACCAGCTTGCCTCGTGAAAAAGCCTTGTCGTCGAGCTCGCTGTGCGAGGGAAATCCAGGAGTCGCTGCTGACTCGAATGGAAATGAAGTTTCTGGTATGGCGCCCTGGAAAACACAAACACCTTCATTGTTTTGAAGCAGAAAGTCTCCCAGCGTCGCCAGTTGGTAGCCCATAGAAGTCTGATTTATATTGGCCCACTTGAAGTTGATAGGAGCGAGTCTCGATAAATTATCGCGCTTGCGCTGTTTGTTTATTTTTGAGTTGATATCGTTGTACGTTTCCGTAGCAGCCATTTTGAAGGCACTTATCGACTCGATTCGTTTACCGAGTCTATGACAGATATCTCCTTCCAGGCATTTCGACAGTGCTGCAGTTTTGATTTGACTGGCACCCGTGAATACCAGCGTGGCCAGCCGGGTCTCGTTCAATGCCTCTTTCAGCTTTCCATCGTCTTTTACCTCTTTCAATTTGTAGGTTTCGTATAAGCAAGCAGCAATTGCCAGGTGCAGAAATCCGATGTCCATCGACTCGTTCATGCCAACATCTTCTGAGCGGTTCAGCGCCTGTTGCAGGCAGCTGTATGCTTCGTCGAAATCTCCTCTATAGAGCTTATCGAACCCTTTGATAAACATGATGCGAAACCGACCCGATGCCGAGCTGCCGATATCTGAGAATTTTTCTGCAAAGGTCGTCAGCTCGTCCAGTTCGCTAGCGTCTGTAACCGGTCTCATTCGCTGCATTTTTTCTCCGGCAACGATTACATAGAGAGGCTGTTCTGTTGACTCCCATGGAATCGCACGCTCGTTAATCCCCGGCAAGGCGCCAGGATAGTAAAGAATGCTCATCATCACCGTGTAGTGCAGCAGAATCACGGCTATAAGAGCAGTGATTGCTATCTTCGAGCGCCAACGCTTGCCCAGCTTGTTCTGAAACAATCTGTTGATTCTGTTGCCGTAGCGTCGCATATACGCAATCGCAGGCGAGCCTCCGCGCCATTCGGCTTGGGTCTGTTCTATCGCCCTGCGCATTTCCGGCGCCGACTGAAAGCGATTTTCCGGCTCTTTCGCCATCGCTTTGAAAACAATGTCTTCCAGTTGTTTTGCAAGGCGCACATCCGCCTTCAAGTTCGACAAGCCGGCCGGCATCTCGCTCACTTGCTTGTGCATTGTCTCTAGCGTGTTGTTGCCGACTAGAGGCGGCCTGCCTGTCAGGCATTCATAGAGCAAACAACCGACAGAATAAATGTCCGAGCGAGCATCGGTCATGTTTCCCATGCACTGCTCCGGGCTCATATAGAGTGGACTGCCGAAGACATCGCCGCTCTGCGTCAATTCCTGCGCTTCCAAACCTGCCTTCGGCAAAATCTTGGCGATGCCGAAATCCACCAGTTTTACAAAATCAGTATTGTCGCCCGAGGCAATCAAAACGATATTGCTGGGCTTCAAGTCTCTGTGTAGAACGCCCGAGTCATGAGCGTGTTCGAGAGCCTCCAGAATTTGTTTGGCAATGCTCAAGCATCTGTCGACACTGAGTTGTCCCCAGGTCTTCACGATTTCTGAGAGAGCACGACCCTCCAGATAATCCATGATGATGAAGGGTTGATTGTCCTCCGTGATACCGAAGTCGTAAACAGTGATGATGTTTGCATGGGCCAGATGGTGCGAAGCTTGCGCCTCTGCCTGAAAGCGCCTCATCATCGTAGGGTTGCTGCTCAAATGTTTGTTCAATAATTTGAGAGCAACGATCTTGCGCGTCAAAATTTGCTGCGCTTTATAGACTCGACTCATTCCTCCTGCGCCAAGCAATTCCAGTATTTGATACTTGCCGTGCAGGGTTTTGCCTATCAGTGCATCCGCTCCTGATTCCTGCGCCAATTCGATTGGTTCTATTGCCTCGGCATTAACCTGCTGAACAGCCGTCCGCTCTTGCCCGTCATGCTGCTTGTCAGCAATATGGTTATCGGACGCGCCAGCCCCCGAATTTTCACCATTCTGAGGCTTGTCGAACAAGTCCGGGTCTGTGTCCGGCTTATGTTTAGAGCCTTCCTTCGGCACGCTGGACTCCTGGAGCCAATTTATGGGTCGATGTATTCCCACAACTCCCATATTTATGCCCAGTGGGTACTTAAGCTTTAAGCTTCCCGTCCCTGGACTCTGGCATAATTGCCTTTCATATGGCAAAAACCATCTCAATTTTGCTCGTTGCCCGCCCGCTTATCAGGTAAACCATGCTCAAAAAGTTCTTCTTCAAATTAGCGATAGTGCCTACTGTCAGCGCTGTTCTGATTGCCGGACTGGCGGCCCCCTCCACTGCAGGCGGCCGGCTCAAGCCTGGTGAGGCCTGGGTTTTGAGTATGAGCAGCAATTTTCTCGGCAATGTCACTTTCAGTCTCACTGATACAACCACTTCGATTTTCATGGAAAAGCTTGGATTGGAAGCTTTTGGCGATGAGAAGATGGCGCAAATTCTTATCTGCAATCACAGAGATAAGACTTTTTTGCAAGAGCCTCGCGCAGAGTGGGAGAAGCGTGCATCGAAGTATAAAAGCAAGAACAAGAAGACCAGCAACTTTAAGGGCTTCAAGGTTTCGAAAGCCAAACCTGCTACTGTTTGCGGGCTCAAGTGCAATTTCTTTGAAGTGAATGCCATAAAGAAAGACGGCACGATAGAGCCTCAAGAAATGAGAAAGCAGGTTTGGGTAACGCAAGAGCTCGAAACCGGAAAAGGCGTCGCCAAGCAGTTCGCGACAGAAATTCTGAGAGTGTTTGCCCAACTGGAAGAAACACCCAATACCGGCGGTGTTCTGCTGAGATTTAAGGCTGATAAGAGCCGCAAGCTTGTGACTATGCTCGACACTTACAAAGTCGAGAAAGTGAAAAAGACAATTCAGATGAAAGTGCCCAAAGGTTATCGCCGCGTCAAGGACGAGGTGGCTCTGCTCTGGGGCGACGATTCGACTAATTCAGATATGTTCGGGTCGCCTTAGTCGAGCACATCAACGAGTAAAGGAGCGCAGTGTCTGTGCTTCTTCCTTAAGCGGCTTGGCTGCGGATTTATCACCGAGTTCTTCAAATATCGATGAGAGGTTGTCATCGATAGTGGCAAGCAATGATTTTTCGCCGGCATTCAGCTTGTCGATGGCACGTTCTGTCAGAAGCTCCCTTTTCAATTCTTCCATCGATGCTTGAGTAAGCTGCAATTGCTGCTTTCGCTTCAATAAATCATCTTCTTGAACAGCCATCAAAAAATTGCAGGAGGCAATATTTTGTCGGTCACGAATTCGCACTTCTACTGTGGTTGCCGGGTCGTGATCGTTGAGTGTCTGAATCTGCCTCAAGGCCATGTGCATGTCGTTATACTTACTGCTGTCGCGACAAACGGAAGCAATCTGATTGAGTGTTGCGATTAGCCTGTCTTTGGCGGCGCCGCCCTGTTTTTCCAGTGCCAGCGCTCGCGTCAAGGCTTCTAGCGCTTCTTTCGGTCTGCCATCCTGCCAGAGCAATGTTGCCAGTTCTTCTAATTTGCCTGCCAGGTTCAAGCTGTCAGCCGCAGTCTTTGCAGATGAATCTGTTTCGATTTTTGCTTTTAGTATTTCGATCTGTAATTGCATTCTTCCCTTTCGAGCAGTCGATCTATGATTTCTAGAAGCACCCGAAACGCCCAGCGCTTGCTCGATAGAAGCGGTGGCAATCCAGCCTATGATGCATGCGAAAAGTAAGAGAACGATTAATTTTGAATGACGACTTTCCATCACACCACCTGCCATGCAAATTCTCGAATTAGCTCGACGGCAAGAATTTTGCCTGCGATATAAAAGCGGCAGGCTTCTTGATATAGTTGCGCTAAAACTGCGAATCTACTAGTCAATGTTTTTTAGTTTCACCCGGCAACCTGGACATTTTACCTGCCTTGGCATGAGGCAGAGGCGTATTTCTTCAACTATTCTTTTCTGCTTTTCCGGGCTGATTTTTTCCGCTTACTTCAGTACTGCCTTTGGCTCTGCGGAAAATCCCGCAGCTGCAAGGTTTCATACTCAAGCGAAGAATGCAGAGAGGCTTGGCAATCTGCGCGCTGCGATGGAATACGAACAGCAGGCGTCCGGTTTGGCTCCCCAAAATGCACTTTATATGGGCGAATGGGCTCGTCTTCTCTGGGAATCCGGCTTCGCCGAGAAAGCGATTCGAGTATGCCGGGCGGCGCAAAAATTGGATCCGGAAAGTTCTCGATTGCGTTTCAATTCAGCAGTAATGTTGCAGTCGACCGGCGATCCGAAATCGGCGATCATCGACTACGAAAAGGTTTTGAAAAACAACTCTGCGGATATGCAGGCGCGCCTGGGATATGCTCAGTCTCTGGCCCTTGCCGGACGCTCGCAGGATGCCGTCAGCCAGCTGGATATTCTTGCCGGTCAGGCCAAGAAATTTCCAGTCTTATTGACTGAGGTGGCCGATACTGCTTTGAATGTCGACCAGCCCCGCAGAGCAAAAGAGATGCTCAAAGATTTAGTAAGCACGGGCAACGCTCGCGTACTGTCCTTGCTTTATCTTTCGGCCACTCGCGACAAGGATGAAAAACTGGCACTCAGCATTCAGAGGAGGGTAATGGATAGTGCTCCAAAGGATGCGCGTATCTATTTTGCCGCTGCCG
>CAZBOX010000243.1:0-9465 GCA_964493595.1 uncultured Candidatus Obscuribacterales bacterium | reverse complement strand
GGACACGACGCTTTGAACGTTGGAACGGTGGTTCGAATCCATCTCTCGGAGAATTTTAGTCGAGACGCAACACATTGCGATGAAAGCGGCTGACAATGTCCGGATCAGGGGCAATGCGGATCTTGGCCTCGTCTTTGTCCGAATAGTCGAGAACATTGAGCACATGCCGGATGCTTTCCAGGCGAGCCAGTTTTTTGTTATTTGATTTGACGATGATCCAGGGGCTGAATGATGTATGAGTTTTGCTGAACATCAATTCTTTGTAGTGCGTGTAGTCGTCCCACAGCGCTTGTGCTTTCTCGTCGATAGGGCTGAGTTTCCATTGCTTGAGCGGGTTGATGCGGCGAGAGCGAAATCTTTCCAGCTGCTCGTCTTTCGAAATTGAGAACCAGAACTTGACGATAGTTATTCCATCTTCATAGAGCATGTGTTCGTATTCGGGAACTTGCTGCATAAAACGCTCATATTCCCTTACGGTGCAGAACTTATTGACCGGCTCGACGACAGCGCGGTTGTACCAGCTGCGGTCAAAGAAAACAATTTCTCCTGCATTAGGCAGTTGTTTGCTGTAACGCTGAAAATACCACTGACCGCATTCTTCTGCTGTGGGCTTTGGTAGAGCGACCACACGTATGGAGCGCGGATTCAAGTGCTCGGTAAATCTGCGAATAGTTCCGCCTTTGCCGGCTGCGTCACGTCCTTCAAAGAGAATAGCTACGCGTTTGCCTTTCTCCTGCACCCAACGCTGCAGTTTAACTAATTCGACCTGCAACGCTACCAGTTCTTCTTCGTATTTGAGGGTAGCGACGATATCGCGGACCTTGATGTTTTTAGAGCGAAGAAGTTCCATCAGTCCGCGATTTGTATTGATGCGGCTTATATCTTCGTGATTGAGCTGATAGGGAGCCTTTTTGATCGGCGTTCGCTTTTGTTTCTTGCTGCCATCGGGCTGAGCTTCTTGAGGAGCCTGTCTTTTTCCGTCTACGAGTTCATCGTCGATCGCCTGTTCGATTGCAGCCATACTAACAAGCGACTTTGCTAATAGCAGGCTGTCGCCATTAGTCTCACCGCTTCCGTTGTTACCTTCAAGAGTTACAACTTTGCCAGCTCCCGGCTTCGACGCTTTTGAGCGCAATGTATTCTTGCTCTGACCTTTAGATCGTGACTGCGTCATAGGCTCCTCGACTTCAAAGTATTTACTCTTACTATCAAAAAGCAGTATGACTCCCGGCACAACATTCTTCCGGCTGATTGAAGTTGCGCGCCAGAAAGGTCGAGAATCAAAACGACAGCGTCCATCTCAAAAGCTCTTAGAGAGCTGTTCTTGGCGCTGCCGTTTTGATTATGGTATGTGCGTTCAAGGAGTTTTTTCGTTCGCCTTGCTTATAGATTAGCACTATCGGAAAATGCACCATCATCTTAAAGGATGATTTCCTCGAAGTGCTATCCTTGCTGGGGTTTCGCGACTTTGAAGCATGTGTAATGCCTCAGTGCCGGGCGATTAAATCATTCAATTCGGCGCTTAAAGTTTGCGATTCGTACGGCTTGCCGTGACCAGCAAGCAAGTGGGAGATATCCAGATTCGTATATCGTTCCAGGCAGGAATTTCGCTTGTTTTTGTCAAGGGTAAACCAGTCATGACCCATGACCGGTTTCGGAAACATTGTGTGCAGATTGTCACCGCAGAAGAGCGCCTTGGTGGAAGTCTCGAAAAGACTGATGCTGCCTGGCGTATGTCCTGGCGTGTGCAGCACCTTGAAGCCTGAAATCTGCTGCTCGTCTTGAAGAGGCAGGCAATTTTCTACCTTCGGAATGACGAAACCGGCTGTATCGGCAATCTTGAGAATGCATCTGCAAATGAGAGAACCGAATTCTGAACTGACTGCCTTTTCCCCGGTTAGGAATTCGATTTCCTTTTCATGGGCAAATACGGGTATGTTCAATGCTCTCGAAATTGCCGCTGCCGCTCCGGCATGGTCGGGATGACCGTGAGTGATGATTATCCTTTTGATTTGACCAAACTGGCGACTGGCATGCACTATTTCTTCTGCGTGCCAGGCGCATCCGCAGTCTATAAGAGTCAGATCGTCCGAGTCTCTCATCAGCCAGCAATTTGTGGACATCCCGATCACCGGCGGAAAGCGAAGTGTTAGTTGCCACAGCTTGTCGGGATTGATGATAGTAATTTTGGGTTTGGTCAATTTGATAATTGCTAGATTTTCTTTTTGAAACTTTCCGAGTAGCCGGTCATTTCGACGTAGCCCTCTCCTGTGATCGGTTTTCCCATTTTTGTGCCGGTTATAGTCGACGAGCCTTCCCAATATGTGACGTCGGTCGATCTTTTGGTGACGAGCTCCTGCTGTTCGAAATCAGAATTGACCTGCAATTTGATTTGTTTGCTGGGCACCTCAACGTCCCAATTCATAGGGTAAACACCTCTGCTCTTTGGGCTCGACCATTTATTCTTTGCGGTAATCTTGAATTGCGACAGTGATAAGTGCTCGGTCTTTCCATCCGCACCTATGATGGTGCCGCTGGAATTCTTGTCCAGGCTTCCGTCTTTCTTGCGCATTATATAGAGCATAAGCTCGGTGTTGTCGCTCAGTTGAAGACTGAACCAATCCCAGCCGGTTTGCTCTTCCGTCAGCTGATTCGAGCCGAATTCATGATCCATCCAGGATGTGCCTGTCACCCGTTTTTCCTTTCCGTCGATGAAAAGTAAGCCGCGGGTGTCCATTCTCGTCAAGGAATAGTAATGCGATGCACAACCAATACAATCAGCCTTCTGGCTCACACCATTCTTGCCGTGAATTATCGGCGGTTTTTTTGAGGATAGGAGCAGTTTGATGCCGTTTTTCTCAGAGTCGGCAGTCAGCATCATTGCGTCTCCTGCTTCATCAACGCGCCAGCCATCGTTGTATACGTGTAAGACCGTTTTGCTTGCTGTACCCAGTGACAGTCCGCTGCGAGTGAGCTTCTCATAGAAATAGAACTTCTTGTTTTTGATATCGCTTATGGCAAAGTGCGCCAGATAGACGTTCGAATGAGCATTTTGCTGGGCGCGACTCTTCGCTTGCTCCCTTTGCGAAGGTGATACTCCGCTTCTGAAGAATGTCAGTTCATACCCATACTTGTCACCGTCTTCACTCTTTAGATGCCCTGTGTAATACCACCATTCGGTCTTGAATTCTTCGTGGGAAGCGTGATCGCGTGGAAAGGAAAATTTATAACCGGGTAATGCCTTCTTATAGAAATTGTCTGTCTGGCTTGCCTTGGTAGCTTCCATGAAAGGCACGGTGATGGTCGCGGCGGCGAGTGTTGCAAGAGCCAGCACTCGGCAACGAGAAGATTGTTTATTTTTGCTGTTCATTCTTCCGCCCATATCACCATATCCTACTCACTGCGTATAAATTCTGCTGCTTTTGTTCGTCCGGCTTCATTTGCAGGAATGATGCCGGCCGCCAGTGCGGCAACAATCACCAGACCTGACGATTGCAGAATGAAATCCCAGGGAATCATCATCTGAATTGTCCAGCCGAATGATTGCCTGTTGATGACATTCACCAATAGTAAGGAAAGAATATAACCGACACAAATGCCGGTGACGCTGCCGCAAGTACCTAATATTACTGCCTGGGAAAGCACCACTTTTCTGAGCTGCGTTCTTGTCGCGCCCAGATATCTGAGAATTGCAAATTCCCGCCTTGATTCATGTGTCAATGCCAGAAGGGCGTTCATGACGGAAAGCAGCGCGACAGCAATAGCTATAGTGTGCAGCGCGTAGGTGACCGAAAATGTGCGGTCGAAAACGCGCATGGCTTCGGTTCGCAACTCCTGATTGTTGCGAATGAGCACAAGCGAGTTTCCCTTTAACCTCTCCAGGCATGTTTTTCTGACAGCTTCCGGGTCGCTGCCGGGCTGAAGAAAGACTGCAATGCTCGTCAGTTTTGTATCGTTGAAGTTTTTCAAATACTGCTTGCGATCGATTATCACATAGCCTAGATCGCTCGAATAGTCATAGTAAATCCCAGCCACTTTGAGCGGCAGCAATCCGTGCAGAGTCGGAATTTCAATAGTGTCGCCGGTCTTGATGCCTCGCCTGACCGAGAACGTTTCAGAAATTACGCAGTCGTCTTTTCCCATAGACTCGATAAGCGCATTTCCTTTTTCACCGTTTACCAGTCTCAAGCGGCCGAATTTTTTCAATACATCGAATTCGCCTGCTCCAATCAAGACCGGCTCGCCATTTACATTTGTCCTGTGTTCCACAAAGGCGTCTACAGCGGCCACACCGGGCACTGATTTGATAATTTCAGCCGCTTTTGCATCTATTTTGCCGTCACGATTGCCTTCAGCACGCGACTGCGATTGTATGTAAAGATCAGCTTTCAAAGTTTGTTCTACCCATGCCACCACGGTGCTGCGGAAACTGGAAATCATGATTGCCAGACTGATCATCATGGAGATTCCGACCATAAGGCTTGCCACTGCAACGGCTGTTCTTCCGGGAGCTCCTCCAAGAGCACGCAGCGAGATAGTGCCCTCTACACCGAGAAGCGATTTCATTGCTTTGCTGTTATTGATGGCTGAGAAAGCTATATTGAGAGCGAACGGCGTTATTAGAGCAGTGGCGATGATTACTGCGAATGCTGCCGCGTAGCCGAAGAATGGGAAGCCGGCAATTGGTTTTGCCAGAGTGGCCAGCGCTCCTAAAATGTATACGATGATGCCGGTTATGAGCAGCCCCCTTGTCGAATGGACTATGCGCGATTCGTAAGAGCCTTTGCGCGCTGCTTCTGCCGGAGCGACAGAGGTTGCTTCGAATATTGGAGGAATGGAGGCGATGATAGTCAATGACACGCCGATGGCAAAAGCTTTCAAAAGAGTAAATAGGTCTATAGTCGATGAGCCGAGCGGATGGCTGAAGTAGAAGTGCTCGATAGTTCCGGCTATTGCTGTGAGCGCGCTGTCTGATAACATGACTCCTGCGGCGACACCCAGGAGCGAACCGGCGATTCCGAAGAAAAGTGCCTCTGACAGAAAAAGGCAAGCTATCTTTGTTTTGTTGGCACCAAGTGTTCGCAAAATGCCTATTTCTTCGCGACGCCTGACTATCGATATAGTCATCGTGTTGTAGATCAAGAACATGCCGACGATAAGTGCTATGAATGCAAGGGCGGTGAGATTGTACTGGAACGATCGCGTCATTTTCTCGACAGTGCGGGCTCGTGCCGAGGGTGTGTCTACTGTTACGGGTTGAGAGATATTACTGGCCAGGTGTTCTTGCACAGAAGCGAAAATTTGATCGGGAACAATGAGCTCAACTTGGGTGATTTTCCCCGGCAGATCCAGAAGGTCTTGGGCCGTCTGCATATCGAGAACCACGACTTGACCGTTGAATGATTTGCCCAGTCCTTTGGATTTGAGAATACCGATTATCTTGAGTTTGAATATCTTGTCGTTTACGGATAAAGGCAGTTCACTTCCTTCTTTTAGATTCAATTCTTCTGCGAGCTTTTCACCAATTAGAGCGGTGCCGTATTCGAGAAGAGAAGTAGAGCTTGTCTGGCTGTTTTCAGCCTCGGACTTTTCATTGCCTGAGGAAAGCCGAGCATCCTTTGCTGCAGCTGATTCTTCTTTTTCTGAATTCTCGGTTTTTGTCTGTACAAATTCAGCAGGCGCCAGTGTGTCGATGCCATTCACCTGCACCAGAGGGTTTTCACCGCCGACGGCGATCGCGTGCGCTTGCAAAAGCGGTGTGTAAACCACTCCTTCTTTGCCCAGTGGTGCCAGTGTAGAAAGTATGTCCTGGTCTATGTAGTTACCGGCTGAAGGCCGAATTTCTAAATTTGCTTTTCCTGAGACCAGGTCGACTGTTTCTTTGAATTCGCTCAAGGCTGTCTCATTGGCCAGGCTGATCGCCAGAAAAACGCATACACCAAGGGCGATACCGGTAACGGTGATGGCTGTGCGGCGCCAACTGGAGATTAAATCTCGTATGACAAACGGATAGAAGAGGTGCAAAAGAGACATGGTTAAACAAACGTCCCGTCGCGCATTTGCATGAGTCGATCGGCTGTCTGGCTCGCCTCTCTGCTGTGGGTGGCCATTATGATCGCCAGCTTGAAATCGCGATTGAAGTCCTTAATCAGCTGAAGAATGTTTTCGCCGTTTTGAGTATCTAAATTGCCAGTCGGTTCGTCCGCGACAAGAAGACGCGGTTCGTGTATCAATGCTCTTGCGATCGCCACTCTCTGCATCTCTCCGCCGGATAATTGACTGGGAAAGAAGTTGGCTCGGCTTTCCAGTCCGACTCTCTGCAAAAGTTCTTTGGCACGTTTTTCTGCTGAGTGCGCACGGCTTTTGTTCAGCTCAATCGGAACCATGACGTTTTCCATAACTGAAAATGTTGGCAGTAAATTGAAGGCTTGAAATACGAAGCCGATCTTTTCGCCACGCACACGCGTCAATTCTTCGTCATCCAGCTTAGTGAGCGATTGTCCGTCAAAAATTATCGAGCCCGAATCAGGGCGATCGATGGCTCCGATGAGATTGAGCAGGGTGCTTTTGCCACAACCGCTCGGTCCCATGATGGCGACGAATTCTCCGGAGCGGATGTCAATCGACACGTCCTTTACGGCGTTTATGTTGTGCGCCTTGTAGCACTTTGATACGCCGTCCAGAGAAATTAAGGTGTCGGATTCCGGCATTACGCTCCTAGGTTTCTCCTGAATAGAATCTGCAACTCTTCATTCTATTAACCAGAAAAGAACATTGGGTGAACCCGGAAAAGCCCACCCAACGTAAATTGAATTATTCGGATCAGTCAGAACGCTGCCCTGACTTACTTCTTGGCGCTCTTCTTGGGCTTTTTGCCGTCAGCAGCTTCGCGCTTGTCGCCTTTGCTGGCTGTGGACTTGCCGGAATTTGCCTTCATGAAGTCGCGGGTGAAATCTTGAGCCAGCTTTGTGACCGCTTCCTTGGGTTCGCGCGCGGCCATGAAAACTTTGTCGCTATAGGTGACTGCCTGCACTTTAGTCTTGGGATCGCGCATCAGGCTTACCCATTGTCTTACGGAAAGCTCGGCTATTGTATGGCTGGCGGTCTTGTAGAAGGTAATTTGCAGGATGGCGTCAACCGGAGCGTCTCCCGGCTTGAGCTTGGTGGCGACGAAGAGCGGTACGCCGGTCTCTTTCAAGATGCCGCCCAGTTCGTTTTCCAGGGGCTCGTAATTCTTGTAACCGACAACACGGTAGGCAATACCTCTTATGCCTTCGAGCGAAGGAACCATAAGAGTCTCGCGAGCTTCCCTGCGCTTAGCCTGGATCTCTTCCATTGTAAGCGGAACGGTAGGAGCGTTTTCAGCCAAAGCAGGCATTGCGATTGCGGCAGAACCGAAGGAAACAGCAAGTAATAAAGAAGCGAGTTTGTGGTTGAGTGTCATGGAGACTGCACCTTGAAAATTAAACGACACATGAGCTTATCAGCCCGTAAAGCGTACCAGCTTTGGAGCTTTCCGGCTATTCCATCGACAAAAAGCTACATGAATTTCCGGTTGTTGAGCGCTTGGCGTCCTCACAAATTCCTCAGGCTGGAGAGTTAATACTGAAATCACAACAAAGACATAGCGGGAAACACAGAAGACGCCGCACAAATGGGATAATGTGACACCGTAGGCGGCAAGAAGATTAAATGCCGAGATTCAAGGAGTATTTAGTATGCGCTTCTCATTTACAAAATTGCTGGCAACCAGCTTCTCTTTGGCACTGGCAAGCAGCTGCGCGATCGCATTGTCCGCTTATGCTCAAGGCGAGACCGCTGCCGACCAGGCCGCGTTCAGCGATGACGGAGATATGCTTCGTCTCAACGAGGCTCAGCTGAGAGACCTCGAGATGCAAGAGCAGAGTGCTGAAAATGTGGCCAATATGGACGCCTCTAAAAATCAGCAATACCGCTTGTATGCAGAAAAAAGAATTGCCGAAGTGGAAAAACTGAAAGGTGCCAAGAAGGCGGATGCCGATTCGCAAGTACAAACTCTGCGCCGCTGGCTGCAAGCAGATCAAGCTCAACGTGCTCGTGATTTGCAGATTATTCGCAGTCTTCAATCAAGAATCGCCAGATTGGAGCAGACCCAACAAACGACAATGGCCAATATGAGCAACGACATCGGCGCAGTTAGAGAAGCTGCCAACGATGCACGTTCTGATGACAAATTCCGTCAACAAATGTCGATGAATTATTTCAACGAGATGCAAACAGAAATGGGCGCTGCTTCGTGGTATCAGCCTCGTGGTGGTGGTGCCAATTACAATATGGGCGGAATGGGCTTCAACGGCGGACAGCAGCTGTTCGGCGGATATTAGGAATAGAACGTGGGGAAAAGATTCCTCGCCATTCTGGTCATCTTAATCTGTACGTTTACGACTCCCGGCCTCTCAGCCGTCGCGCAAGACTTGAAGAAGTTGCCCCGCGTGGTGATATCGTCGGGAGGTCCGTATACGGCTAATGGCGGCGCGTCTATTGAAGCATTCGATGATGCCATCGAAGTGCCGCGCGAGTATTCCAATAAGCCTCTGGCTCTCGTTTTGACCAATGGTTCGGTAAATAGCGCAGGCTTCAACTGGGTGCGTATGTTTCTCGCCTCCGGCGGAAGTGATACCAATTTGCAAGCCGGTGCGCAAGAACTTGGGCGCTTGCTCTGCGACGAGAATTCCTTTCTCAATAGCGCGCAGTTATATGTGGATATGACCTCGCAGCTGGCGGCTGGAAAAAATCGTGTTCATATAGAAGGAGTAGGCAAGCAAGGCGCTCAGTTTTTCTGGGAGCTTCGGTCTATAGGTGCGCCACAGCTCTCAAAAATCAATCCGCGCGTGACCATGGCCGGTGCGCAATTAGTGCTTTCCGGTATGGGCTTTAGCGTGCGTCCTTCCGAGAACGAGGTGATGCTCGGACCGGCACAGATTCAAGTTCTCGAATCAAATGGTCGGATGCTGCGCATTTATGTGCCTCCGAATATGCCAGAAGGACAGTATCCGCTGTATGTCGGCATTCAATCTATGCGCAGCAATGTACTGCCCATGGAAGTCTTGCCCTCCCCAAAAGTTACCTCGGTAAATCCAATCAGGCTCCTACCCGGACAGACGATATCGATTCGAGGCAGTGGTTTTTCCGCCAGTCCCGAGGGTAACCGTGTTTATATTGGCAGATATCCCGCTCCAGTAGTTTCATCCAATGCGCAGCTGATCAATGCCATTGTTCCGAACATGCCGGCGGGAAACGCGAAAATTACAGTCATCGCCAATGGTGCCACAGCCCAGGGCAATCCTGAAGTCTCAATCAGCTATCTGAACAGGTAGGGCGCGCCCACTAGATTGTGACGACAATCTTGCCGAAATGAGCACCGCTTTGCTGATATTTGAGCGCTTCTACAATTTGCGCCGCCTTGAATGTCTTATCGATGACGGG
>CAZBOX010000242.1:0-9490 GCA_964493595.1 uncultured Candidatus Obscuribacterales bacterium | reverse complement strand
GGTCTCGCCTTCTCTTGACATTGCCAAAAACGTAACATCAGTCCTCTGTGCAAGAATCAGGGTCGAATTGCTGTCAATCCAGACCTGCTGCGACTCTAAAGCATGCACTGGGCGGCATCCCCGCCGTTCAATCTATTAAGAAACGCTTACAGTTGGGCTATACGAGCCGCGTACCGCTTGACCAATAACCTTATTATTGGAAGAATACATCCTCGCACTTTGCGATTAGACCGCAGACAGCACGGTGCCCTTGCGTGAGCGGGGCTTAATTACTGGATATTTGCGTATCTAGAGCCGGCTTGAGGTCACAGATTCGACATAGCGCGCGGCTAAACCCGTACGTTTTTCGATACAGGGGGAATACCCTCTGCTTGTGATCCCGCGGAAATATCCCTGGGATTTTTTCCATTTCTGGGGAGTTTCAAGAAGTTGCGTTGCACTTATCTAAGGAGGCGCTAATGGCCACCAAGGCACGCAAGCAGGAAATCGTCGGAGAACTCAAAGAGTTCTTCAAAGACGGCAAAGTAGCGATTGTCACCGACTTGAGCGGTTTGACAGTTGCTGAAATCACCGCATTTCGCAGAAAGCTCGATACGACCAACGCCAAGTGCCGTATTGCTAAGAACACCCTCATTAAGATCGCTACCGATACTAGTGAGTTCGCAGCAATCGAAAAACTGGCAAAAGGTCCGTCCGCAATCGTTATCGGTTACGACGATCCGGCTGCACCTGCGAAAACAGTTGTCGAATACCTGAAAGCTCTCAAAAAGGGCTCGGTACGCGGCGGCGTGATTGAAGGCAATCCGCTTACTTCTGATGAAGTTAAGGGGCTCGCCGATTTGCCCAGCAAAGAACAATTGTTGTCATCGATTATGGGTGGACTCGATTCCGGCGCCAGAGGCATTGCCGGACTCCTCGAAGCCGTTATTCGCGACATCGCTGTTTTGGCTGAAGAAGTCGCTAAGAAGAATAACAACGCCGCATAGGCATTGGGTTCTGAACTATTCACTGCTGAAGACATAAGTTAGAGGAGTAATTAAAAATGGCTACGAAACTTTCCGTAGACGATCTGTTGGAACAAATCGGATCGCTCACCCTTTTGGAAGCTGCTGATCTGAAGAAGAAAATGGAAGAGAAGTTCGGCGTAACTGCTGCTGCTCCCGTTGCTTTCGCTGCTGCCGGTCCGGCTGCTGGCGGTGGCGCTGCTGCTGCAGAAGAGAAGACCGAATTTGACGTCGTTCTCACTTCCGTCGGCGACAAGAAGATTGAAGTCCTCAAGCTCGTACGCGAACTCACCGGCCTTGGCTTGAAAGAAGCTAAGGACCTCGTTGATGCCGCTCCGAAGCCTTTGAAGGAAAAGGTCAAGAAGGAAGAAGCAGACCAGATGAAAGAAAAGCTGGAAGCTGCTGGCGCCAAGGTAGAAATCAAGTAGACCCAACATGCGCTACTCTGGGAGAAGCATCTCCCATACGAGGCATGCGAGTCATTTCCACCTATTCACTAGTTAAGACTGCGCGGAAGCGTTTGATTGTGGACAGCGCAAGCTGACAATCGGCCCTCCGCGCAGTTCTTCTATGAGACCTAATCATGAAGTGTCCAGGCTGCGGTCTATACCACCCCAATCAATATGAACGTTGCGTTTCTTGCGGCGCGTCCTTCAAAGAAGGCGGCAATGCAGATTACGACGACGATGCCGGCGTCAACGACAGAGCCGCTGCCGTCAATACGATGGAGCGTCCTCAACAGCACGCCTCCGGTGAGCCTGATGAGCTCGCTTACGAAGAAGCGAAGCAGCCTCATCAAAGGCGCTCTAAAAAGCTGGGAGTCAGCATGCAGAGCCGCTTGCCTACAATGGTCGGAGCCCTGACCGCCGTCACCGTTCTTCTCGTCTCGGCCGGCGCCACAATTTTCTTTTTGACAAAAACTCCTGATGATGAGCGTCTTTTCGTCAAAGGCAAAAAAGAACTCGCCAACGGGCAGTATGCATTTGCGGTGAGCACGCTCGAACAAGCAGCCGCTCTGCGTAGCAAAGACCCTCGAGTTTTTCTTGCACTTGCTCGTGCCTATGTGGGCGTCGACCAGGTAGACAAAGCTCACGACGCCATTAGCCAGGCTCAGCAATTGGGCTCCGGTGTCGTCGAAGAGCCGCAATTGGCCTCTGACCTCGCCAACTATTATCGCCAGCGCGGCAAGTACGAGAAGGCGCTTGATCTACTGCGCCCGCTTGCGAAGAACAATATTCCAGGAAAGAAAGCAGAACTGGCTGATCTCGATGCAATGTACGGCGACGAAGCTTTGCGCACCGGTCAATTAGACCTGGCATTGCGGTGCTGGGAAGAAGTTAGAGACTTGCGTGAAGGATCTCGCTTTAGCGAATCGGAAGCTCGACTTGCCACCATCTATCAAAAGATGGCTTCCAATTTCGCATCTAAAAACGATGATCAAAAGGCGCTCAATTATTTGAGCAAACTGAATGCCATTGCACAGAACGCGAAAAACTACGAGATGGCGTCCGATCTCTATGAGAAGAACGAGAAGCTCGATCTTGCAATCGATCAAATGCGGCTGGCCATCAAATATTCCACTCACAACCCGGTATATGAGCGCAAATTGGCAGCGCTCTTGACCAGGCGCGGCAAGGAATTGCTTGACGCTGGCGACACTGATGCCGGCTACGGATATTTGCAGCAGGCAAAAACCGTTGATCCTACGAATGCCCTTCCCTCGGTCACTTTGCGTGGTGTCAATGTCGGGCTGGAAGGCGGTCTGCCCAAACTCTCCGGTGAAATTTGGAATCCAGGCGATGAGCCGGTGAATTCGCTCAACGTCAAAGTCGAGCTTGTGGACACCGTTTCCAAACGCGTACTTTGGACTCGCGATCAAAAGGTGGTCGATGAATTCGTTCAACCACTGCAAGGTCATGATTCGAAATCCATCGATTTTGTTGCCGGTACATCGGTTCGCATGAACGGTACCAATGAATTCAAAGTTTACCTCGATGGAAAGCTCTACAAGTCTTATCGTCTCGGCGAAAAGTCCAAGCCTGATCCGCTGGCGTCCGACGACAGCAGCTCTGCGAGCGGCACATTGAGTCGCGTGCGCCCGAAGCCTGAACCGGCTCCTGCACCAAGCCCTGCTCCTACTCCTGGTACTTCCTTGCCGCAAGTCTCTCCGGAGCCCGTAGAAACGACAAGACCTAAAGAGTCAGCCGAAGACAAGACAATGAAAGACCTGGAATAACAGGACTGGTCTGTCAGCTCACAGCGAAAGCGTTTTTGCGGACGACACCATAAGTTCTTGAACTTTCTTTCCGCCTTGCGCGTTGACGTGGGCGGAGTCGTAAAAATCGCTCAGTTGAAATTCGCCGCTGGCGTCGAGATCAAGCATTTCGTCACCGTATTCAGCCGGCATCGCGCAAATTTCATTCTGGTATCTGGCCAAAAGCTTCTTCGGAACAATGTCTTTGTTCTCTTTGGTAAGCGGCATGTTTACTACGATAATACGAATGCCTTTTTCTTTGCATACAGCGAGCATTTTTTGAAAGGCAGCTTTCTCTTTTTCAAAGCGATCATTATTTGCCGGTCGATAGCGTTCTTTCCATTCGGGCAGATCGGCAAACTGAGCTTGTTTCGATGTTTGTTTGGTCGCTTTTGATTTGTTGGGTGACTGATCGGCCGTCTGTTCGATTTTGCAAACCTGTCTGGTTGTCTCCTCTTTCTGGCTGAGTTTTGCCAATTGATTTGATTCATAGAGGTCGGCCGGATGCGCGAATAAGTCGCATGCCCAGCCCGTCAGCATCGTTTTGTAATCGCTTCTTACTTTATAGAGATAGACCAATTGTCCGAGCAGTAAATCCCGGGTTTCTTCGATAGTCCTACGCTCAGAAAAGATCTCAGGCAGTGTGATGCGATTGCTGAGTAGCTGGCAGACTGGAGTTTTTCCCACGGGTGGCACGATATTGTCGATAAAATCGCGAGGACCGATACCGAAGATGACTATCTTCGGAGCGCGCCCGGCGTCGATGGCCCGGCGCAAAATCAATTCTGCATCCGAAGCCATGCATGCGACGCAAGTGAGATTGAAAGCCGAAAGCTTGGTGCCGTTTTTCTCTTTGATCAAATGTTCGAGATACTTTGCGCCAGTGTATTGGCGGACTTCGTTGAGGCTCTTTTCGTTGAACGCGCCGGTGTATTCCGCGTCATACCTGGCGATTGCTTCCATGGGCAAAGACGAGCCGAGGACGAGCAATTGCGGCCGTTCTTTTGCGTCGAAAAATGCCGGCAGCTTGCTGACCAGAGGGTTTTGCTCGAGAGGTACGTAGCGCGTCGTCTTTATATATTGAAGGGGGCGAACGGTCTCTATCAGCCAATTCAGCCCGACGATGCTCACCACAAGCCAGCATGTGAAGCTGGAAAGCACCAAAATCAGGATGCCTTTGCGTGGGTTGGATGTATTCGCGTCAGATGCCGCGGAGTCGTGCATTTACTGGTCCTTGACCGACTTTGTAAAGCCATAACAATAGCCAGTCAAGAGTTTAGTAGATAAGCCCCCTTTTGGAATTAATAACTCGTAGTTTTCCCAGTGAAGACGGAGATTGGGAGGAAAACCAGATTGTGTTTTTCTCAGAAAGCCTGTACTACTTACTGAATAGATCTTCTTGGCAACCCTGGCTGGACTACCGAGAGAGGGATTTTAGTGACCTCAACGATTTCCAAAACTCCCCGTCCCCACAAAAAGGGAACGGAGAGGAGCCAACTGGCTCAAAAAGCTCAGCATAAGCCCGTAGAACCCCATGACGAACATGAGCATCCATTCTCTGCGATTCCGCAGAGCGAGCGGCGCGGACCCGTTACGATGGGGCTGCTGTGGATTACGATGGTCACTGCGTTTCCGGCTGTGCTGGTTGGCTTTGAGTGGTGCAAGCAGGGCTTCACGCTTACTCAGGTCCTTCTTTGCACCGTCGTGAGTTGCGGCATCTTGCTGGCTTACGCGATTCCAGCCAGTCAATTGGGCGCAGTCAGCGGGCTCAGCTATGCAGCGTTGAGTCGAAGTATCTTCGGACGCTGGGGCTCCAAAATAGTCGCTTTCAATCTGGTTGCAATTTTCATTGCCTGGTACGGTCTGGCTGCGCTCTTTCTGGCTGACGGACTGGAAGGTCTCTTCCACTGGAAGGCACCATTAATGGTTCTTTCCGTCGCGTTTGCCTTTCTCATGGCGGCGAATAATTTCTTCGGCTTTAAAGGCGTTGCTAACTTTGCTCGTTTTTTCGCTGCCCCAGTGCTTATAGTGTGGGTCACTTACACGTTTATGAAAACTGTGCCGGCATGCCCGCCGACTATATTTGCCGATGTTACGGAAAAGTCTTTTGCCTGCGCGATGACGACGATCTCGACTTTTATCATCGGCTTTGCAGTATGGGGCAATGAAGCGGATTACTGGAGATTCAGCAAACCTAAAGTAAGCAATTGCGCAGTACCGCTTATAGTGGCACTGGCAATCGGACAGGTAATTTTTCCATGCACGGGTTTCATCCTGGCAAAACTTACCGGAATTACCGACTACGGCGCTGCGACAAGCTATATGAATGATTACTCGTTCGGCGGCCTGGCGATTTTAGGCGCGATTGTGATTGGCGCATCTTATTTTGCCGCTAATGATTCAAATTTGTTTGGATCTGTCAGCGCCTGCGAAAATCTCAAGCGCTGGAATCACAAAGGATGGGTCGCAGTGCTTGCTACGCTCGGTGCGGCAATGGCTGCCTGGCTCTCCATATCGGGGGCGGCGAAGTCTCTGGAGTCGATTGCGTCACTCAACTGCGTCATTGTTCCGACTCCAACCTTGGTTGTTTTATCCGAATGGTTCTTGATGCGCAAAGTTTTTTCGAGAGACCCCGATTGCTTCGGTCGTGTGCCGGAACTGGACGAGCTGCCGAAATTCAGGTGGGCTGCCACCATCGCCCTATTTTGCGGTATAACGGTGGGCGTTATGACATCAGGAGCGATTCCAGGAACTGAATCTCTGCATGTGGGGATTTGCGCGCTGCAAGCCTGGGCGACGGCCTTTCTTGTCTACATTCCACTGCGTATAGTCGAATACAAGCGAGAAGCTGTTCTGCGTGCCGTGGCGCTGGAGGCGCTAGTGGCGATTCCGTGTACGGTAGAGCCGAGTGAGATAACTCTGAAACTCTAAGAGAGAGGAATTGTAAAGGTGAATGTCGTGCCTTGACCATCGGGGCTGACCACCGAGATCTCGCCTCCATGCAATTCAACAAGAGCTTTGCAGATGGCTAGACCGAGTCCGGAACCGCCTTTTGCGCGAGAATCTGAGTCCATCACTTGGGTGAATCGGTTGAAGATTGTCGTGAGCATCTCTTCCGGAATTCCTCGTCCTTGGTCCTTTACACTTACTTGGGCGAATTCACCGCAACGTTTTGCCGAGAGAATTATGGTTGAACCTTCTGGTGAGAACTTGATTGCGTTAGACAGTAGATTTGTCACAACTCGCGAGAGGCGGTCCTCGTCTGCGCTTACGTCGATGGTCTCCGAGCAAACCTGCACACTAATCCTATTTTGCTCAGCCAGAGATGCCACCGATTGCGCGCATTGATCTAGAACTAGTTCGAGTTTGGTTTCTCTCAGATTGAGTTGCATCATGCCTGCTTTGATTTTTTCAACATCCAGCAGATCATTGATAAGAGACAACATACGAGCCGAATTACGGTCAGCCAGTGCGAGCATCTTCTGACCTTTCTCACTCAATTCTCCGTACATTTTAGTGTCCAACATCTCAAGGAAATTTCGAATAGTTGACAATGGAGTGCGTAAATCATGCGTGATCATTGCCACTACTTCTTGCTTCATTCTTTCCGCCATTTTTCTCTCAGAATCGTCGTGGATAACGCAAAAGTAAGACTTCTCCTGGTCGGACCAAACTGCCGTCCAAAGCGTATCAACCAGTTGACCGACATTATTTATCATTCGTGTTTCAAATGGTTTTGTTTCGTAGAGTTTTGCAGACTTTTCCATAGCATTTAAGGTGTGGCTTACGTCATCAGCAAAAATCAAATCGATATAGTATCTACCTATCATTTCTCTGGGAGTATATTTGAGAATTGCTGTTGCGGCGGGATTTACATCAACGAATTTGCCTGCTGCATCCAGCGAACAGATTACATCTCTTGCATTGTCGGTAATTGCCCTCTGTTTCTTTTCTGCTTCCGAAATCGCACCGGCCATGGCGTGGAATGTCTGATCCAGCCTTGCTATTTCGTCGGTTCCGCGTAGCACCGAATTTAGTGGTAGTCCGCTGGCCAATCTGTAGGCGTTGTCGGACATTATCGTCAAACGAGAGGATATACCTCTAATGAGAATCCATGCAAGAATGACCGTTAAGAGTGCGTTTGCGGCTGCACAAGCAATAAAGATCGATCGCTGCATTTCGCGCAGCCTCGCTTCTCGTTCCGGACTTTTCTCAGCATTGTATTTTTCTTCCCTGTTCATCTCCATCAACTCGTCGGATAGAACCTGAGCAGCGTATTTGCGCAGACGGCGATTGGTTGTTTTTCTTGTTTCTTCTAAATTTAGGTCGGTTTGCAAAGTCGGATTGCTCTGGATTGTTTTCAATACGCCCAGAGCACCCATTGCCGCTGATTCCGACTCTTTTACTAGATTGTATTTTCTTGGAATGTGCTCTGTGGCAGTTCGCAAGTTGTTGTACGCCTCTTTCATATCCTTCTCCATAGCGCTAAAGTCGCGAGAGGAAATGAACTGGGCTGAAAGTTTTTGCCCATGCAGTTCTGAAGACGCATCATAGATGCATTTCGATATGACGTTAATCGCTTCATTGATGTCTCGGGAGCGTTTTGCCTCAATTGCTTCCTTTTCTGTTTTCGTCTGCAAGTCTGCCAAGTAGAACAAGAAGCACAGGTTCACGATTAAAGGAATTGCGACGATTCCTGCCAACTTCGTGGATAGCGATAAATTGAGACGCATTTGCCTGAAAGCCTATTCCGAATCAGCGTTCTAATTTCTTTTATCCCCGTGAGAAGTGCTGGTGAAACCGCGCTTGGTTGGGATTGAATGACAAATGAATCTGGTATTCTAGGTCCATGGCGAGAATACTGCTGGTAGAAGACGACAGGGATCAAGCGACCACTATTGAAGAGTGGTTGTCATCGGAGCACCATAATGTTGTTGTTTCGCACGACGGAGAAGAAGGACAATATCGCATTGAAAATGATGCGTTCGACGTAATTATTCTCGATTGGGATTTGCCGAAAGTCACAGGTCTCGAGATTCTGAAGCGCTATCGCATGAAGAAGGGCTCGGCTCCTGTAATCATGCTTACAGGCAAAGGTACAATTAGCGATCGCGAGAGTGGGCTTGATGGCGGGGCTGATGATTATCTTACGAAACCGTTCAGTTTGCGTGAATTGTCTGCTCGTATTCGCGCACTTTTGCGCAGACCGGGTGAAATTAAGTCCAATGTTTTGACGGTCGGAAAGCTTGTTTTAGATCCTATAAAGCACAGAGTTACGAAGAATGGTGAGGAAGTTCAGCTCTTGCCGAGAGACTTCGCATTGCTCGAGTTTTTCATGAAAAACGTCGATGTCGTTTTCAGTACTGATGCGCTCTTGCAGCGAGTTTGGGAAGATGACACGGAAGCCACTTCTGATGCACTGAGAACAGCGATAAAACGTCTCCGCAAAAAACTGGACGACGGTGACGATGAGTCAAAGTCGGCTATAGAAAACATCCCGCGCGTCGGTTATCGCATGCGCCTGTAACCTGGCGCCGCGTGTGGGGGCATTTCATGTGGGGCGTTTAGTGTGGGGGCGCGTTGTACGCGCCTTTCAACACTTACTTTTCAACGACATCGTCCAAGTCAGATTTTTTTGTCGTAATCATGTCGGCGGTGTGACATTTTCATATTTATCTAAAACCGGAACATAGCCATTCAGCCTTGAACGAAGCAATTAACTGCCCTAACGGCGTTTGTTTCGAGTTTTCCTCTGTTATCCAAAGTATTCCGTGAAAGTGATTTGGCATTACGATGAAAGTGTCGATTTGTGTGAATAACTAGCGACTCGGAAGGTTTAACCAACACTCGGCAACAACATTTCCTATCCTGGTCTTCTTCACTTGGTATGCTTGAATTTCGCTCAGCAGGCAAACTCTATCTTGTGTGCAAATGGTAATGAAGTATGCGCCTGCGCTCGAGTAGTCGTATCCAGTTAATCTAGGCGGACGTCGTGACATTTTTTCCATCTCCAAAAACGTTTTCTATGAATAGATACGTTTTTGGAAGCAAAAAGTTCAACTTCTGATTTCTGATGAAACGGGCGCGTGCAACGCGCCCCCACGCAACGCGCCGCTAGATTAATAGCGCTGCTCTATGGTATAAGTTACTTTTACTTCGCCGTTAGCCGGGACGTCTACTGCGAATTCAAAGGTGTGCGAATCTTTTTTCGTGGAAGGGTGGCTTTGTGCAG
>CAZBOX010000241.1:0-9560 GCA_964493595.1 uncultured Candidatus Obscuribacterales bacterium | reverse complement strand
CCTTCACCGCCACAGCCAGCCCCTCCGGCGTACCGGTGACCACCGTGACCACGAAGGGCTGACGCACCTTCTGCTGCTCCTCGCGGGCCGCGGTCATGGTGTCCCGCCCCGCCTTGCGCACCGCCTCGACATCGACATCACCGTCGCCGGGCTTCTTCGCCGCGGCGAAACGAGCATCGGCCTCGGCAGTGGCGGCGAGGTACTCCTCGCTGTCCATGCCGGCGACCAGCACGAGCGGCTTCAGCTCCTTGCGCATGCGGATCTCTTCGCCGTCGGCCGTGACCAGCAGGTTGGCCTTGGGCTCGATCACCTTGCAGACGAGCAGGTTGTCGATGTTGTCGGTGATGTACAGCTTGAGCACGCCGTTCAGGTTGGCGACCGTGCCATCGTTCACCAGCGCCAGAGCGAGCAAAGCATTGCGCGCCGCGTCGTCGATGGTGATGGTGACGTCCGCTTCCTTCTGAACATGCGCCGTCAGCTCGTCGATCTTGAGGTCGCGCACCTGGGCGATTTCGTCCTTGGTGAGCTTGTCGAAGATGACGACCTCGCCGTTCTCGGCGATGCGAGCACGGAACTCGGGAGCAGTGAACTCCTTGAGGTGCTTGTTGAAGAGATTGATGGTCTCTTCGGGCGTCAGCTGCTGCGCGGAGCGGTTGAAGCCCATCGGGTTCTTCGCCTTCTCCGCTTCACGCTCCACGTCGCGAGCGCCGAGGTTGGCAGTGAAGATGAAGATGCAGTTGCGGAAGTCGACCACCTCGCCGTTGCCGAGCGTGTAGTAGCCGTCACGCAGGACGCTCAACATGATGTTGTTGAACTCCAGGCAGGCCTTGTCCCACTCGTCGACGAGCACGATGGTGATCGGGCACTTGGAACCGCGGCGGCTCCAGGCCAGGTTGTGGTTGTTCAGCTCGCACATGGAGTCCTTCTCGTCGGGACGCGGCGGCACGTAGTCCGCGCGCGACTTGTCGACGAAGCCGGTCCACTGAGCCGTGCCGCCGATCAGGTGCGTCAGCCGGCTCTCGGTCATGTACTCCGAGCCGTCCAGCTTCAGCACGGCATCGCGGGTGCCGTGGAGGAATTCGGCCAGGCGGAAGGCGATTTCCGACTTGCCGCAGGTGGTCGGTCCGAGCGCCAGGATCGAGTACACCGGCGTGCGACCGGTGCGCAGCTTGCTCTCGATGCGGCGGAAGGCGCGCTTGGCCGCCCGCTTGCCCCGAGGCTGCCCGATGATGGTGCGGTTGATGAAGGCCTCGAACCTCTGCTCCCGCGGGCTGAGAACCGTCAGATCGAGCGGCTCGCCCCAGTTGGGAGTGGTCGATGTTGCAGTTGCATTGGCAGTAGTCATGGTCTTTGTCCTTTCAGCTTACAGATCATCGACCCTGCACACAAAGAAGCGCAGCCAGTGCTGCGCCTCCGGTGCAAAGTCATTCAGATTTCGATGAGGATGGAGAGACGTCGGCTATTACGCCGAGGTCTGGACATCCTCGCCTGTGCTTTGCTCCTCGGCCGCCGGCTCCTCGTGCATGACGAGGGTGACGGTAGCGTCCGGGAAGCGATGCTTGAGGAGATCGGCTTGCAGCTGGAGGCAGCGCAGCCGCATGGTCAGTCGCAGACCGTCGCGGTCGACCTTGGCGTTCTTCACCTCGATGCCCAGATCCTGCGAGATGCTGCGCATGACGGCGGCGGCGACTTTGTCGAAGTACTGTGCAACGATCGGGACGACGATCGGCCCGTCGAGCACGAAGTCGAAGTTCGCCATCAAGCCTGGAACGACGCTGGCATAGAGGTGCAGATCTGCAGCCTTCTTGAGAAAGGCCAGTTCGCCGCCGACGTCGAACAAGCATCCGAAGCTCTCAGCCGTGCCGACAATGACGAGCCCATGCTCGCCGTTCTTGCCGTCACCGAGGTCGAACAGGGAAGCCCCCTGGCCCGAAGGTCGCAGGCCTCCAGTTGATGTGGATAGTGCAGTGTCCATTTGGCATTCTCCTAACGTTTTGGGTTTGTTGAGTGGAAACGCAGCCACATCTTCCGGATGGCGAACAACGGCTTCTGCGAAAACGACGTTCTCTAAATCGACCGCAAGGTCGAAAGAGATTGATGCTATGTCTAGCTGGAGGTCGTTTAGATACGGAAGTCTCAGTTCGTCAGTGGAAGAATGAAAAGCACTTCGACCCTACACACACACGTCCTTGACAATCCAGTATTTTCTAAGCCCAGCAAGGGTTCTTGAGAAAAAATGGGTTAGTACAACTTAGCTCACCAGCAAAAAGGGCTATTAGCGCGGCGACGCTAACCTTTTCTTTATAATTTAAGGTCCGATCCGCAAACCTTTGCGATGCAAGAGTTTGCGGATTTCATCTCCAAGACATTTCCGGCGCCCCCAAAAGTTACCCTCCGTAGCTGTCTAATGGCGGCCCTGTCCTGTCCTCACGGTTTTTTCACAAACTCGCAATAAGTTGGTTGCATGAGGGGTTGTTCAGTGGTCTGACTGACCGGCTGGACATAGGAAACTTGAGGGAACACATATGCGTGCCGAGCTGCTTACTGCCAGAAAGTATCTGATCTATTGGTTCTTGAGAGTGAAGCGTATCGTCCGTCTTCATCTTGAAAGTTCCTGGAAGCTGTCGAGAGAGGAGGCTGATGTGTTCGTCACCAGGCTGAGGCAAACAAGTTCAGCAAGAAAAGGCGAACAGATCCGCGACGGACAAGAAAGGAAAATCATCAATTTCAAGAATAAATGCGCAGCGCAAAAGACTATCCAAGACCTGCCGCAGCTAATGTCCAATCCACAAGAGCACTGGTTTCAACCTGATGTTGAAGGCGTAGGCGGACGAATTCGAAAGAGTTCGAGCAGCTACCATCGGCTGCAGGCGCTGGCTTTGCAGTTGAACCAGGAAGTTCTGCATGAAGTGGACAGACATTCCGAGCCGGCCGGCGAATGTACTTGATCAATCAAACAAATTAGGCTCCCGGCCAGGCTTTTTGAAAATTTTCCGCTCTCACATAATTTTCACAAGCGTTGGCTAAATTGAAAATACGCGGCTGGTTCGGGAGCTGCCCGAATGGACCGTGTCTGCGTTTGCGTTTAAGTTTGATCTTCTGACTGTCGTTTTCACAAAAACTTTGTCGGGAATTTCCGAAGTCCGGTATTTAACCGGTTTCGCACATCTGGTCATGCAGGCTTTTCTATGAAAATAACCAACGGAATAACAAAAGTTCTGCGCATCTTGAAGCAGACAGAGCGCCCTCGCGCGCGCAACGGGTCACCTTCGGTCCGCAGCGCCCAGGCCGACGACCTGCAAGTTAGCGCACACAATTACTATCAGTCCATCATTGAAAATTCGCTGCTCGAAAGCAAAACTTACGAGCCGCCCAAATCCCACGCAAGTATCGGCACGCCCAGTGCCATTCCTGCGCAAGGCTCGGATCACGATCACTGGTTCGATCAGCGCAGCCAAAATAAAGGTCACAAAGCCAGGGACAGCAATTATCGCCTGCAGGCGTTCTTGCAACCGGGCAAAGTGAAAGAGCTCAAGACGCTTGACAAAAACTATCCGAAACGTCAAGGAAGCTGAGCAAAATTTTCCACGAGGCCGCACTCCGCGAGCAGAACCGTAACTGGTTCTGCTTGCAACTTTTTGGGGTTTTTATTGGCGCCGTTTGCTAGAATAGGCGCACCCCGAAATTCTTCCGGCTTCCCCGCACTTATCCCGCAAAAAGGCATATCATGGGCGATTGGGACGTAAACGCATTTGGAAACGACACGGCCAGAGAATGGCTTATAGAGCTGGTTTCCGGTGAAAGCACATCGGCCATCCTGCGAGCAATTG
Source organism: uncultured Candidatus Obscuribacterales bacterium (assembly GCA_964493595.1). Lineage (GTDB taxonomy): Bacteria > Cyanobacteriota > Vampirovibrionia > Obscuribacterales > Obscuribacteraceae > QKMZ01. The sequence continues at coordinate 5,730 of CAZBOX010000241.1, read as the reverse complement.
TCAACGTCGCAAAACTACCGGCGACTGATTATTTGCAAGCACCAGACTGCGAGCTGGCAATCGCCGCCTCCGAACTTGTCGTTGCTGCTCGAGGCAAACCTTCCAGCCAATTGCCCCAAGAAGCGGCCGCCTGGCTGGCTAATCGCAAATTCGTTGCCGGAAAAGAAGTCGTGGCAATGTCTCTCAAAGTTCTCAGACGAATCCAAGAAAATTCCGAACTCAAGGAAGTCTGGGCCGACACCAATTCTGCAAGCGACTGGAAGCGCTCGATAAGCGACCTGGTGAGACGGCTGGAAGAGAGCGAAAACGACAGCGCTGCAACCGTCATAGTCGATAGAGCGGCAAATCCTGATGACCTCTTTATCAAAGCACTGGAAATGGCCGCCCAGGGCGACCATAAAAATGCCATCCCAATTTACGAGCAAGTTTTAGAGCTAAAACCGGATTCAGCTCTGGCATATCTCGGTCGAGGCACTGCCTACCTAGAGTTAGGAGAAAACAAAAAGGCCGCTACTGATATCGGCGAATCCATCAATCTCGACGACCAAGTTCCAGAGGCATACTATCTTCGTGCCGAAGCATATTTCCGCCTGGCTGATTATGAGCGAGCCATGGAAGATCTGGACATGCTTGTCAAAAACGAGCCGGAGCGCCCGGAGGCGCACTGGAAGCGCGGGCTGTGCCTGCAGAAAATGCGGCATTACATCGATGCAGTGGAAGATTTCACCAAGGTTATTGAATTAGGTTTCAACCTGAAAGACGCCTACATGCACCGTGCCGATTGCTATGAATCGCTCACCAAAGACAAAGAAGCACACGCCGATCGACAAGCCGCACTCACTATCGCGCAAACGCAGGCCGCTGCAGCGATGGGAGAAGCGTAAAATCTGTCAGCCTCAGCCGTTACTGCTTTTGATACACCTGGATGAAATTGCAAAAACAGCTGCGATCCTTCGCTTCCATCTCAGCGCTCAATTCAGGCAAATACTTCAATTTTCCGTTCAAATCCCTGAGGACAGGGTCGCTCTTTGGAAAAATCGAGCGCAGACAAATCAAGGCGCCCGGTCTTGCCGTTCTTGAGACTTGCTCGGCAAGCTTGATTGCATAATCGGATTTGACAAGCTCCAGTATATTGGAGAGCGCAAACATATCCACTGTATTTTCCCGTTGCTCCTCCAGCCAGCCGACAGCATCATCGACAGAAAAGTTGATCCTTTGCAGATTGGCCTTGAGCTGCTTCTGATTTTTCAATTGAAGATAAACGGGCAGTGCCGCATCCAGCGCCTCTGCCTGCGCACCACGCGGATACTCGGAAAGGAAAGTTTGCCAGACATATCCGTTATCATGCACAGGAACTTGACTCAAAGCGCGCTCAAGACGGGCCTTCATGATCGATGAGAAATCTCTGGGCAGACTTTCCAGGGCTTCGCTTCCAAACCCCAGCGAAAGAAAGGTCTTGCTGAGAACGACATTGAGAGCAAAATCCCACTGCCAGTTTTTCCACATCTTCTGAAAGTTATGCTGTTGCAGCTGTAGAGTCGGCAAGCTCAAGAATTGGCGCGTCTGTTCTTTTGGATGTACAGCCAGATAAAAAAGCGACATCAATTGCTTGATGCGAATATCGGTAAGCCCGCAGTTATTCAAACCACGCAAGAGTAAGGTCCGATCCTGCTGAAAAAACGCCCGTGCTTCCTCGGGCAGCAGCTCGGAAATCCTGTCGAAATAAGGCTCTGCATTCTGGATTATGCAGAGCTGGGCTTCTGAATAATTCAATCTGGTCAGGGCAGCCGTTTTCATAAGACAGAGATAAATCTGTGCCGGATTGATGTCCACAGCAATCACTTTGCAGTCTTTCACAGTGGCCAGTGAAAGCGCCGTGCAGCCGCCCGAGGCAATAGCAAAAACATTCTGCTTCGCCTTCGATTTGATAGAACGAAAGAGTGAAACCTCCACTTCCGCATCTTCGCGAACTTGTCCGAAAAGCACAGCGGGCCTGTCCTTATCGCTGCCGGAAGCATCCTTCTTTCCCAATTTGCCATCGCGCCAGAAGTCCAATTCTTTCTGCGCTGACTTGTCACTCATTGATGCTACTCTGCCTCTCCCCGGTTCTTGCGCGCAGGCAAACTCAGCGCCCAGGCGCCTGGCCCATATCGAGCTATGATTATCGCACACATGATAGTAGGAAGATTCATAATCAGAAGTCCGGCCGGATCGCTTATCGTGCCCTCACCACTGACGATACCAACACTGTTCATGAGAACAAGTATGAACACTTGAAAGTAATTGACAAATCTGTGGAAAAATCCGGACAGAATACCGATGCCGAGCAGGGTTTCCAGAGACCCGATCATATTAAGGAAGTCGCTCGCCTGGCCGATGGAAATTTGAAACACTGCCTGGACAATTTCCAGATGGTGCGGGTCCACATGCAAAATCTTCAGCCAGAGCCCGTTGTAGAGCCAGATGAGCGCCAACACGCAACGCAGAGCAAAGACAAATTTGGGGCTCATGACTTTCCTATTGTCTTTGCAACACAAATAACCACCCGAAGACAATCACATAATACAGCCAGTTGAGCGTAAAAATTATGTGCATTGCTGTTTCGAACCGCTTGCCCAGCCAGAGGGCCTTATCAAATACAAAGAGCTGGAAAATCAATCGAATCAACCAGTAGACGCACATGCCGGCAGACACTGCGGCAGCTAAAGTGGACCTTTCGCACAGAGCGGGCGCAAAGAAGATACAACCGACACCCTGCATCAGCAGCGCCAGCGCAATGAAAAACACATGCACATAAAAAATCTGCTTGTTTAAAAGCGACAGCTTGGAAGTCTCCTCTCCCCAATGAAAGCGCTTGGCGAAAGCAGCGTGCAAGAAGGCAAGAAAAACCATGGTGGCACCAACAACGCGCAGGTTGATAATGAGAAGATCTATTTCTTGCATAGGTAAAACACGCGCACAAAAACCGCTATCTTCCGTTCCTTTCTCAGCACAAAACCGCACGTTTCAGCCAATCTGAGCCACTCAGAGCGAGGATAAAAATGAAAGAAGCCCGGACCAAAGGCAATAAAGTTGGGGACATCGCGCAGATGCTCAACAATAACCAGATCGCCGCCCGGCTTCAGGACCCGATCAATTTCGCGAAACAGCAATTCTCGATCGCCAGCCTTGCGCAATTCGTGCGCAGCCATAAACAAATGCACGAGATCCTGCGAGCAATCAGCTAAATCCCAACCAGCAATATCTACCGAAACCGCCTCGCTGTCACCATTTGCGCGTATAGCTCTGGCTCTGGCTATAGAAGGTTCGGTACTGCGCGTCGGCGAATAAAAATCAAAGACGGTCAATTCCGCCTTGGGAAAAAGTATGTGCAATCCCTGACTTGTTTCATCGAAACCCGCATGAAGATTGAGAATACGCAAAGGCCTCTCGCTCAGCTCCTGGAGAAGCCAGTTGAACTTGTACAAATCGGAAGCGTCGTAAACTATGAAACTGACAATGAGAGAAAGCAGAAGCCAGTTGAAGATACATGAGACAGCCAGAGGGATCCAAAACAGACGGACTGGCAGCCCTCCCATGCCGCAAACAACTAAAAAACCGGCCAGGACAATCAAAGCCAGTGCATAAGAGGGCCAGTTGAATCGTATGATATTGAAAACGCCTTCTAGAGGCTTTCTATGCGCACTCAAGCGCAATCGCATCTGCTCATCTATCTGAATCTTCGCGACTTCATCACTCATTGCCAGCCGCCAAAGTTTCGATAGTCCCTACCTTCCACCAATAGGGAACATTTTCTATGTAGAATGCGCTGGACAGTCGAGATTCGACATGCTGAAAAGGCGGATGCCGAAAGAAATCCGCGGTCTTAACATCGACAGAAATTACGCGCGGGCGCCAATCTTGTCTCACGCCTTCCACTATTACGATGGAATTGGTTTCCTTTTCGTAGTCGAATGTATGAGGCAATGGCCCTTCGAATTGGCGCGCCTCCTTCAAGTTTGCAAAGGGAGAGCTTGCAGGCAGGTCCGCATCCGTTTCTGCATCGCCTATGGCGGCATCCACTTCGAGATTTCCTTTGCCGCTGGGAGTATACACTTTGACACTCAAACGCTCTCCCGAGCGCTTACGTTTAACGCTGGCCAATTCGTAGTTGTAGTGAGTAAAAATGTTGCCAAAAACGCTCATCAAAGGTCGATCTGTATCAGAGCGAAGAATGCGCAGGCCGCGAAGACTTCTGCCTTCTGCATTGCGATAGCGAACAAAAATCCGATATCCGGTCAGGAAAAAATTCTGTCCAAACTGCGCAGGCATGCCCTTTGGTCGCAGATTTTTTACATCGACCATCGCTATGGCAACAAAGCCGAAATCGCCAAATGTATCAAGCTCCAGCCCGGGAAATAGAAGAGGTTTGAGAACCTCTGCCGGCAGCGCATAAGTGAGCACGAGCGTGTAATCGAAGTGAGCCTCGATCGCTACCGGATGTCTTTTTAGTAAATGAAGCATCTATGCAACTTTCATCGCTCTGCGATATCAACCGGATTCTTTGAGGCGCAAGTCAAGCAATTTGCAGAGTTTTTCATAATTCTGCCAGGTATCTGTCACCGTGTACTGAGCGCCGTCACGCGCATCGAAAGTGTTTTCATAATCGGTGAAATAATTTCCAGCCGAAAAATAATAGTGCATAAAGCGCGCACCATCTTTTGTGAGCATGTCTTGATGCAGCTTTCCATCCATGGTCTGGTAAAGATATCCTGGCCCTATATGACGATTGAGAAAATCCTCAATCTCCTCACCATAAAGTTCATACATCTCGTCGGACAGAAATTCTTGCTCTACAAGCCAGCCGAGAAGCATTCCGCCGGGCACGTACATTTGCCCTTCATCAAGACCTTTCTGACGCACTGCGTCATAATGCCAGTCAGCCCTGTCGAAAAACGCCACAACAAGGTCATTATTGCGCCTTCTTGTGCGCTTGAAATTCTCAATTACTTGTTGCTGATCATCGAGCGAGCCGGTCTTACCGAACATCTTCTGAATTGCACGCATGAAAGACATTGGGCCGCCTTAGACTAGAGTGTCGGCTCACTGGCAACGCGATTGTCGAAGCGGCGCGGTCCGCCACGCGTGGCTTGCAATTGGCGAATCATCATATCTTGCTGGTGGCGAAAGCTGTTGATGGAACCACGCCAGCAGAAGAATATGAAATAGAGATCTTCTTTGTCAGAACGCATCATACCGGCCAGAGCGCTTACGCCACCATCTGTAGTGGTAAGCGTTCCCGTCTTCGCAACCACGCTCCCCCTTTCCTGCGCGCCGGTGAAGCGCCGATCCATCGTACCTGCCTCGATGCCGGCCAGAGGAAGGATGTCGTTGAGATCAAGCCCCTTGCCTTGCAGATGGCGGCGCAGAGCCTTGAGTACAATCATCATGTCATGCGCATTGACCCGATTGATGCCCAAACCGCTGGCAGTAGAAAGATTGATATTGCCTGGCGCTACCCCGGCATCTTTGACGGCCGCTTCCTCGAGTTTTTGAACGCCGCCGACACACCTTCCCAGTTGCTCCGACATCGGATTGATCGAATGAGCCAGCATGTGTTTCAAAGTCTGCTTGAGCGGCTCGGATTCATGAGTACATATGCGCATAGCCGTTGAAGAGACAGGTCCGACTTCCACAGCTCCCTTTATCGAGATGTGAGCTCTTCTCAGAGCCGCAGCCAGGCTCTGCCCC
>CAZBOX010000240.1:2697-9668 GCA_964493595.1 uncultured Candidatus Obscuribacterales bacterium | reverse complement strand
AGTACAAAGTACAAAGTACAAAGTACAAAGTACAAAGTACAAAGTACAAAGTACAAAGAAGCAAGAACAACGAACAAAAAACAAAAAACAAAAAACAAAAAAACAAGAACAAATAGCGAAAAGCGAAGCCGGCTAGAAGCCGGCGCTCCGGCCCTTGCGCCAGGCTTTAAAAGCGAGCCAAGCTAGCCCCAGAACAACAAAAAGCAATCCGGCTCCTATTGCCATGAATAAAGAATCATTCTTATGCTTGTCCGACTGATGCTTTTCTTCCAGCTCTATAAGCTCAACACGCGCGTTTTGATCTTCGCCCTTTTCTTGATAGATCTTGGCTCTCAAAGCGCTAACCAACAGTCGATTCGAGGCATCCATCTCGAGAGCGCGCTGCAAATCCTTGAGGGCATCATCGTACTTATGAACGGCACGAAAACAGTCGGCGCGCTCAAGAAGCAGGTCATCTTCCAACTGTTGCGAAATCGCTTTGCTGTAGTCGGCAATCGCCTCATCATACCTGCCAATCGTCTTATAGGCGCCAGCGCGCAGCACATAGGATCCCGGGTCGCTGGGATTCATTTTTATTATCTGAGTAAAATCGGCAATAGCTTCATCGTCTTTCCCTAAGCGAAGATAGGCTTCGGCACGGGAAACATAACCGTTGATGTTTTTAGAATTTGCCTTAATCGCACGGGAAAAATCTTTGATCGAATCATCACTCTTGCCCATGCTTTCGATGATCTCAGCACGCCGAGCCAGCGCCTTATCGTCGGTTTTATCGTGCGCAGCCACATAATCCAAATCTTTCAATGCTGCCGTCAACTTTCCCATGGCCAAATAAGCTTGAGCACGCAAGAAATAAACATCATTGAGCGACACACAAACAGTGTCGTCACGCAAGATTTCATCACGCAGGCGTCCAGTTTCGCAAACGAACCTAAAAGCAACAAGTTTTTCGCCTGCATTTATCACGCGGGTGTAGTCATCAACCGCTTGCTGATGTTTTCCCAGCTGCTCATAACAATCTCCGCGGAAATAGTAAATCATCGTAGACCGAGGAGAGTAGCGCAGAGCCTTGTTGTAGTCTGCTACAGCCTCCCAGAACTTCATCATGTTGGCATTAACGACACCGCGCAAAAACCAGAGGTCGGCATGCAACGGATCAAGCTTCAAGCCCTCATCGATGCGCTTGATCGCTTGCGGCAATTGCCCTCCTTCACGGTACTTTCCTGCCTGATCAAGTATTTCGAACAGCAGTTGTTTTTCTCGATCTGCTCTCGCTTCATCGAGCAATCCCATTCGAGAATGGACTTTGGAAAGATTTTTCAGAACATCCCAAAGCCCCCAATCATGAGGGTTTACATGATACAAGGACTCTACTTTCTTGGCGTCAGCCAAACCCTCCTTGAACCGCCCTTCTCGAAAATAGCAGTATGAGCGAAACTCGTAGGCACGCAAGAGCTTATCGTCCAGCTCAATCGCGCGCGTCAGCTCCGCTTCCATCTCAGGAATCTTGTCCACGTCCATGTAATAGCGCCCGAGATCAGCATGATACTGAGCATTATCGGGCTCTTCTGCTACCAGCCGCTTGAGCTTCTCTTCCGCCTTGGGCCAACGGCTCTCATCGAGATCCTCGAGAGCCTGTTCATAAAGCGTGTAAGAACGAGCCTCAACAGCAGGACAATCGAAGGCGAAAAAACTGCTCAGGGCCGCAGCGGATATAAGGGTTGAAAGGAGAATCCTGGTTGTCATCAGTCGGTCAGGGGTGCTGTACTCGGGCAATCTCATTGTGGCAACTGGCCAAGATTACGGCAACTGGTAATATAGCGAAAACTGGACATTATCCGGCGGTTTGTGCCCCGCTGGCACCGGGTAAGTATCAAGCGCGGGCTGTAACCTCCACAGAGGCGAAACGAAAGTGGCAAAAATTTTGGTTGTCGAAGATGACGACGAGCTTCAGGATTTGCTGAAAATCGAACTGACCGGCTCTCATTACACGGTGGAAGTTGCAGGCTCAGGAGAGCACGCCCTGGAGCTTCTGGACACTACAAAGTTCGATCTCGTACTTTTGGACGTCACATTGCCAGGAATATCCGGTGTTGAGGTCTGCAAAACTTTCAGAGGAAAAGGCAACACCACTCCCATTCTCATGCTCACCGGCAATCGCGACATCAACGATAAAACCACCGGTCTCGACAGCGGTGCCGATGATTATCTGACAAAGCCCTTTGATACGAGAGAACTTCACGCTCGCTTGCGCTCTCTTTTGCGCCGCGGGCACGCCGTCACTTCCAACAAACTTGCAGCCCGCAACATTACGCTGGACATCGACACAAGAGAGGTGACGCGAGACGGGGTCAATATCAAGTTGCTACCGAAAGAATTCGCTCTGCTGCAATTTTTTCTCTTGAACCCCAACAAGTGCTTCAAAGCAGAGGCACTGCTCGACCGCGTCTGGCAGTCAGACAAAGCCGTCACGCTCTCCACCGTTTACACGACCTTGAAGACTTTGAGAGACAAAGTTTCACCGGACGACAACGGTTTGATTGAGAACGTGCATGGCGTAGGCTACAAGCTCGTCACCTGATCAGGCCCGCTTTTTCTGCACAGCTTCGCCCTTCTTGCAGCCAATTGGCGATGAACGGCTGCTAATTCGTCCTGCCTCGCTTGCACTTATGATTTTCAGTTAGCTGGCGCGGCAAAAATTCGCGACAGTAACCAACATGCGCAATACGAGCGGCACGAAACACATTTGAATGCGTGCGCCCGGAGGAGAAATCTTGCCCTCGAAAGCCTCAAGAAAGCAGCGAGTTCTGGTATTCATCGTTCAGTATCCGAACTTCTCAGAAACCTACATGCATGAGGAGCTGCGCAATCTGGCAGAAGATTATGACGTTCATATAATCACCTACAAAAAGTCTCCCTTTCCGAGGCGAGAAACCTTCAGCTACACCCTGATTGAGTACGACTTGCCGTGCTTCGTTTACTACCCATACGAGCAAGTCGATTGGGACTTGACCAAGCCGGAGTCCGTAAGATTTTTAGCCAGTGTCGAAGAAGTGATCAAAGATTTCCAGCCGGACATTCTGCATGGACATTATTTCGGGCTGACCATTCTTTTGCAGCATCTGGCTGAAATTCATAAGCTTCCATTCACAGTAAGAACGCATTCAATGGACGTTTTGCGAGAGCCGGCAGTAAAGCTGGAAAAGCTATGCGCCCTCTCGAACAGCGCCTGGTGTGCCGGAATCCTCGCAATGCCTCAGTTCAGACAACGACTGAGAGAGCACGGCTTAGCCGAATCAAAGCTGGTCGATTGCTTTCCTCTGATTAATTTCGAGAAATTCTATAAGCCGGAAAAACGCGAAAAAAGCGGCAAAATCATCTGTGCGGGACCTTCCAGCCCCAAAAAAGCGCACAAAGATTTTGTCGATCTTGCATTGATGATGAAAGAAGCCGGCTCGGAGCTGCAATTCGATTTGTATACCGACGGCTATACGCTGCAAGACACCGTCAATTACAACGAATCCAAGGGTAAACCTGTTAGCATTATGTATGTCGATCCGGACGAGATGCCGGAAATCTACAGTCAATACGATTGGCTCGTCTATCCTGCAGATCCGAAAATCAATAGAGTCGGATTTCCAGTCGGAATGGTCGAAGCGCAAGCGAGCGGACTCGGGGTTCTCTGGCAAGAACTGCCTGAGCGCAGAGAGGAACAATTGAAAAACCTGCAAGGCGCAGGCATCCTCTATAAAAAAATCGAAGAGGTACCGGCGCTTCTTATGCAGCCTTACCCGGAAGAGATGCGCCAGAAGGGATTCGAGCGCGCAAAACTCTGCAGCGCCAAAGACCAATCGCATCTGCTCACAGATTGCTGGGACCGATTTGAAGAGCAAAGAGGATTGATTGAGAGCCCGACTGATTTGGTCTCAATCATTATTTCGTATTACGAAAAACCCGATGAGCTATGCCACTCAGTAACAAGCGCCCTGAAACAGAGCTACGAAAATATCGAGGTTATCGTTGTTGATGACGCCTCCCGCCTGAATCCTGCAGCGTCAGTCCTGGATGAACAGTTACTGTCCCGAATAAAGCTCATTACTCACGCCGCCAATCGAGGCGTATCGGCAGCCCGAAATACGGCTATTCAAGCCGCCTCCGGCAGCTACATCGTACCGCTGGACGCCGACGATATTCTTCATTCTGACTTCGTTATGCGCTGCTTGCAAGCAGCCATATCCGGCAAACTCGATGCTGTCTATACGCAAATGCAGTGGTTTGGCGACAGTGATTATCTGATGACGCCGAAGGCGAGCCTGGTCAATCTGCTCTGCCATAAAGAAGGATTTCCGACTTTCCTCTACCACAGAAAAGTATTCGACAAAATTGGCGGCTACCGCGAAGACATGCCGCTCGGCTCCGATCATCAGTTTCTCTTGTGTGTGGCAGCGAACGACTTTGCTCTGGCGCGAATTGAAGGAGCTCTTTGGCTGTATCACAAAACCGACAGCGGGCTGGGCTCGATCGATGTGGAAAGAAGAATGTCCAACCTGGTCGCGCACAATTACAACCTCTTCGAGAAGCATTGGCCCGATGTGATAGCGCGCCTGGACAGCTATTACCTCTCCCTCTACAACGAGTATCATCGCGCCGTCAAAGAGAGCAGCGCCTACACTACATCGCTGACAGAAGAGCTGGAGCGTTACCGCATAATCCACCAGGAATATGTAAAAGTGCTTACAGCCTACAATCAGGCATTAGACGAGCTCAACCGCTTGAACGGCGAAACACAATTGCAGCGCCAGCTCATTTCAGACTTGAAAAACAGTCTCAACGCCACGCTTGCGCCACCAAATCCGGTGCAGCTTCTAAGCCAGATCAAAGTCGGCATAAGAAACTCAAAGATCAAATCTCAGCGCAGAAGAAACACCCTGAGCGACGACATTGATTTAATAGACCAGAGCGGCATCTTTGACGAAAATTATTACAGGAAGCAATGCCGTCGAAACAATATAGAAATTGACGATCCGATTGTTCATTTCCTTGAAAAAGGCTACAAGCTGAAGCTAAACCCTTCACCGCTTTTCGACCTCGATTTTTACCAACAACAACTGAGGCTGAGGCGCGTCGATTCCCCCGGCAATCCGCTAATACACTTCATCAAAGAAGGAGCGCAACAGGGAATCGCAACCAGCGCTCTCTTCGACACTGACTGGTATTTGAATCACTATACCGACGTAAAGCAGTCAGGGCAAAACCCGCTTGCTCACTTCATTCTATTCGGCGCCGCCGAGGGGCGTCACTCGACAATGCCCGGGGTCGATATCTGCACGAGCTTGCGGGCAAAGAATGGTAGCCAGACAACAACATTCACGCCCCTTTGTGAGCCGGCATCCGCAGCTGGAACCGGCGAGAAGAAAGTCTATGACGTCGTGCTCGGAATTCATGAGGCAAGCAGGACCGGAGCCCCCCTTGTGGGCCTTGAACTGGCGCGCGGGCTGAAAAGACGCGGTATCAATCCACTGATTTTCCTGCCCAAGAGCGGTGCGCTCTTGCCTGCAATCGCAAAAGACTTCGACACCATCGACCTCTCGCAAACGGTGGAGCAACAATCAGCTCTCATCAATCATCTCGACAAGCTGGACAGCGAGGGGCTCCTTTCTTCAAACACGATTATTCTCAACTCGGCAGAATTGCATCCATTTCACAGCGCGCTCAAGCAAGCCAACATGCGCGTGATAACACTCTTCCATGAGTTTCTCAATCTCTACCCGAACCATACTCGGGAGAACTTGAGAAGACACACAGACCTGGCAATCTTCTCTTGCCGACAGATTCTTGCTGATGCGCAAAAACATTGCACAGGGTTCTGGACCAATTTTGAAGTCATCTCCCAGGGTCTTCTGGATGGCGAATTCGGGCATAGAATAACGCGAGAAGAAGCAATCAAAGAATTGGTGAAAGCGACAGGAGCGCGAGATGGCGACTTCATCGTTCTGGCTTGCGGCACAGCCGAAATGCGAAAAGGCATAGACATCTTTGTTCAAGTGGCAAAATCAGTGATTACGAATTTCCCCAAAGCTCGCTTCGTTTGGATTGGCGGCGCTCACGCAGCAGGAAGCGAGCCGCTTTCCTGGGCAAAAAGAGATGCAGAACAGGCTGGTGTCGAAGACAGGGTGCACTTTTTGGAAACAACAGACAATATCGAGCCGTTTTTCACAGCAGCAGACTTGTTCTTGCTGCCGTCCAGGCTCGATCCGCTTCCGTGCGTCGTCCATCAGGCGATGGCTTGCTCTCTTCCGGTCGTAGCCTTTGCAGGAAGCGGCGGGGTCGAAGAGATATTGAGCGATGGAGGAGGACAACTGGTCCCGTTTCTCGACGCCGGCGCCATGGCTGATTCGGTAGGCAGATTTATCGCCGATCCGACGCATCGGGCTGAACAGGGCAGGAAAGGAGCTCAAGTGGTCTCACAAAGATACAGCTTCGAAGGTTACCTCGATCAACTGATCAAACGCATTAATATCACACCGAAAGAATCCGGCGCCGCTCCTGAAGGGTCATCCCCACCATCCCATCTGCAGGAAGCGGCGTTAGCGAAAAATACACTCGTAAGAAGCACTTGAAGAAGATTAACTGCGGTCCAAAATTCTCTGCACTTCTCTTTCAAATTCTTGATGCAACAGCCCCTTTTGCGGTGGGCAGGGCAGATAGATTTTCCACTGTCCAGGCTTGCTGTTCAGGACGTCCGCCTGTCTTTTGAAAATTGCAAATTGCCTTGCATATTCGACTTGTTCAAGAAATAGGCGCTCGCGCTCTTCATCGGTAAATCGTGATAAGACCTGCTGACTTGCTCGCTCTTCAATAGACTCGACAATGTTTTGAAACTTGGCAAGAATTGGAAATGAGCGCTGAGTCACAAAAACATCCGGTGATTTTTTCTCAGGGCGACTGCGTAAAACCGCGCAGCGCTGCTTTTC
>CAZBOX010000240.1:0-2597 GCA_964493595.1 uncultured Candidatus Obscuribacterales bacterium | reverse complement strand
CTTATACACCGCGCGAGCTGGCCGGGCAGCCAATAAAGTTTCTCTTTCCGGAGATCGAGTCTGTAGAAGTCGATTCGGCCCTGAAAAGAACCCCCGGCAAGGTGAAATCGCAGGATTATATTGCCTGCGAAATTTTTGCCAATGACTTCGAAGATGACGGAATCAAACGAATTTTTCTGCATGTTCAGGACGTCACCGAGAAGCAGAGGCTGGAGCAATTACGCAGAGATTTCGTGCAGATGGTCAGCCACGATCTCAGAACTCCTCTGACTTCCATCAATATGCTCTTGTCCATGCTCGGACAGGACCGCTTCGGTAAGCTGGAAGAGAACGGCTATACCGCAATCAAGCGTGCACAATCGAATGCCGATTATTTGATCAAACTGGTCAGCGATTTGCTGGATGCAGAAAAGCTCGAATCGGGCGATTTGGAGATCGAATTGCAAGCAACTTCAGTAGGAACAATTATCCGAAAAGTAGTGGATGCAACGCAAGATGCCTCACGCGCACAAAATGTGAAAGTAGTGACCGAGATAGTAGAGGGTGGATTAATCGCTGATGAAGACAGGCTTGTCCAGGTGCTCATCAATCTAGTCTCCAATGCCGTCAAATACTCAGAAGCCGGCTCGGAAGTCTTGATAAAGGGTGCCGCCGATCAAGAAAGCACCCTGTTCAGCGTCATAGACCACGGTCCTGGCATTCCAGAGAATCAGAGAGAAGCGATTTTTCAAAGATATAAGCAGTTGAGCCAACCAAAAAATCTGAAGAAACGCGGCTTCGGTTTGGGACTTGCTATTTGCAAATCTCTGATAGACGCGCACAAAGGCAAAATCTGGCTCGAATCGGAAGTCGGCAAAGGAAGCACTTTCAGCTTTGCGATCCCCAAACTCAAAGTTTGAGGATCGCAGCTTGATCCAGGCTAAATTCTTTGCGGAGAATAAAGCGGCAGAAATTTCAGTCTTGTTTAGAGACTTACGGCCCTACCGCCCCATCCATCCTCCGTAAAAGCAAGGCTTCGAATTCCGTCAGTTCCTCACCCAAAGCGCTTTTAACATACGCTTCCTGCAGGTCGAGAACGTGCGGATATTTCATACAAGCTTCCAATTCCAGGCGCCGACGCTCGGTGAGAGGCTCGCCTTGAAGAATGGGCAGCATCAAGTCGCAAAGTCGCGAATCTTCAGGAAACAATTGCATCAATTCTGAACGCAAGTGCATGCTCTCTTCGTCGATTTCGCAGTTTTTTTGATTACATGGGGATTCCAAAATCAGCGGATGAGTAAACTGCATCGTTATCGGCTTCAGCTCGTACTGCGTCTCTTCGTGCTTTCTTTCAGCGAATGGGGAGGGAACAGGCGCGGGCGAACTGTAGACGTAGTTGACGAAATCGTTGCAGCTAACTGGTGGCTGTAGCATCGGAGGCATCTCCTCGGTTCACGCTCAGAATATAAAACGCCAGTTCTTAAAAAGTTTTGAAATTGCAGGCAACTCCGAAAAAATTTCCTGCCTGGGGCGACGGGTATAAAAAAAATGAAGTGCCTTCCCAGCGAATGAACATTTGCAAGACATATGAATGTTGAAGAGCGCCAGACCTGCCAGGACTGCGGCAAGCAGATTCAAAAATTTAAGGGGTCGATAACTCAGTGGATAGGACTGGGCGATTACTGTAAATGCGAACACGCCTCGACGGAAGCTGATGGCTCCGTGAAAAAGCCCAAGGGTCAGATTTGTAGGCGTTGCAAATTACCCATTAGTGGCAATCAATCATTGACTCAATGGTTGATTCGCAAAGAAACTTGCAAATGCGCGGAGAAAGAGGCGACAACGGCTACGGACTACGCGCAGAAAGCGGTGTCAAAACATGCAGTACGGAAATATAGGCAAGGTAAAGAGGAAAGCAAGTATGTAACCGTCTTTATAGTTGTTGTTTTTATCCTCCTTCTTTTTCTTATTCCAGTTTGTTCAATCTATTTATGCGAGAAATTAGAACTTACGCGTTTCGGCATAGAGAAAGGTAAACCCGCGAAGATATTTGTCAGCCTATACAAACGGAATTCCTACATTGGACATGCAGCATTGCCTGAAAAAAAAGCTGATTGGAATAGCGCAGATTTCCTGAGTTCGGATGAACTGGTATTCCGCCATATCACGTTCAGCAACGAAGACTTACGAAATATCGGTGAGAATTCTCAAGCCAACAAAATTTGTCTCGAACAGTGCGACGGATACACTGAAGGTGGCATATATTATCTCTTAGAGAACAGATGCCTTACCTCATTGAGCCTCGAGGGTTCAAAAGTTGACATCCACATCATGCAGGCGCTCGAGCAAGGACACCTCGAAACGATCAATCTCTCCAGGACATCAGCCGAAGGCGACAACATTATTCGACTGGCGAAAAAACCAGAATTGAAATGCTTGATTCTAACCGGAATCAACTTAAACGAATCGCAAACGGAAGTGTTTACTACTTCCGGGTTTCAATGGTCCGCCAACAGGTTCATCCGCAGCTATCCACTGCGGACAGGTAAACAAAGTTTTTAGCCAATGGAAAGCGAAACAAGTGTCGTTCACTACGACACTACATACGGTTGCATATT
>CAZBOX010000239.1:6353-9745 GCA_964493595.1 uncultured Candidatus Obscuribacterales bacterium | reverse complement strand
ACATCATGTGAGGTCATGCCCGGCGGCTTCATCACATTTAGAAAACCGAAGTGCACAGTATGCCTTCTCTCTGGCGCCTATACTTCGCCGCGGGAAATTTTGCCCAGTAAGTCGGAAACTTTGGCTCCGCGCTCGAGCGAGGTGTCCAGCTTCAGATTCAGCTCGGGAGCAAAACGCAGATGGAGTCGGCGGCACAACTCCCCTCTCATATAACCGAGGTGTTCGTTGAGTGCTTCCATCGTGCTTTCCGAATCGCCTTCTTTTCCGTAAACAGAAACGTAAACACGGCAAGAGCGACAATCGGGAGTGGATTCTACATCGGTAATCGAGACAAGCCCCTTGATGCGATCGTCTTTTAAATCGCGGCGTATGATTTCCGACAATTCTTTTTTGATCGACTGCGAAACACGCAATGCACGTTGACTGGACATGATTCACCTCTCCAAGAAAGGTATTGAAAGGCGAAGACTAACTAAGAGCGAGTAATTTCGCGCTTGGTTTCTTGTATTTCGTATACATTGACCTTGTCGCCTTCTTGCAGGTCGTTGAATTTCTCGAAGCTCATGCCGCATTCGAAGCCGGAAGCAACTTCCTTGGCGTCGTCTTTGAAGCGTTTGAGGGTTTCGATCTTGCCTTCGTAAATGATTGATCCACCCCGATCGATTTTGGCGATGCCGCCCCGCTTGACCTTGCCGGATGTAACCATGCAACCGCCGATGGACAGCGCCTTGCCAAGTTTGAACACTGCGCGGATCTCGGCCTGACCGATCTGAACTTCCGATTTGAGTGGTTGGATAAGACCTTGAATCGCCTTTTCGAGGTCATCTGTAATTTGATAGATGATGTTGTACGTACGTACGTCCACGCCTTCTTTTTCGCTGACTTCTTGTGCGTTGCGGTCAGGCTGAACGTTGAAGCCGACGATGATGGCGTTCGAAGAGGCGGCCAGGTTGACGTCGTTTTCGGAAATGTCGCCGGAGGAGGTGCGCAGAACACGCACGGCCACTTCGTTGGAAGTAAGCTTGCGGACTTGTTCGGCGATTGCTTCGGCTGTACCTTGCACGTCTGCTTTGACGATGATGTTGAGTTCTTTGACTTCTCCGGTTGCCAGCATGTCGTGCAGTGATTCGAGGGTGACGTGGTGAGGACGTCTGTCCCCTCTTTCTGCTTTGCGAGCATCGACAATCTGCTTCTGGATCTGCATATCGGCAACCACTTCAAAGCGGTCTCCGGCGAGCGGAACATCATCCAGACCAAGCACTTCGACTGGCATCGAGGGACCAGCCGCTTTGACGCGCTGACCACGATCGTCGAAGAGCGCTCTCACTCTGCCTGAGGCTGTGCCGGCAATAAGTAGATCGCCTTCCCTTAAGGTTCCGGTTTGTACAAGCGCTGTTGCTACAGCACCTTTGCCGCGCGAAAGCTCGGCTTCGATGATTACGCCGGCTGCCGGTTTTTCCGGGTTGGCTTTGAGGTCTTGAATTTCAGAGACGAGCAAGATCATCTCGAGTAGCTCGTCGAGTCCTGTGCGCTTCTTCGCCGAAACATTGACAGTGACGGTGTCTCCGCCAAATTTGTCGGGCAGAATTCCGTGCTCCATCAATTGAGTGAGAACTCGATCGGGGTCGGCATCCTGCTTGTCAATTTTGTTGACAGCAACAATAATCGGCACTCCCGCTGCCTTAACGTGATCTATTGCTTCAATTGTTTGAGGCATGACACCGTCATCGGCAGCCACTACGAGAATGGCTACGTCGGTCGCCTTGGCGCCGCGAGCGCGCATAGCGGTAAACGCTTCGTGACCAGGCGTATCTAGGAAAACAATCTGGCGCAGCGAACCATCTTCGTGCGGCACTTCGACGTGATAGGCGCCGATATGCTGTGTGATGCCGCCGTGTTCTGCATCTGTAAGTAAGAATTTGGTCTGGCGGATAGCATCCAGCAAACTGGTCTTACCGTGGTCGACGTGGCCCATGATGGTGACCACGGGCGGTCGGGTGACCAATGCTTTGAGGTCTTCTTCGGAAAGATCCTCTTCTACTTTGACGACTTCCTCTACCTTTTCTTCGGTAAGGACTTCGTATTCCATTTCTGAGGCAAGTTCGCGAGCCAGTTCAACTTCGACGAGTTGGTTAACGGTGCGCATCGTACCTTTCATGAACAAGCGCTTGATCACTTCGGTGTCAGCGACGTTCATTTTTTCGGCCAGTTCTTTGACCGTCAGATTTTGGGTAAGAGTTATCACTTTTGGAACTTCTATAGTCGCCGCTGCGGGACGCGACTTTTCTTCCTTCTTTTGCTGTTGTTGTCTTTCTTGACTGCCGTGCCGGGACTTCGGAGGTCTGGGCGGAGTAGCTCGGTTGGAAGGTGCGGCTACCCTCACCGGCTGAGAGGGGACAGAAGGAACGGACGGCCTCTGGACTAATTCTTTGAAGGCGTCAGGAGAGAAGTTCTCGGCGGGCTTGACCTTCTCCTCTTTTGGCGGCTCTTCCACCTTGGGAGCTTCTGCTGGTTCCGGCGGAGCTTCTTTGGCTTGCTCGACAACCGGCTGAGCAGCTGGCTCTTCGGGTGTCTCCTCGGCCTGTTTTTTCGCCTTCTTGTCCTCGGACTCTTCGGCGGCAGGCGGCGGTGCTGCCTCTACCACGGGCTCCGGAGGTGTCGGTGGTGCCGCAGGCTCCTTGGGAGGCGCCTTCTCGGCGGGCTCCTGAACCGGGGCCGCTTCTACCGGTGGTACTTCGGCGACTGTTTCTTCCGGCGCCGTCTCTTTTCTGTAACGTGCCAGGACTCGAGGCTTCTGCTTTTCGGGGGTCTGGGGCGGCGGGATCTTTCCAGCCGGTTTGGCGGCTGTCTTGACTGCCGGCTTGTCTTTTTCGCCCTTGCCGTTTTTCTTGCCCAGATGCGAGATAAGAAGTCCTACGGTGCTCGCGTCAATCGTGCTCGAGTGGCTCTTGATGTCGTAGCCGAGTTCACGCAAGGCCGTGATGATATCCCCGTTTTCGAGATTCATCTGGCGCGCTAGTTCGTACACACGGACACGATCATTCATCAGGCTTTTACTCCTTGCTCTGTGTATTTTGGCATGTTTTAGCCGTATCTGTGCACTCTCTGTATACAAGCTGTATCAGTTGCTCCGAGAGCGGGAAAGCCACAGAGCGTGGGGCTGGCTTGCCCTTTACTCTCCTGCCTTCCAGGGCTCCTTTCAGGCGTGCACCTTTCAAAGCCTGGTCAACACAGGCTTTCGAGCGGCAGAGATAGCATGATCTGCCTGACAGGTGCTTGTCGCCCGTGTTCAGGCGCACTTCACCGCTTTGGTAGTCGCAGGTGAGGCGAATTAAATCTTTCTGCGCTTTCTTCAAACGGCATGCCACGCAGATTCGCGTAGAAAGCAAATG
>CAZBOX010000239.1:0-6253 GCA_964493595.1 uncultured Candidatus Obscuribacterales bacterium | reverse complement strand
CTTTCTGCGCTTTCTTCAAACGGCATGCCACGCAGATTCGCGTAGAAAGCAAATGCGATTTTCTCCTGATGGACGAGGAATGGAGCGAATGGGAGATCTTTTACCACCCTTCGCTCTTTTCAATTTGTGAGTAAAGCAAAAGGGGGCCAGTTGCAGCCGGCCCCCTTTTGTAACCTTTAAGCCTGGGCGCCCAAATCTTCCAAAGTTTGATTGAGAGATTTGAAGGAGCCGCCTGCTTGAGATTCCGACTTGATGTCAATTTTCCAGCCAGTCAGTTTTGCTGCCAGGCGGACGTTTTGACCACCGCGACCGATTGCCAGGCTGAGCTGATCGTCAGGAACGATCACTTCAGCTCGCTTGCCGCCCGCATCCGGAGACTCTTCATAAAGAGCTACGGTGGTGATGCGTGCCGGGCTCAGGGCGTTCGATATGTAATCGACCGGGTCACCTGAGAAGCGAATAACGTCAATCTTTTCGTTACGCAATTCGGCAACGACGTTCTGAATGCGAACGCCGCGCGTACCGATACAGGCGCCGACCGGATCGACGTCCGCGTCGTCGGAATGCACGGCTATCTTGGTGCGATAACCTGCTTCCCGCGCAATTGATTTGATTTCAACAGTGCCGTCTTCGATTTCCGGCACATAGAGTTCGAACAATTCACGCACCAGCTCAGGATGAGCTTGCGAAACGATAATTTGCGGCACGCGGCCGGTCTCTCTCAGTTCGAGAACGTAGACGCGCACGCGATTGCCGACTCTGTACGTCTCACCGGGCAACTGTTCGCGGGTAGGCATGCAGCCTTCTACGCGGCCCAGGTTGACGATGACGTTATTTCTCGTATTCGAGATCACTTCGATACGCTCGATTTGACCTGTTGTACAAGTGCCCTTGCGAGCTTCGAATTCTTTCTTGATCAGCTCTTTTTCAGCTTCTCTCAAGCGCTGGGTCATCAATTGCTTAGCTGTCTGAGCCGCTATACGACCGAATTCAGAGAAGTCGGCCGGCGTCACTTCGATTTCCAGAACTTCGCCGACTGCTACGTCAGGAATCAGATCCTTAGCATCTTCGAGGCTTATCTGGTGATATTCGTTCTCCGCTTTATCCACAACTTCCTTTGGCGCGAAGATGCCGATTTCACCTGTTTCGTGATCGAAGATTGCCCGTACGCCTTCGACATCGTGGTCGGGCACTTTCTTCTTGTATGCGGCAACGATGGCGTCGCATACGTACGAGATGAATTCTGCTTGTGGAATATTGCGCTCTCTTTCCAGCTCTTCAGCTGCTTCCAAGAGTTTGTCGCCGATTTTGATCATGGATTTGACTCCTTCAGTCTATTCAATTTTAGTATTCAGTTTTAGTTACCGGTTTTTCATTTCGTGGAAAGCGGCTTGTGGACCGCATTCTCTCAGGTCGGGTCGCCCCTAAACTTTTGTCTATTCTGATTCATGGCACTCTTCATCCATGTCTGAAGCAGGCAATTTCGGCATATCCTGCGGATGCAGGCGCACCAGTGACACTTTTTTCATCTCCAGAGTCAGTTCCGGACAGCCCGGCAGCGCATTCTTCTGTAATTCGGCTGCTTTTTTGGACGGCTTGGCATTGTGTCCTGTGCCTTTCTTTACCGGCAGCGGCTTTGCGTTTTTCAGATGCAACTTGCCGTCCAGAAGTGCTTCCAGCGTTGCCGTGAATTCAGTGCCCAGGTCTTGAACTTTGTCCTTTGTTCTGACAAAAACCGGATGCCCGGCGAAAACCTGAAATTCGCGAGCCGTTTTGAGTTCTCTTTCAATGCCCGGGCTCTGCACTTCCAGATAATAGGAACCTTCGATTATGGCCGGCTTGCCGTTGGACTGCGGCTCCAAAAGCTCACCCAGTTGGCGGCTTATGATTTCGCAGTCGGAAAGACCTACTGATTTTGTATGTGAGAAAATCGTCACCTCGACGCTTTTGCGGCGACCTTGCTGGGTCAGGCGCACATCCACAACTTGAAAGCCAAGCGGGGCGGCGATTTTTTCGGCGAGCCCTGTCACCTCCAAAATCACTTCTTCTGGTTTTCTACTTAGCATTCTCAGGAATTATTCTTCTTGGATTGATGCGGGTTTGTCTTTTCTTGCGTGACGCATCGTGCGGTAGCTCAAGGACAAGCCAGGCACGACAAAGACACCGCCGAAATAAAAGAGGGCGTAGGTTTTGGTTTCCTACACGTCTCAATTGCTTCCCTTGCAAGCCGCTATGTTAGCATACCGGCAGTTTTCTAACAATCCGGGCAGTTTAGAGCCTCTCTGGCGCCCTGTTTGGAGAAAACCCACCTTTCTGTAGACCATTCAAAAGGGGCTAACGTGCCGATTTCCGTCAGTTTTTCCAATCAGCAAAAATATTTGAAAGTGAGCAAGAAGGTGTGGCGAGCCAAATTCGATAAGTTGGCAGCCGCAATAATTCGCAATCTTCAGGATGAACCAGCGCCGCATCTTAAGAAGAAGTGGCTGGCCAAAGTGGCTGACCGGGGAGTCTTCAACGTCGTTTTTGTCACCAATGAAGATATACAGTCCTTGAACAGCCAGTGGCGCAACAAGAATGCGCCCACGGATGTCCTATCTTTTCCTATGGACGCCGAAGAGCCTCCTGAGGGGGAGCCGTGGGAATTAGGGGACGTGATCGTCTCGGTCGAACGTGCTGATGAACAGGCCGAAGAATATGGACATAGCCTGGAAAGAGAGCTGTGCTTTCTTTTCGTTCATGGGGCATTGCACGTGCTGGGCTTTGACCATGAAACCAAAAAAGAAGAGAAAGAAATGTTCGGCCGGCAAAGGGCTATTCTCGATTCGTTGGGAATCAGCAGGGACTAAGCCTGGTCTAACTATTGAGCTGATGCATGTAGCTGAGAGACGAGCAATTTCTTCAGTTGCAGGACGTGTTATCTTGCAAATTGGAAGAGGAATTCTACAGTGACCGCAGGAACCGCATCCAAAGCCGACCAGTCCCAATCTGTCAGCGCAGTGAATTCGTTGAATTCGTTGGATTCGCTGGACTTGTCGAATCAGTCGAGGCCTTTTGCTGTTCCTGCAAGCTGGCAACACAAGACCGGTCGCACCACCAGTATGTTCGAATCCTTCTATCACGCATTTGCCGGCATTGCTCAGGGCTTGAAAGAGCAGCGCAATTTGCGCATCCACTTTTGTATTTCGGTTCTGGTAATTGCTTTGGGCGTCTGGCTTCGTGTCGATGCGATCAGTTGGTTGGCGCTGGTCCTTTCGATGGGGCTCGTTATCGGTGCCGAACTACTCAATACAGCTATAGAACATGTGGTCGACTTGAGTGCCGGCGGAGAGTATCATCTGGCCGCTCGCAAGGCTAAAGACACCGCGGCTGCGGCTGTTCTAGTCGTTGCTCTGGCTGCGTCGGCGGTTGGGGCAATCGTGTTCTTGCCCAGACTCTGTGCCTATTTTGGAGTTTAGAACGTCCTCATTCGGGCATAATTTATAGATGCGGGGTAAATTCAAAATCCCGTCTGGTGCGGCATTTGCCCGGCGCCGTGGGATTTTTCCCATTGACTGTCCAATCTCGGCTGGGTTATGTATATATGCGAGCACGAATACATAAAGACCTAACCCCTTTGCGAGGTCCTACCGAATGAGTAGTACGGGTGATTACGATTCCCGTCCTGTGGATGTTTATCAATTTGCGGGCGACAATCAGAACAACCAAGGCGATAGAACTGATTTGTATCAGTTCAACGGCGGTGATGCTCTTAGCCAAATTCGGCAAGACGCATGGCCCGTCCAGCGCGGTGACACTCAGTCGTTAGGATTTCCAAGGGATTCTCAAGGCTTTCAAATAGTTAACTACGGGACCGTCAATATCTTCACGTCCGGCGGCAACGGCTACGATGACGCTGCGTGCCGGGCTATGCAGGCAGCTAAGCTCAACGATATGATGTCCGGTCGCTGGGACAACTATAGCGACAGTTTCCGTGACCAGTGGGCTCCAGAGAACAATCGTCTGTCCGACTTCCGGCGCCAGGCTCTTATTAGAGATGGGCAGATGATGGATCAGCAGTTCCGCGATATGTATGCGCGTAGCTATTACAATCCCGATGCTTATTACGACCGCAATTTCAATGATCTTGCTTACCGGCGTCCGGGCGGTCCGAACATCAACTACACTCATGGCGGGCGCGATGGCATCAGCTTCTACAGAAGCGAGCCCTCTTATAGCAGTCTTCCTCCCTGGGTCAATGATGATTGCTTCGGTACAGGAAGAGACAGAAACGGCTATCGCCTATTCCAAGATCTGCTCCAGACCAGCTTGTCTTATGACATTGCCCGCCGCCACGCGCGCAATAACGATGGCAGCGGACGTTGGGACTACCGACACGACAGCAATCGTATGAACCCGATCGAGATGATGTTGATGGCCAATGCTATCGGCGGCAGTCGTTATGACAGGTTCAGCAATCGCTTCTTTGACGATCGCAATATCAACTATACGCATGGCGGACGTGATGGGCTTTCCTTCTACAACCAGAGCCCTTCCTGGGACAGAGCCGGAGGCAATGTCGGACTGGGCTTGCTTGAAGATGGGCTGAAGACTTATCTGGCTTACGATATAGCCAGGCGCTCAGTGCCGCGCTACGAATCGCATCGCAATGTTGATTCCTATTACGGAAACAACTACAGAATGGCTAACCATGATTTCGATGACCGAGGATCTCAGCAAGCATTTGCCATGGCGCGTCGGGAAATGATGAGACAGAGAAATGCTGAACTGTCAGCTTACAATCGCCAGCGAGCATTGGAGCGTCGCGGTTACGCTTAACCTGAAGCAAATTCAGTAATTCGAAATTTCCCGCTGATCAAAGCCCAAAGAATACATTGGACTCTGGATTAGCTTGGTCTCTGATGATTTTCAGATCCGTGTCGAATGCGGCCAGCAGGTTTTCCGCTGTCAGGACTTCTTGGGGCGCGCCTGTAAAGAGTTGCGTGGAAGGCGCCTGGCGAGTTTTTTTCAGGCAAACGACCTGATCGCAGACTTGAGAAATGAAATTCAGGTCATGCAGGCATGTGATGATTGTCATTCCTTGCGCCTTCAACTGAAGCAGAAGGTGCATCAAGCTTTTTTGATGCTTGAAGTCCAGATGCGCAGTCGGTTCGTCCAGTAAGAGAATTTCCGGTTCTTGAGCCAGTGACATGGCGATTGCCGTTCTTTGTCTTTCTCCGCCGGAAATTTCACTCACGGACTTCTCTCTTAAATCGTCGAGCTCCGTAACTATTATCGCATTCTCAATTGCCGCTCTGTCCTTGTGTTCGGCTCTCCATTGCCACCATCTCTGGTGCGGGTTGCGCCCCAGTGCGACCAGTTCTTCTACGCTCAAATCTCGGAAACCGGCGATTTCTTGTGGCACGTAGGCAAGCTTTTTTGCCAACTCCGGAAGCGTAATCGTGGAAAGTTCTTTTCCTTCCAGGTAAATCGTTCCTCTTAAGGCGGGAAGAAGGCGTGCAATTGTTTTTAGCAAAGTGGACTTGCCTGCTCCGTTTCCACCGGCGATAGCCGTTATCGTGCCCCGCCTTACTGTGAGAGAAACTGATTCTGCGACGCACTTGTCACCGAATCCGGCTGAAACCTTATCGAGTTGAACGGCAGTCTGGCTTGTTTCTGTCATGCTCAGTCCCCCCTGCTAGTTGAAATCAGGTAGAGAAAAAAGGGACCTCCGACTAGCGAAAGCAGAGTGCCCAGAGGCAACTCCTGCCCCTGTCCCAGCGTCCTTGCGGCCAGGTCGGACACTGTAACGAGGACCGCGCCTATCAATGCAGATGCAACTATTTCCAGGCGCTCATCTTGAACGAGTAACATGCGTGCGAGGTTGGGGGCGATCAAACCCACGAAAGCGACCAGTCCCGAAGCTGAAACTGCAGCGCCGCACATAAGGACGGCGCAACCCAGTAAAAGCCATTGCAATCTGGAAACGTCCACGCCGAGAGCCTGGGCTGTTTCGTCTCCCAGAGTTAGGAGGCGAATTTGTTTGCTCAAGAGCAAAGTGACGATGATACCGCCTATGGTGTAAAGCGAGAGTGTGCCTAGATCGCTCCACCCCCTCCCGGCTATACCGCCTGCCAGCCAGAATATAATGCCCTGAGCCTGCGGCGTGCCTCCTGACTGGGTAATGATCAGTGTTATTAATGAACCGCACACGGCCGATATGGCGACGCCGCCAAGTATCAAGCGGGTGACCGAAAGACCACCTGCTCTTCTTGCC
>CAZBOX010000238.1:0-9773 GCA_964493595.1 uncultured Candidatus Obscuribacterales bacterium | reverse complement strand
CAGGGCGGCTCGCCGGATCTCGAGAAGGTGAAGAAAGAAAACGGAGACAAACTGATTGCCGAATTGCAACGCAATCCAACGCCTCCAAAAGAAACTGAAATCATCAAATTCGTTGATCTGATCCATAACAATGCCAGAGCGCAAGCCCAGGTACAACGGAAACCGTAATCGAAATATCGCAGGGCGACGCCATGCGTCGCCCTCGTCAATCCTCGAAAGAAGTCAAAAGTTCGCCAAACCAACCGAATCTGCTCCGAAGCTTTTTTTGGAAAATCCAGGAAACTTCGGATGCAGAGATCGGCATTCGGCTAAAACACCCTAAGCCGCAAAAATCATGAGCAATAGAACCCCAGTCGCAAAGCCCTACGAAGCGGGAGCCAGCGACCAACAATTTGAAAAGTACGTTCCACCCGAGAATCTCAGGCCTAACTGGAATGTCGATTTGTCGCGCAAAGCGGAAACCCCCGTTATGCAGGACAAAGTCGAAGTACGCGGCGCCGGCAGTGAAATCACAGAGCCTCCAGTCGAGATAAAGAAACGCGATGGTTCATTCATAAAGTTAGAAGGCGGCTTCGTAACCGAAGTGCGCAAAGGCGAAAATTCGCAGTCAATCGAATATCAGCGGGACGAGAATAATAAAGTCAAACTCGATGCAAACGGAGCACCGCTTGTAGAGAAAATCACAACCCGGATGAATGGGCAAGAATCAGTCATCGACTTGAGCGGCAGCACTCAAGATGATGACTTGAAACAGCTGGCAACACGCATTCAGGTTGTACAGAAAGGAGACAATATCGGCAATGTGATGATCGCTTCCGACGACGGCAAGCATATCTCCACAATGCACTCGGATTTCACCAACACCACTCATGAAGTAATCGAAGTCAACGGAAAAGCAGTGACACGTCTTGCCAACGTAATCAAGGCGGACAACTCAGTCATCGAATATAAATACACTGACGAGAGCAAACCCACTCGCGCCACTCAAATCATCGAGCGCTATCAGACTGCGATGGGTGGACAGGTCGTCCAGATTTCCGACCGCGTAGGCGACACGGAAAAATTCGTCTCTCATCAAGAAGGAAACAATAAAACAACCTGGCGTAAAAACGTACAGATTCAGGATGACGGCAACCTTATCTATCAGGAAATCGTCACCAACTTCATGGTTGGTCCCAGCGAGTATGGCAGTGCCGACCTGGCCACAGCGCGTGAAGACTTTATCAAGATAGCCGCCAGACATGGTGTTTTCAAAGGCAACGAAAACACCATCGAATCATGGATGGACAAATTTGAAGCGCGCCAGGAGCGTTTTCGCAATAAAGGATGGAAAGCTGCGTCCCCTGATGATGTCGCCGAATGTTATAGAAACCTCTGCCGCGTTTTCACGGACGAACCCAGAGGCAACGCCAAGCGAGTCACACATGGCGAGCGCAGACTGGCTGTCGAAACAGAGCTGATGGAACTGGCCAACCCGACCAAATACATCAATCAAGGACCAGTCGGAACCTGCGCCCTGAACTCTGTTGAAGACTCGCTTGCCCAGCGCCGCCCGCAAGATTTGACTCGCTGGTTGCGCGAAGCTTTGACCACAGGATGTGTCACCTCCCGTGGTACCACCAAAAATGGTCAAAAGAGAGTAGTCGAATTGGGCGCCAACCAGATCAAATACCAGCCGACATATCACCGTACATATTCAAACCAACTCTTCCAATTCGCCGCAATGGCGACCCTCGGGTACAAGAGCAACGGCGGAAATTATCCTGGCACCACCAACGACCAGATGGAATATGTTCGCATGATGGCGACCGGTCAAAAAATGGCCATTCATGACACATGGACAGGTGGACGCTATCGCAAAGAAAGTTTGATTCGTCAGCTCAAAAACGGCTCGGTTGGATACATTGTGCCGGGACATGCAATGGCCATCGATGATTACGATCCCAAAACAGACAGATTTCTGGTCAATAACTGGTGGGGTGGTTCGGGCGATGGCTGGTATAGCGCTCGCAGGCTGATGCTCGGCTGATATTGCGCGCCAGATTCACATTCACTTCTCGACATCCATCGGCAAATCTTGCCGCCCTTCGTGACTGCGCTCTGATTTAATCTCTTGTCTACCCGAAAGGTTCTACCCTTTCTGATTGAACATAACTGCGGAATGGGCTAAATTCATGACATACAGTCCTTCCCTCCCAGTCGCGGGTCCGCATTTACCAGTCAGATGGCAAAAATTCTCGTAGTTGATGACGACAAACTGCTCGCAGACTTGGTTTCGGACAGCTTGTCAGGCGAATACCACACGCTGGAATGCGCCTACAACGGCGAGGACGCTCGAGAATTGCTCAACAACTATCACTACGATGTGATAGTCCTCGATTGGGGTCTGCCCGGCATAACCGGTGTAGAACTTTGCAAAGAGTTTCGCTTCAAAGGCGGCACCACGCCGATCTTGATGCTCACAGGCAAAGATACCATCGACGAGAAGGAAAAGGGGCTCGATAGCGGCGCTGACGACTATCTGACCAAGCCTTTCCATCTCAAAGAGCTGTCAGCAAGGGTGCGCGCTCTGTTGCGGCGTTCGGGCTCGACTGCCCCCAGCAATGTTCTTGAAGCCGGCGGATTGGTGCTCGATCCTTCCGCTCATAAATTGACGCGTGAGGGCAAAGAGATTACCCTCCATCCCAAAGAGTTCGCGCTGCTGGAACACTTGATGCGCCACCCCAATCAGGTTTTTAGCGCCCAGAACTTGCTCGATCGTGTTTGGAAATCAGAGTCGAATGTCGGTCCGGAAACAGTGCGCACGTGCGTAAAACGTCTGCGCCAGAAGATCGATATCGATGGACAGCCTTCCATGCTGGAAAACATCTACGGCGTTGGCTATAAGCTGGTCACAGAGTAGTCCTTCTCGAAAGAGCAAACTCTGAAACGCCCGGAATCAGTCGAAAAGTATTAGCGAAACACAAAGACTGAGAGAGCGCCGGGGCGCTCTCTGCGTCTCGCATAAAACTGAATTCGAAGATTAACCGAAGAGACCTCCAAAGATTTTCTTGGTTACTTTTATCGGATTCAAAATATCGAGCGGGCTGCTCTTTGCGCCGTCATTGCTGGACAGCAGGCCAGCCGGATCGAGGGGATTGAAGCCACCATCTTTTCCACCCTTGTTGAAAAGTCCGACCGGATCGAGCGGATTGAATCCACCGTCTTTTCCTCCCAGAAGTCCGGCAGGATCCAACGGATTGAAGCCACCATTCTTGCCGCCTTTATCGAAAAGTCCAATCGGATCAAGCGGGTTGAATCCGCCATCTTTGCCGCCCAGTAAGCCGGCCGGGTCCAGTGGATTGAAGCCACCATTCTTTGCGCCTCTATCGAAGAGCCCGATCGGATCCAGCGGGTTGAATCCGCCATTTCGTCCGTCCAGCAAACCAGCGGGGTCGAGGGGGTTGAACTTGTCGGAGATATTAGTAATGCCGAACTCGCCAGGGAACAAACCAATTCTGTCCCCGTTGCCTACATTGATTCTGTCGCGCCAATTAGGATTGGTCGGCTGCCAGTTACGCGGAAAATCAATGTCGCGGCCTCGGTTGCGATCAGCGACACAGTCATCGGGACGGAAATCGAGGTCATCCTGCTTGTCGACGCCTTCAGCGAGCTGGTCGGAGCTCTTCTCCAGTCTCTTCAGAGCTTCCTGAATAACTTGTTTCGCTTCTCTTGTGCATCCGGCCTTGAGCAGATCCATTGCGGCATCAATAGATTGATCGACGGTTTTGGATGTTTCCAGACCTTTCTTGATACCTGATTCATCACCGGATTGGTTCAGCCTCAGGCCGTCTTTGTAGTTATTCTGTCCGAGATCAAGATTGCGATGGCTGCGCTCGAGGTCACGCATTGCGCCGTCCTTGCTGCCGTGATCGAGCGAGTTAAGAGCATCTTCGAGGGCGTCGCCGGCGCGGTCGAATTGTTTGGCTCCTTCTCTGAATTCTCTATCGGAAGCAGCTTCGCGACCACGTGCTGTGTTGACGGGACGTCTGCCTCTCAGGCTGTCCTCACCGGCTTGAACTTCTTCACCACCGGATTTCAGCCCTTTAAGCGCTTCGCGAATAGATTCGTATGCTTCGCCCGTCTTGCCGCTCTTGAGCAAATCGAGAGCTTGCTTCATTTCTTCGCGGGAGCCGCTGATTTCACGAGATCCATCTTTCAGACTGTCTTCACCATAAGCACCATTGGCGCCACCACCTCTATGTCTTTCCACAGCGGTGCCAAACTGATCCACGGCTTTTCCACTGCGCCGGAGAGCCTCCTCAATCTCATGTCTTGCGCCGCGGCTATTGCCATTATCCAGTGCGGACAAGGCTTGCTCCAGGTCAGTGCTTGCTCTGTCCAGATATTTCTGCCCGCGGTCTACGTTTTTCAAATATTTGTTGTTATTGTCGTCTCCCGGTCTGCTGCAGCCACCTTCATAGATGTTCTGGTTGAGATTCTCGGAAAAATAACTGTTGAAGTCGTCATCGGTATTGCAGTTAAGTTCAGGTTTCTTTGTTCCGCAAAACTGATTTCTGTTTTCCGGTGTGTAGATGTCTTTGCACAGGTTATCTACGGTCTGCGGCTGACGTTCTGGGCACGCGTTAAAATTTTCCACCTGACGTGTCATGGTGTTCCTCCCGGGGTGAAGCGCGCTCGGCTGATGCCTCTTTAGTGCATCGGGCCAAGGCTATGGAGACGGTAGTAAGTGATCGGAGTGTGATGCTGGCTGCCGAAAGTGGTCCAGCGGTTTATCTGAGGGTTGACGGCAGATTAGGGTCCAAAAATGACACTCATGTGACAATGCCCAGATAATCCACCTGGCAACCATTCCAAGCCCGAGCCGGCGCCAAATTGGGTAAGCTATATATAGTGAGGAGGCGTCGCTGGGCGGACCGACCATGCAGCCGGGTCTAAAACTTTCCCAAAAGGTGTTCTTTCTTGTAGCTGTTCCGCTCTGCGTGCAGCTTACATTCGTCTCGATGTTGGGAAAATTGCTCGATGAAACAGAGAAAGAGAGGGAAAAGGAAGTCCGCGCGCGCGAGATCATTCACCACGTAAATCAAATACACAGATTGATAATCGGATATATCGCCGGTGTGACTGCCGAGGGACTGATCGGCACAGGGCGCAAGATGGAAGCGACTTATTCGCTTAGAGAAGGCTTCGAGAGGGAAGTTCCGCCGCTGGAAAGGCTGCTTTCCGACAACCCTGAAGAAATGAATCACCTCAGGCAGTTGCAACGCAAAGCGACTTGCAGCGCAGAGAAGCTGAAACAGGTAAAGCGGATGTTCAAGCAGGGTGGCGACCTGGCAATGGCGTCAGAACTCCCCGCTCTCAAAATGATTCTGCGAGAACTGATAACAGAGTTGGAAGCTATCTTGTCGGTCGAGCGCGAGATCGAGAAAACCAGCCCGCAGACACAGGCAGACTTGAGAGAGAAGATAAAGATGCTTCTCTATTCTTGTGTCGCTGTCACTATAGTCGTATCAATTCTGCTCGTCGCCAACTTCAACAAGGAAGTCACCAGTCGCCTGGCCATCTTGATGGACAATTCGGTGCGGCTGGGGCGTGGTCAACCGCTCAATCCTCCATTATCCGGCAATGATGAATTGTCTCACCTGGACAGGGTTTTCAAAGAGATGGCCAATGCGCTAAATGCCGCCGCTCGTAAGGAGCGAGCGATTGTTGAAAACGCGGCTGACGTAATCTTCTCACTGGACAGAGAAGGTAATTTCACTAAATTAAGTCCGGCAGCCAAAACAATGTTCGGATTCGAGCCGTCGGACCTTGTTGGCAAAAACTGCTTGGAAATCGTACTGAAAACAGACGCAGAAGCGACTGTGAATGCGCTCAAAGAAATAAGAGAAGGTAATAAATCCAATGAGTTCGAAAGCAGGATTACGCGCGCTGACGGTTCGGACATCAGCATTCTCTGGTCGGTGCAATGGTCGGATCCCGACGACTCATTCTTCTGTGTTGCGCACGATATAACGGAAAGAAAAGCCGCAGAGCAAGTCATCAAAGAGGCAGAAGCGCGGCTGCGTCAAATTCTCGAAAGCCTGCCCGTAGGTCTGATGATGGTTGACCTGGACGGCAAAGTGGTGCTCTCTAATCGCACATTCGAAGAAGTATTCGGATACAGGTTAGAGGACATCGAAGGCAAAACCATAGAGACGATTTTCACTGATTCTCGAGCCAGAAAAGTGAATCTCGACTACATTACTGAAAATGCTCTCGCCAGAGCGCATGAGTGCCTGGTGGAAAAACGAGACGGCAGTGAAATACCTGTAGAGATCTCTTTTAGAGAGATAGAGACTCTAGATGGAAAGCGCTTGATCGGGCTCATTCTGGACATAACAGACAGGCACGAAGTCGAGATGATGAAGGCTCAATTCGTGCAAATGGTCAGCCACGATTTGCGCACGCCTCTTACATCGGTGCAGAGTTATCTGGATCTGCTCGGTCGTGGCGTTTATGGGCAGCTTACAGATGCCGGTACACAAAAGCTTGACCTGCTGAACAAGAGCGTGGACAGACTGGTAAACATGATTCGAGATCTGCTGGACATCGAGCGCTGGGAATCCGGGCATCTCAAGATCTCCATCGGAGATACCAGCCTGAATGCTATTGTGGAACCGTCGCTGGAAGCTGTTAATGCTCATCGAGAAGTGAAAAAAGTCACCATCAATGCTCCGAAAGAAGATATGCAATTGCGTGGCGATGAAGAGCGCCTGGTGCAAGTTGTGATAAACCTGCTGCACAATGCCATCAAATTCTCACCGGAGAAAGGCATCATCGATCTAACGGCAAGACGTGAAAACGGTTATGTAGAAATCGAAATCAGAGACGAGGGGCCCGGCATTCCAAGCGATTTGCAAGCCAGTATTTTCGAGAGATTCAAACAAGTCTCAGAAACCGACGCAACAGTAAAGAAAGGAACAGGACTCGGGCTGGCCATCAGCAAAGCAATCGTCGAAGCACATCAAGGCAAAATTGGAGTTACATCAGAGGAAGGCAAGGGCAGTACTTTCTGGTTTAAATTGCCGGCAGGCTAAGACTATCTCTTCCTTTCCTGCCGCTCTCGCTTTTGCGTGGGCGTTTTTTCTTCAATGGCAATCTTGCGACCGATGCCTAATTTTCCGGTGAGGCAACCGTTGATTCGGTCTAAGATTTCTCGATCAGTCATCAAGTGAGTATCGACATAATCACACACACCCAGTGCATGCGTACTTCCCTCGATTGACTTGCGAGAGCTTATCGAACATTGTGCAACTTGATCCAAAAAACCCATCACTGGAGTGCCCCGCAATGAAGGAACTGCTTTCATTTGGCTCATCAGCTCATACATCCTGGACTCATCGAAAAGAAGACCGATGATTACGAGGTCGAACTTGACCTGTTGTGCGAAGCTAAGAGCCTCTTGCACTGTATTTACATACGCAAGAGAGTGATCGGGTTCCAGTATATTTTTGAGTCGAGTCGCACCCCTGTTCACATCGGCAATCAGAATATAGCTCATATCAATTTCCTGAACCGCCCTAACCTTCTTTAGAGACTGGGAGTAACGACCTGCTTAACTCGGGGATAAGACATCCACGAGCATGAGAAGTTCCACCCATTTCTTAGATCTGGATGGAAACTTTGCGGAAAATTGATTTAACCAGGACGAATGAAAGGGATTTTAAAACTCAGCAGCCACCGCCTGAACATCAGGCAGGGGACTGAGATCCGGCTCTATAAAGCGCTCACGCGATTCCTTCGAAGCGAGAAGTTCGGCGCTGTAATAGCCGTGCAGGATGGGCTTCTCTTTTGAAACCAAATCACCGTGCAGATCCAGGAATTCCTGCCATGTGGCGGCAGGTTGCATCTTTCTCTTATAAAAAATCAGCCTGGCGAAAGCAACAGTGATTGTTTCGTGATATCCGATGCTCTGTTGAGAGGCATTGAAAGCCATTATTCCGTTTCTAATCCTCTCCAGCGCTTCCTCGTAAGTTGAGCTCTTCTGCATCTGAAGCCACGCCATTCGCACATGCGCAACATGTGTCCAGCATTTGCCGCTAAGCGTACATTGCTCGAACATCTGGAGAAATTCTTCGTCTTCTTGCGGTAACGGTGCGCGATAGGAATTACACATCTACAGGACCTTCTCTCCATTTGTTGCAGGCTGCAAGCAATCGTTGAAGGATTCGAGCAAGTTGATCACGCGGCTGTGTATTTCATCGCGAATCGATCGAACATCGTTGATTGATTTCCCCTTAGGATCAGGCAGAGGCCAATCATCTCGCTGCAAACCAGGAACAACCGGACAGGACTCTCCACAGCCCATGGTGATAAGTAAATTTGCGTCTTTGAC
The DNA here is from genome assembly GCA_964493595.1 of uncultured Candidatus Obscuribacterales bacterium. Lineage (GTDB taxonomy): Bacteria > Cyanobacteriota > Vampirovibrionia > Obscuribacterales > Obscuribacteraceae > QKMZ01. The sequence continues at coordinate 1,396 of CAZBOX010000238.1, read as the reverse complement.
CAGGTCTTCCGTCAATTTCTGCGGCTTTGTATCGCTGAGATTTATGCCTACTTCATTCATCACTGCAACTACTAGCTCGTGAACTTTCTCGGCCGGTTCGGTACCAGCAGAAATAGCGCTTGAGCAACGTGCAAATTTATTGAAAAAGGCTGCTGCCATTTGAGAGCGGCCGGCATTGTGTATGCAGGCAAAAACTACTTTCATTCTCCGCAGCCCTTCTTTTTCGAAACAAACGAAATTGGAACAGCATCAAGCGCTGGTGCGCAGCACGCAGACTGAGAATTGGTGCTCGCTGCAAATTCAGCGTCTTCACCGTAAGTTGTTGCCGAACCTGTAGTGTAAAAGCTCTCCCAGGCAATTCCTTGAGGATCGTGAACCCAGGCTTTATCAGATTTTGCATAGCAGCAAGTGGTTTGTTCTTGCTCTAGAATCGGCTGTTGTGCGCTCTTCAGCCTGGTGGAAATTTCCTTCAGGCTCTCTTCATCATCAACTTGAATTCCCAAATGATCTAGACCAGGCTCCCGGCCTCGATTGGAAATCGCAAAGTTGATGCGCGGGTCATCCAGCATCCATTTGGCATAATCATCCTTTTTCACAGACGGCTCTGTATTGAAGAATGTCGTGTAAAACCTGATCGATTCTTCGATATCAGCTACTGCTACATGTACGTGAAACCTTTTCATCAACATTTGCCTCCATTCTCAGCGCAGCAATTTTCAAGCAAGTAGCCAATCAGCTCTTGCATCTGCTCGTAATTGGCAGAATAAATAATCGAACGACTTTCACGCCTCGAAACAATCAAGCCGGCGTTTGTCAGTTCCTTCAAATGGAACGACATGGTTGCTGGTGGAATTTCAAAATGCGAGCTCAAATCCCCAGCCGACATACCGGCTTGACCTCTTGTCACCAGGAGGCGAAAAATCTGCAATCGTGTTTCTTGTGCCAGCGCTGACAAAGCGCCGACCGCCTGTGTCGTTTTCATATTTCCAATATAATGGAAATATCAATCAAAGTCAACCGGGTAAGCTCCAGCCGTTTACATCTACATAAAATGCCGGAGGCTCGCTATCCGCCTCGCCGGCAGGATCATTTTCTATATTTGCTGGACTCGTCCAGCTTTCCCTGCGCTTCCAGTGAATCGGCAAGACAATTCGAGGCTTTGCTGATGACAATCTCGAATTCCTGTGGATCCATAGGGTCTTTCACTGAAGAATAGAATTCAACCGCCCGTCGAAATTGCACTTCTGCTTCGGGGTAATTCTTTTGCATCATATTGAGCCGCCCATAACAGTCGCAAACATCGGCAACCAGAGCTTGATATGGTTCGTTCAACTGTTCTGCCAAATCCATTGCATCATCGAGTACATATTTGGCCGTCGAAAAATCTTTCTTGGCC
>CAZBOX010000237.1:0-9785 GCA_964493595.1 uncultured Candidatus Obscuribacterales bacterium | reverse complement strand
GCCAGGCAGCCCTGCACCTGGTCAAAAGCCGGATAACGGAAACGACGACGAATAATTGATTTAGCTGTTCGGAACTAATCGAACGAAGCCCCGTCTTCCTCCTACCGCCGTCGGTAGGTAAGCAATCATTCAGGGGCAATTCGATGAACAAGCTAATAGCTGCCATTCTGTTAATCATGGTCGTGATTTCGACTGGTCCAGCCCCAGCTTCCGACGCTGCAAAGTTTAAGAGTGCAGACTTTGCACCGATGAGTGTCGACGCCAATAGAGATCCCGATGTTCTCGTGCCTCCGACAGAAGTGAGCCCGGCAGCCAAGGTAAATTTCGAGGAAAAGAACCCGACTCGCAAACCCAAGCTGATTCTTGCCTTGGGCGGAGGAGCATTCAAATCACTGGCTGAAATCGGTGTTCTCAATTGCCTGGAAGACAATGGCATTGAAGTCGACGGCATCGTGGGCACCAGCTTGGGCGCCACAATCGGAGCGTTATATTGCGCCGGTATGACACCGGCTCAAATAGAAGACTTGTTCGTCGACGAAACAGTGCAGGACGCCATGCTGAAGGGCGTCATTGTGCGCCAAATTTTGAAACCGCTCGCCCCGATAAAGCATCTGGCATTCGGCAAGCCTTTTGCCGGAATGTCTACAGGGAAGGGTTATTTGAAGCTGCTGCGCAAGAAATTGCCGGAAAATTTCAAAGGACTGAAGAAGCCTTTCGCCGCGGTCGTGACAAATCTAACCGACGGTCAGACTTGTGTTCTTTCCGAGGGAGACTTGCCTCTGGCTGTTCTGGCCAGCAATACCGTACCGACTGTCTTCCGCCCCGTGGAAATTGACGGCAAACTTTATGTGGACGGAGGTTTGCGTGCGAATTTACCCAATCACATCGCCGAGAAATTAGGGGCGGATTTGACTGTTTCAGTACTCTGCGACAAAGCCATAAAACCTGTCGAGAACAAAACATTCAAATCAATGAGATCAGTCGTTCTTCGCGTTGCTGATATCATGATGGCTGCAGCCGATCATCCAAAGGCAGAAGCATCAGATGTGCTGATTTTCCCGAATGTAGACTTCGTGCCGCCTCTAACCAAAGACGAAGATATCATCCACAAAGCGATCGCAGCCGGATACGATGCCACAGAGCAGGTTTTGCCCCAGATAAGGGCAGAATTGCTGGCCCTCGAAAAACGTCAGGGCAATAAACAAACCGCCGTTAAGGAAGAATCGCAATTGAGGTAGATTATGGACGTGCAAGTGGCAGCAGGTGAAACGGTGGCACTGGCTCGTGGAACCGGTCCCGCTGCGACATTGCGCTCGCTGATTGATGATTTCGACAAGTATGCAGTCAATCCGGCTCTAATTCAATTTACGCGCAGCGGTTCAAATACAATCACATACGCCGCGCTTGCAGAGAGAGTAAGAAGGGTTGCAGCCGGCTTTCAACGACTCGGCGTCAAGAACGGAAACACAGTCATTATTTTTGCCGCAAATTCTCCAGCATGGGTTGTTTGCGCTCTGGCAGCCTTATACAGCGGATTGGTAGTTGTGCCGGTCGACCCTCAACACAGCTCTGAAGTATTGGAGCACATAGTCAAAGACAGCAAAGCCGCGATGATTTTCAGTGATGAATCCGGAAGCAAAAAACTGGAAGAAACGCGAGTCAAAATAAAGGCGCCGGACTCAGAACCGCTTCGCAAAGGCACTTTACCCTTGTACCGGCTGGACAAGGAGTCCGGCGCGGATAGCTGGACCAAGCTGGAAAGCAAACGGCAGGATTATGAGGATTTGCTCGAAGCTCATGATGTTCCAGAAGACGATGTAGCGATTCTCTTCTATACATCAGGTACGACAGGGATGCCCAAAGGTGTTCCTCTGACCCACAAAAACATTCGCTCACAACTGGACGCCGCTTTTGCACAAATGACCTTTATTGGTCCGGCAGATCGGATCCTTCTTCCGCTGCCGCTTTTTCATGTTTATCCACTGAACATCGGTTTGCTGGGTCCATTAAAACTGGGCTTGCCGATTATCCTGCCCCTCTCACTTACCGGTCCTGAACTTGTACGGGCAATTAATGAAGGACGGGCAACCATACTAGTTTCTGTTCCTAGAATTCTGCGTTCACTATTTGAAGCAATCAATAAAAAGGCTCATGCAGGCAAAATTTCCGGCACTCTCTTCGATTGTCTGATGGGCATAGCAGAGGCAGCAGACAAACTGGGAATTCGTGCAGGCAAAGTGCTTTTCCGCAGTGTCAGAGAAAAGCTCGGTCCCACCCTTCGGGTTTTCACCTCCGGTGGTGCTCCTCTGGACCCGGTCTTGACCAGAAAATTCAAAGCCCTGGGTTGGGATATAGCTATCGGCTATGGACTAACGGAAACGTCGCCTCTGCTCGCTTTGCGCATGCCTGAGAATGCCGATATAGAAGGCACAGGCAAGCCGATTCCCAATGTAGAGCTGAAGATTATGCCCCTTCAAAACGATGAAGAAGCGAGGGATGAATCTTCGCACCGCGATGAGCAGGGAGAGGTCTTAGCCCGCGGACCAAATGTCTTCAGTGGCTATTTGCACCTCGAAGATAAGACCAGAGAAGCGTTCACGCAAGATGGATGGTTCCGCACAGGCGATTTAGGTTTTATCAAAAATGGAAACCTCCACATCACCGGTCGCGCTTCCTCGACCCTGGTCATGGAAGGGGGCAAGAAGTTTCAGCCCGAAGATGTAGAAGAAAAATTGGCAAAACAAGAGGCGATAAGAGAAATAGGACTACTGAAAAAGGACAACAAGTTGGTAGCGCTGGTGGTGCCAGAGCTGAAGTCGACAGGTAATTCCGATGCCAGGCAAGCGGTATCTGCAGCCTTAAAAACAGCCGCTGCCGGCATGGCTTCATATCTACATATCACTGACTTTGCCATAACGCGCGAGCCTCTGCCTCGAACTAATTTAGGCAAACTGAAGCGACACGAGCTGGAAGAAAAATATGACAAAGCCAGAGCGGAAGAAAAGTCAGAGGATAGCAAAGAACCATTCTCAGAATCGAATTTGTCGCCGGAAGATCGTGCACTCATAAATTCCCCAGCAGCCGGTGCTGTTTGGCAGTGGCTAAAGGCGCGCTTTCCGGATCATAAAATCACTCTGGATACGAGCCCCGAACTGGAATTGAACATCGACTCTCTGGAATGGATGAATCTTACGCTGGAGATGGTCGAAAGCTCAGGAGTGGAACTGGAGCAAGATGCGCTGGCTCGAGTCAATACGGTCAGAGATTTGCTAAAAGAAGTGCAAAACAGCGCCCAGGAAGGCAATGCAGCCGTCTCACCGATAAAACACCCGGAGCGTTTTCTCGATGAGAAGAGCCGAAAATTCGTTGAGCCGCTGACTGAGCGCCAGCAAGCACAAGCCAAAGCCTACCTGGCTCTGACGATGTTTCTAACTAGACCATTCCACATTGAAGCAATCGGATATGACCGTGTGCCTGATGGACAGGTTGTTTTTACTCCCAATCACGCCAGTTATATGGACGCCTTCGTTTTGACGGCAGCGCTGCCTGAGGAGCGGCTGCAAAATACTCAGTGGGCCGGCTGGGTTGGAGTCGCCTTCGGCAATCCTGTTTTTTCTTACCTGAGCAGGTTGGCGCAAGTTATTCCAATCGATGCCAAAAATTCGATGCTCACAAGTATTGCCCTCGGTGCAGCGGTTTTGAAACAGGGGAAAAGTCTGGTCTGGTTTCCAGAATCAAAGCGGACGCTGGACGGCAACCTCCTGCCATTCAAGCAAGGTATCGGCATCCTGCTGAAAGACCAGAATATCCCTCTTATACCGATTTATATCGATGGCACGAGAGAAGCATTGCCGCCTGGCGCATACTTTCCAAAACCGATAAAGATAAAAGTCTGGTTCGGAGAGCCTGTTCAATCAGCCCAGCTGATCAAAGAAGGTTATGGTGAATCCCCGCAAGAGCGCATTGCCAACGCTTTGCACGACCGGGTACTGGAGCTCGAGAAGCAAGCAAAAGGCGAAAGTTCTCGGTCAAAAACGGCCCGAGAGCTGATCGAAGAAACGGAAAACGAGAGCACGAAGCAGCATATAAAAATCGCCTGATTCTGTCTTGTCACTCTGGGGAATGTTCTCTTTGGAATGGCCGGGCTTTGTCTTAAAACGTCAGGAAGACGGAGGTGCTTATTAATGTTGCGCTCGAACCAGACATTAACTCTCAGCCTGACGGCTCTATTAGTGCTCAGTTTTGCACAAACCCATTCGGCTTTTGCCGCTCCGGCCAAAAAATTGCCCAAACCACCTGCGCAGCATGACGCATCCATGGGCGAAAACTTGATGTACTACACGCCGCCGCCCCTGGAATACGACAAGAGCGGCAAACCCATTCCCAACATGCCGAACCTGGTCTATCAGGCAAACGCATATTTCGAAGCTGGACAAAAAGCTTTCTACAAGAACGACATGGAATTTGCCGAGTCCTATTTGAAGAAATCCATCGAGTGCCGGGACAAACTAAACAAAATTCGTGAGGCGAAGGAATATGTAACCGGCGTCAATCTTCTGGGCAAAGTTCTGAAAAAACGCAACAAGTGGGAAGAAGCGGAGAAATATTACCGGCAAGCGCTGACCATGGCGACTCAGGGGCTGGGCGTGGATGCTTACGAGGTAAAGGAATGCGAGCTTAACCTGGCGGAATGCTACGAGAAGACCAACAAGTATCAGGACGCTATCTTCTACTATAAAAAGCTTGCCGCAATAGCCGAGAAGAAATACGGACAGGACGATCCAGACTTCCAGGACTACAGCAAGAAAATTCTGGCGCTGAATATCAAGGGTGGCAACTATGAAGCTGCCGAGGTCATACTCAAGCAGCGCATTGATTTCGAAGAAAGCCAGGGGCGAGGAGACAAGCCGTCGACTGTCAAATTGCTCAGCGAGTATGCCGATGTACTGAAAAGAGCCTGCAAGATGGACGAAGCAGCCGCAGTTGAAGAGAAATTGAAGGGATTGCAGGGAGCGCAGGCCAGTGCACCAGCTCAATAGGTTGCCGGGCGCGGCGATGCGCCCGGACTACCGCAGAATTTCCCAAACGCCCCCTATCGTTTAGAGCATCTCTCTTCTGAGATTTGAGCGGTGCGTTCTTGCCTGGATGGGTTTCACACCAAGATTAGGTTAAAACTACCTTTCAACTATGTGGTAAATACGAAACCGTCCTTGCCAGCGCCCGTCTCCGCACCTAAGATAAAAAGTAGCAAGTCGTGTAGTGCCGAGTTTGCGACTTTGCTTTCCCTCACTCAACTAGCGAACTACCCCAGGGCATATGCCCCCTTTTAGTTTGCCTTGAGCCTGCGCTTATTAGAAGGCACGGAAAGAGAATGGTCTACGATCCACAGGAAATTCGCCCAGCCGGCGGCAGAACTACGCGAGAGACCGACGAAGGAGTCGGCTCGGTTCACCGCACCAGTGCGGCTTTCAGCAGAGAGGTCACGCCCTACCTGTCCGGTCCTTCCGGTGACAGTACGGTGGCGGCACACAATGACGGAACGGCTGCGAACGACGGCGCCGGCAATAATTTGTCCGCAAGAATAGCGCGCAAATTGGACCCTGCTAAGGACTCGGCAAAGCCGGTCAGCCAGCTGATCAATGAGCAGGTTTTTGTTGACGCCCGTCCGCAAAATGGCGAGCAACTGCAGGTTTCAGATCGCAGAAGTGTCAGCGACCAAACATCCAAGCCGCCGGAAGTGGTGGTTCAATACTCCAGTGCCGGCGCTCCACAGCAGAAGCCCGATTTCACAATTACCAAAGACGGTACAGTGATCGCTCACTCAGATTTCGAAAAACACGGCGGCAATGTCGTTATCCAGGTAGAGAGACAGGAAGGACAAGTCGATCCCCAACAAAATCCCGATTTTGCCAAGCAGCAAGAAGCTCAAGCAAGATTGCTCGCATACGTCAATAATCGCATCAAGCAAGACTATCCGGAAGCAGAGAAGAACGGCGTCACACTGCAGGATGCCCAGGGTCTTGTCGCACCAGAGGTAGAAAACCAGCTGGGCATGCGCAATTCGTCTCAGATTGGCGACAACTATTCACAAGAAACTCAACGAGCAGTAGAAAACCTCGGACGCTTCAACGGAAGCGGAAGAGGCAGCATGAGCCGCGAGCGGGCAGACGGATATTTCCCGCAGCGCGATGTGCCGATGCAGCCTGGCGAAACAAATGCAGCAGCAGCCTTCAAAGATACGCTGGCAGCATTGGTAAATGCCGACAAGCAGCATCCTTACGAGACGGTGCGCAAACAAGGTCACGAATACAGAGCTGGTCGCTACGGATTTAGCGGTCGCCAGATCTCCAACTGGTTGGCCGGACTGGATCTAGGAGATCCGCCCGACCCCGCCAAGATTGAAGAACTGATCAAACAAGGCAAATTGCCGAAGGGCTTCAATGTCGAGAAACTGAAGCAGCTTCAGGCAATGGCCAAAGGAATGTCGGAAGGCAAGCAACCTTCGGCAGAAGACATGAAACTCTTGCCGAAAGAAATGCAAGAGACAATGGCCACTGATCTGACCGGCAAGATGTTGAAAGAGGCCGGCAACGATTCGTCGGTCGCAGCCCTTGCCTGGATGCAAAATAAAGAAGTAGGAGAATTGACTCAAGCCGACCTCAACAGCCCGGAAGGTCTGGCGATAAGAGATGCATCGCAGAAAGCATACAGCCTGGCGACGGCTCGCCAGATGTCCGAGAAGGGTGACACGCTCAACTTCCAGGACAACGGCAGAGGCTCACCACTGGGTATTGAAATAGCTCAGCGCGCCGAGCGTGTAGCCAACAATATGGGCACAGTCGGTTGGTGCTACAGAGGCGTAAAGCGCGCTCTCGATCAAGTCGGCATTAACCTGGAAGGCGGATACGCCAAGCAAGCTGCTTCTCAGCTCGCCAGCAACCCGCGTGTACAAGAAGTTTCCAAGGCTGACATGCAACCGGGAGACATTCTAGTTCACCAACCAGCCGGTTACGGTCGCACTAAAGGTCAACAGTATGCCGGGCACATAGCCGTTTATCTCGGCAACGGCAGAGAAGCAAGCGATCACGTACAGACCCTTATCAAAGGTCAGGGCTACGGCGGCACTCGCGTGTTCAGAGTAGTTGCTTAGAAAAGCACTGACTACTCTTTAGCGCAGATTGCTAGGGCGCGTGCCAATGTCGAGAAACTTGATCAGTGTAACGAAGTCAGCATTGAAAGCGAAGCCTCGCGACTTTTCTGTGATTGAATAGCCTTCGTCCGAGAGCACTTTGCGCATATAGCTGGTAAGTGGACTGGAAATTCGGAACAAGTCTTTGGCGTACTCATCCTCGAGCATATCGTCACGGTCGGGATATTCGATGGACTTGTTGCCGTAGGACGAGACATGCAAATTGAAAAGCATGACGTTGCCGTCGCTGCTCTTCATCGACGTCAATTCCTTGGCGGCACTGTCCGGGCTGCCGTCTGAAGATTCACCGTCCGAAATATTGATGACAATGGGCGGAAAGCAGTAAGGATACTGAGCCATGAAGGGCTTTAAGACTGCAGCCGCCTTGGTAAGCGCTGCGCACATCGGAGTGCCGCCGCCACAGGTCGGCTCAAACCAAATGGGAGCATTGAATTTTCGGTCGACAACGCCGCCGCGCCCATCGCTGACCTGACGAGTGCGCTGTTCTACGCGAATCGGGCTATTTCCTACAAGACTTATAGGTACCAGCTCTTTTCTGGCGAGAGATCCGCCAAACGCCGGACCGACTCCGTTGCCGCCATAGCCGATAACGCCGACACTGTAATAATCCCTGATTCCATCGCTCTTCGTGCATTTAGAAACCAGATTCTGCAAAAGGCTATTGACCGCATCGGCGACGCCTTGAGCTTTTGTACCGCCATTGTTGCCGCCGGCGAACAAGTCCTTCATAGAAGAGGACTGGTCGACCAGGAAAAGAAAACAGGAAGGATTCGAGCGACTGATTTCGGCTTGGTATGGCATTCAGCGCTCCTTCAGAGGGCGGTACGGACAGGGAAAACAACAAATTTAGATTTCGTGGCAGGCCAAGATCATATTGCAGAAATGCCCGAACGAACAGGTTCTTGCCAAGTGTCCTGCCCCGTTCTTTCTGCTCTATATTTCGTCCCTATCACCAATCGATAGAGCCCAGCGCGGGTGTGGTAATAAACCAATAGAGAGCGCGCCCAGGTACCGCCATGCAATGGCCGACACCGCAAGACTATAACGAAACAGTTCAATCTCCGGAATTTTGCTTTGACAACCAAGAGTTGCAACAAGGCGCTCCGGAGACTAATGCCATGGGGTTGCCAAAACCAATTTGCGGCAACTTCGCCAGCGTTTATCAATTTGAGTGCGCCAACCGCAATGTCGCAGTCAAATGCTTCCTGCGCAATGTATACAATCAGCATCAACGCTACGGACATCTCAGCACCTTCACCGCTTTCAACCACGTATCGACCCTTCTTGAATTCGAGTATCTGCTCAAAGGCATTCTGGTCAACGGCAACTGGTTTCCGATAGTGAAGATGCCATGGGTAGAAGGGCTAACTCTGGACCAATTTATCCGCAAAAACATGCACAACAAACAGCAGATGGATCGGTTCATCTCGCAGTTTGTCGAACTGGTTTTCGAGCTGGAACGCAATGGTATCGCGCATGGTGACCTGCAGCACGGCAATATAATCGTGCGCAACAAAGACCTTATGCTTGTAGACTATGACGGCATCTACGTTCCGGCAATGAACGGAGAGAAAGCCAACGAACTGGGACACGTCAACTATCAGCATCCACAGAGAACGGCAGATGTTTTCAATGAAACAATCGACCGGTTCTCTGCCTGGATCATCTATCATTCGATGCAAGTATTGAAACTCGATCCGACGCTCTGGCAGCGCCACGCAGGCGGGGATGAACGGCTGATCTTCAGTGCTGCCGACTATAGAAATCCGGAAAGCTCGCGGCTTTTAAACGAGCTTCTCAGGCATCCTGTGCCGGACATCAACAAACGTGCTCAGGAAATCAAAAAACTTCTCTCGATGCAGTTGCACGAAATACCCGAATTTCGTCCAGCCGGTCATGACCGAAGAGTCGATAAACCAGTCCAAATACAAGCACAGGCAGCTTCAACACCTGGCGGCGAAACAGCGCAGGCCGGATCTACTTTTCAAAGCGGTCCGAGTTTTTCTACCGGCACCTTTAATTCAGTCGCAGGGTCAGCCCCCAGTCAGCAAAACGCTCCCAACGCTTCAGCCTCTACGGACCCATACGGATACGGAGATGACAGCGATTATGGATACGGAGCTCCACCCGAACCGCAAAAGGCGCAAAGACAAGACTCCGGCAGGCCCGCCTCGAGCCAGGGCACGCCTCGACAGGGTGGAGGCACACCAGGAGGAAAACCAGGTTCGAGTGCGCCTACTCAGGAGATGCCCTGGTACGCGGATACGACAGGCACGGGCACGCCCGCAAATCAGGACCCGAGCGCCAAACCGGCAGGTAATAAGCCTGCGGGTCGCGGTAGTGTTTTGCAAGCAGCGCAGAACTACAGCAAAGCACTCAAGGATTATGAGGGTGACGACCTCATGATTCCCAAACGTCCTTCGCAACAGCACACTAATAATCCGCTCTTCCAGGATTTGGAACCGCCCCCGCAGCCAAAAGCACCACCGCCACCGGCGCCCCGGGCAGCGGCGCCGGTCAATGCACCGGCGCGCAACACCGGCGAAGTGCATGTTCCACAGAGATTTCCTCGCAT
>CAZBOX010000236.1:0-9813 GCA_964493595.1 uncultured Candidatus Obscuribacterales bacterium | reverse complement strand
CTCCTGGTACCGCAACTTTTTCCAGCCAGTCTTTATATTGAGCGTAAGCCTTTGCAGTAGCCGGGCCGAAGACTCCTTGCTCTCTTTCCAGCTGTATGTCCTTTCGCTGCTGTTCGATGCCCTTCGTCCAGGTTTTGAAATCTTCTTCTCGATTTTTGGGATCGGCACCTGGACGAAATTCCGTGAAAAGACCGTTTAGCTTGATCAGGGTTTCTTGCAGATAATCGTTGCGAGCCAGTGCTTCCGGGTCTGAAATTTTCTCCAGCTTCTGCGATGTTTTTTCATCGGTTTCTGCGGCCAATTTATCCGCAACATCAAGATTGTCTTCGTCTTCATTTTCCACCACCGGTTTGTCGGTTGGTTTTTTGCCTTTTGGCTCAGTCATCGCAGTTCTCCCGGTAGTACAAATTATTTGACTGGTGAGTGTGGAAATTGAGGTGAAATCGGGGTGGAGTTATTACTGTTTTTTGAGTGAATTCTAGTTCTGGTTGCTCTGCGCTTCGATAAAATGAACGCTGGCCTCGGTTTTGGCATTGTTCACGACGACTGCTAAAGAATTCGATGTTTTCTCCAGCCTTGCCATCAGCGCAATTGCGTGCGCGCTGTAGCGTCGGTCTTGTGTGCTCATAGCGATTCGACTGAGCTCAGTAGCTGTCTTTTGCGCCAGGGACTGGAAGATTGGTGATTCTTCACAGAGAGGTTTTCTTTCATTCTGCAGTGTGAATACCAGAGCAGCGGTCAAGATTACCAGCGGGAATTTGCCGTCCAGCGCCTCTAAGAGCTTTGGCAGGCGTGGGTCACTGTACGAGTCGGGCAGGCAATCTTTGAAGGTGTAAACGATAATCTCGGAAATTTCCTTGTCGTTGAGACCCGGTTTGTTCATTCTTTCCAGCATCGTGGCTCTCTCTTGCAGGCTGGAAATCAGATCGGCGCTGGTTTCGTTCCAAAGTTTTTCTGGCGAAGCATAAAGCTCGTCAAGAATATAGCTTGCATGTTTGGCAGTGGCGGGCAGATTATCCGCGCGCTTGAGCGCCTCTAGTTTCGGTACAACATCCGGATCTGGACAATCGAGAATACGATCGAGAATGGCTGATATAACGTTTTCATCTACATCTCCAGGAGATCTGGATAGCTCTACAGTCAGCGCATCATGCAATGTGCGAGCGCAAGAAATTCTGGATGGACTTTCCGGTGAAACTGTCAGGGCATCGTAGACACTGAGCAGTTGTAATCGCAACATTGGCTGAAGAGAGGTGTTTCTGCCCATGGCGCCCAGGACAATGCTGGAGACCTGGGCAATAGACATACCCTGCTCGGCCATTTTATGAAGAGTCTCACAGCAACGCAGCAGAGCCCATTCTCGTAAATCGTCCAGCAATGGCGCTCCGTCGGCTGCCAGCAAATAACCTAAGTAGTCCAGGCATATCTGACTTTCTTCGTCGTGCCCGCAACACTTAATCAGCAGGGCTTCGAAGTCTTGCCTTATTGTTGACAGCAAACTTTCGTTGACTTGCGGCATGGCAAAAAGCGCGCTGCGCAGGATCTGCTGTACTTCTTCTCTTTCGGCGTCCGTTTGTAGCTCGGTGGTTTTGAATTTTGCCTCGGTATCGGACAGATGCTTCAAGCAAAGGCTGATTTGATCGAGATTTGGATAGCGTTGGCGAATCCATTCGATTGTCGGATTTGTTTTTCTTGTAGTGGTCGCGGTCGATGTGGTCATCTAAGAAACTGCCTTTGCTATGTAGGCTTTGGACGGCAATGTGCAGGGTTGTCCGAATCGACAGAGACCTGTCATTTTCAGAGTTGCCGGAAGGCAATACACATTAAGATCAATTCCCGACTTGTCGAGCTGATCAACCGCTTGAAAGTAGAAATAAGCTTTCAATTGATCGCGGATTTAGATTTATGTGCCGCCAAAACGCGGTTTTCGTCAAGGACGAGAAAAGGTGTGGTCTCGAGGGGGTGTGAACGCCTTTGTGGGTGTGGCGTCCGGTCTTTATCGTAGTATTTGTTTATTTCATTTTTGTTGCAGGCAACGAACAGCAAGGGAAACGGGCGTCGATCCGGCAAGCGTTTCGCCTGAAATTGCCACGGAATCAAAACGCCCACCAGTTACGGCGGGCGTTCATCGGCTTTCTGAAATTGAACACTTCGTGGCTGGATAGAAGTGTTCTGCGACCATACTATTGGGTGTTTGTTGCATTTTGATTGCAGAGAAAAGAGGGGCTCGAAGAACACTTCGAGCCCTTCGCTTTCTAGTCGAGTTGTCCTTTACTGCTTCGAGTAGCCGAGCGCTTGAGCGATGCCCATATCGCGCATGGCCAGGTCATACTTGCCCAGCATCCGGTATGCATAACCGCGGTCGTGATATACGGAGGCAAAACGCGGGTCGATGCTGATCGATTTCGTGTAGCAATTGACCGCTTGCGTGTACTTGGACAAATACATGTATACCGAGCCCAGATTTCTCCAGGCGTCTTTGTCTTTGGGAGCAAGGGCGGTCGCTCTGACCAGGTCCGCTTGAGCCTGCGGATATTTCTCCAGGGCTGCGTAACAAGCGCCTCTATTTACATAGGCTGACGAGCATTTTGGATCCAAAGCCAGAGCTTTGGTAGCATCGGCGATACCGTAATTGTACTGTTCGCGAAGCATATATAGGCAGGCTCGGGCGGAATAGAGAGGCGCATATTTCGGTGCGATGCTCAAACCTCGAACGCAGTCTTGATATGCTTCATTCTCACGTTTCAGGGCAATGAGAACTTGTATCCTCTGGGAATAGGCGGCCGGTGACTTGGGCTGCAATTCGACCATTGTGTTGGCGTCTCTGAGTGCGTCGGAATAACGAGTCAGCAAGAAATAGAGCTCCGACCTCAATCGGTAGGCTTCCGCACTCTTGGGATTCTCCCTTATGCACTTTGTCAGCACATCAACGCATTTATCCCACTGGCGCCTGTCGGCATAGATTTGAGCGAGCGGCAAATAGGGGTCGATGTATTTGGGAGATAATTCGGTCGCTTTAGTCAAATCATTGAGCGCTCTGTCATTCTTCTTGCTCGGTGTCAGTTGCCCGCGCACAAAATAAGCCATGCCGAAATCTGGGTCGTTAGCGATGGCTTTATCTGCATCTTTAACCGCCTGGGGCAACTGATTCATTTCCGCAAATGTTATGGCGCGCGCGCAGTAAGCCAGACTCTGTTTCGGGTCGAGTGTAATGCTGCGCCCGGCGTTTACTATTGCCTGAGTGTAATTCTTGCTGTGATTATCCAGAAGGGCCTGGTGTGCGTACGCAGAAGCCAATTTCGGGTTGAGTTTAAGTGCGGCTGCGACGTCAACTCGTGCGCTGTCCCATTTTCTCAGAAATAGATAGCAACAGGCACGCTGGGAGATCAGATCGGCTCGACCTGGCTCCTTCTTGAGAGCCAGATTGAGTTGAGGGAGGGCTGCCGCGTAGTCTCCTCTGCTGATCAGCTCTGCTGCTAAATCAGCGGGGGATTGCGACAAAGTTTCACCTGCCGGCAGGGCTGAATTTTCCTCTGGCGGCGAATTTTCTTTTGCCGCTGGTGTGATACCGCCGGGTAAGCGAGCAGAATTCATACTCGACGATGCGGCGCTTAATTCCAGCGATTGTTTTTCGTCTGCCTGTGCTTTTTCAAGTTCACCGGATTCTTTGTATGCGCGGGCTCGGGAAGACAGAGCTCGTATATTCTTAGGGTCCTTTTCAAGGCAGGTAGTGAGCGTCTCTATTGCCGAGAAGTAGAGCTTTTCTTCCAGCTGTTTGTCTGCTTGGGAAAGCAATTCTTGCACTGTCGCTTCGGAAGAATTTTCATCCGCCAATGGTTGGGTTTGCGCCTGGGGAGATGGCTCCGGCGCTGCTTGAGCGGCAAGAAAACTGCCGCAGAGCAGCGGAATCAAAATTGCACAGGCGGCGGCTCTGAACGCTAAATTGCTGGCAAAGATCGGGGCTTTGGGGTTGATATGCGGACGTACACCGTTTGAACGGCAGGCAAATTTCATGCTGAGCTCCTCGGAAGCAGCTGATGTGTCTTCCAGTAAAGGGATTGTCTCAAAGCGTGTGAAGGGTTCGGGAGGTTTAGCAATTTGATGCTGCCATCATAAGCGTAGCTCTTGGCAACCGCCTCTAGATTCACCAAGCATTAATATCCTTCGAATTTGCAGCCATTAATTCAGCAGGAAAGCGGCTGAGTTTTCGTCCCTTATAGCTTCCAAAGCAAAACAACTAAAACACGTAGTAGGATGCAAAAAAAGAGAAACTGGTGGATGAAGGAGTTAGCTTCATCCACCAGCCCAGGCAGCCCTAGTGCAATACCAGAGCCGCCTGTCGACCGTTCTTGCAGAGATCTGTTATGCCAGGCAGGTCGAGTTGACTTGCAAGGCATTCAAACCCTTAGCGAGCGCCGCCGCCGATGCGCGTCGCCAGATAGGCGCCGCCACCAAGCACTGCGGCGGAAATCGCCAGCCCGATAAGGGTTCCGAGCGACAGGGCGGTGACCGTGCCGAGAAGGATGCCGGAGAGCACGCTGAGCACGCCGTATCCGATGCCGGTGCCGAAGCTCGACAGGAAGGAGGGCTCGCGCTTGATGTGCACCAGCGAGTAGAAGATGCCGAAGGTGACTCCTGTGACAACCGCCTGCACGAGCAGCGGTACGACCGGCAGGACGCCGGCGAAGAAGGCATAGATTACGGCGCCGAAGATGAAGGTGGCGACCGCAGAGCCGGCGGCGCTGCGACCGAAGAGTCCGAGGAATTTCATGTTGATTCTCCAGTGACTTTTGCTGTGGCGTGGATGTGAATACCCGCGCCGGTTGAGAACGTAGAAAAGGCACCATCATTGGTGCCTTTTCCAGGGTTGATTTGGTGGGACGCGCTCGCCGACCGCGTGTCAGGACAGGCAGCAGAACGGATGCTCTGCCTCCCGCAAACCTTACACGCAGACCGTCTCGGCGAGCGCCTCTTCTGCAGCCTTGAGCATCTTCTTGCTGCGCTTGTAATGACGCAGCTTCAGGGCTTCGGCAGCCTGCTCAAGAGCCGCCACGACGGGAGATGCATCGCATTCGTCGAAGTTCGGGTCGACCTTGCCCGGGGATTCGGCATTGTGCTTGAGCCACTGCGCGGCACGCCGGCAGTAGAGCTCAGCCTTGTCCCAGTCGGACAGCTTGGATGAGAAGAACCAGGTCAGGCTGCAATCGGCGTTGCTGGCGGCGGTATTGGCCAGCGCCAGGCGATCGCAAATTCCCGGAAGGGCGTCTTCCGAAAGGCTGTCCAGCTTAACTGAGAAGCTCAGGATGTCGAACAGATTGTCCAGGACACCATCCAGCTTCTCGGCGCTGGTCACGTAGTGCTCGACAGCCATCACCCGGTTGAGCCGGTTGCTGAGCTGGCTCGAATAGCCGACGATGACTGTGGCCATCGCTTGCCTCGCCTGGTCGTCGGGATACTTCTCGGTAAGCTTCGCGGCGCAGATGGCGATGATATCCGCCAGGTCGCGATGCTGCTTCAGAACGTTGCCGGTGTACAGGGCGCGGTTGATGCCCTGTGCTGCGCAGGCGGTGATCACACGGGCGAAAGCTTCGCGGTGGGCGCTGACGGCATCGGGATGACCGGCAGTGAGGCTTTCGGCTTGCTTCAACCAGTTGACACACTCTGCGAAATCGCTGGCTTCAAAGGCCTGCGAGAACTTGCTCATGGCAAGCACAAACATCTGGGGTGCCGGCTCCTTGCGGGGCTCGGCAGCGGAGCCTGCATGTTGCGCAGTCCCGGTAACCTCAGGGGTTTCGCTCATTGTGGTATTCCTCTTGGTTAGTTGAACACACAGCAGATCCGCCAAGACGATGGACGTACCCAATCACTTCAAGACGGAAGCGATCGAGCGTAAATCGTGTTGGGGACTGCTCTCTGAGGTGGATATTTAAATTTGAGCTGGAGGAAAAAATGCAAGAAGCTCTGTGACGCTAACAAAACAAATAAGCCTATTCAAAGCTCATGAAATAGAAATAAGTGCTTCCAGCCCGTATTCACAGGCTCTTGGCAACCTTGTGGCGTAGCTATCGGAGCTAGCAATCACCGGCCGTGGTGGCATTTTTCCTTTTCGAAAAATGAGTTCGCTTCAATCTTTTCGGAGTTGCGCTAGCTCGCCTCCATTACTTCTAGTCAATAAAACAGTCCGTCGCGTTATGCTGAAGTGCTTCTCAGAAAAAAATCTTGTGATTCCAAGACCATTATTAGTAGCCTGAATTGTTTATTTCTTTCGTTCAACTTTCAGGAGAGCCTTCACGACCGCACAAGTCCAAATCACCTGATTTGACAGCTCTTCCCAATTGAAAAACCGACAGACGCTTCGAAATTGCCTTTCGACGCGTACACCACATCGTATACCGCGCAAAACAGGCATGCTTCGAGCTTTGAACGGACCTCTGCCAGATCTGTGCAGGTTCGCGAGCAGAGCTTTTCGATCTGTCTTGTTTTGCCAACCTGCGCGAAGCAGACGGCTGTGAGTCTTTTCATCTGGCTCTTGCCGTGTGCTCGCGGACCTAGTCATGGGAGTCAAATATGCTCAACGCACTTCCCGGTTGGCTTCGAAAAGCCTTACCCACTCTCATCTTGCTTGGCCTGGTTATCGTCGCATCCTTCACCAACTGGATGCCGGCCGGCCTGCATCAGAGCATTATCAACACGCTCAAGGGCTATGGCACCGCGCTGATGCCGTTGGTAGGCGACTTTCTCGTGTGCGCGCTGTTTCTCAGCATTGCACACTTGCTCTATTCGCCACTGTCCAACGGTGTCTGCAAAGCGCTGGCCCGTTCAGGAGCCAGTAATCGCGGCAAGACTCTGGTCACTCGTTCGCTCCAGATTGTCTACTGGAGTGTGGCCATCTTCATTGCCGCGTCCATGCTTGCTCCTGATCTTCTCGCCAAGCTTTTCCTTGGCGTCAGCTTGTTCGGTGCCGCCCTCGCACTAGCCCTCCAGGGCATGATGAAAGAGGTGATCAGCGGCGCCCTGCTTCAGCTGATGCCCAAATTCGAAGTCGGGCAACACATCGAAGTTGTCGGCATCTCGGACGCCAAGGGAAAAGTCGTCGATATCGAGTATCTGTCCACGAAAGTCGAGGCGGCTTCCGGACCGATCATCATCCCCAACTCGAAAATCTGGGAAAACCCGGTCAAGCTGGTGCCTCCGCCCCCGCCGCCGGCTCCGCCCAAGTCTTCGCTGATTCTGCCCGGGGATCCGCGATTCAACAGCTGATTCGCTCAGCCTGTCGACCGTAACCAAGTTTCATCAGACCGCTCGAGGCGCGCCCGTCACCCGTCGTGACGCGGCGCTCCAGAGCATGAACGTGAGGTACATACCATGAAGTTCAACACCACTCAGCGCGGTTTTGCCAAGATCGACACGCACGCGCTCCTGATCGCTACTTTCGAGGGCGAGGCCGAGTCCGGTCTCTTCCACGACATCAATACCGCATCCGGTGGCACCGTCGCCGCGCAGTCAGCGCTGGAGAAGTTCACCGGCGCGGTCGGTCAGACCCTGCTTCACTACCCGTTCGGCGCCATCAGCGCCAAGCGCACCATCTTCTTCGGCGTCGGCAAGCGCAGCGAGCTGACCACCGCCAAGCTTCGCAAGGCCTTCGTCGCCGCCTTCAAGCTTGCTCGCGCCCAGAAGATCAACGAAGTCACGGTCGCCGAGACCACCCTTTCCGGCACCAAGGTGACGGCGGCTCAGTTCGCTGAGCTGGCGGCCACGGTTTCGGTCCTCATCGACTACGAGGTGAACCACAACAAGACCGTCGGCGTGCTCGGTTACACGGCCCGTCCGGAGCTGGAAGAGGTGCGTTTCCTCTCGGCGCACAAGGTGGGCACGAAGGTCCGCAAGTCGCTGGCCAAGGGGCGCATCGTCGCTCAGGCGGTCAACTACGCGCGCGACCTGTCCAACCTGCCGGCCGGCGAGCTGACCCCGACGGCGTTCGTCGAGGAGGCCAAGCGCGTCGCCGAGGAGTCGGGCGGGCTCATCACCTGCAAGGTTCTCAATCCCGAGGAGCTGGCTCTCATCGGTGCGCAGGGCATCATCAACGTGGGCAAGGGCTCGGACGAGCCGTATTACCTGATCGAGCTCGTCTACACGCCGCCCACCGGCGCCACCAAGGAAGTGCTCGGCTATGTCGGCAAGGCGGTCTGCTTCGACTCGGGCGGCTATGACCTCAAGCCGGCCGACGGCATGCGCCATATGAAGCGCGACATGTCGGGCGGCGGCGCGGTACTGTCTGCTCTGCAGGCGATCGCCAACCTGCAGCTGCCCATCTCGGTCAAGGCCTACATGGCTCCGGTCGAGAACATGGTCAGTGGTCGCGCCTTCAAGCCGGGCGACCGTATCCGCATGCTGAGCGGCATCACGGTGGAGGTGGACAACACCGATGCCGAGGGTCGTCTCACGCTCGGAGACATGATCACGTACGCGCGCAACGCGGGCGTGACGCGCATCGTCGACGTCGCCACCCTGACCGGTGCCATCCGCCAGGTCAACTCCGACGTGGCTGCCGGTCTCTTCAGCAACAATGACGCCTTCGCGCGCCAGCTGAAGGCGGCCGGTGAGCGTGTCGGCGAGCAGTACGAGCACCTGACCATGTGGCCGGAGCTGCGTGACTTCAACAAGGCGGAGATGTCCGACCTGAAGAACACGGGCGGTCCTGCCGGTGCCGGTGCCACGACGGCTGCCTGGTTCGTGCGTCAGTTCGCCGGCGAAGAGCTGCCGTGGATCCACCTGGACATCGCGTCCGTGGCCTTCCGCGACCGCGAATTCGGTGTCGACCCCAAGGGTTCCACGGGCTTCGCCGTGCAGACCCTGGTCGAACTGGCTGCCGAGTTCGCCAGCAAGAAGTAAGGAGTCCTGCCGGTAGGGGAGGCGACGTCGCCTCCCCTACTAACGGGCTGCGACGTCTGCTACAGTATTGGGTCATGAATACTCGATTGAAAAAACTGCAGCAGTCCCTTGCAAAGCACAAAATTGACGCGCTTCTCGTGCGTGTCAGCGAAGGCGACAACCAGAACGTGCTCTATCTGAGCGGTTTCGGCGGCACAACCGCTGTTCTCGTGATCAGCAAGAAGCATGCTTTCATCGTCACCGATGCCCGTTATTACACCCGCGCCGTAACCGAGGCCAAAGATTACAAGCTGGTCAAGGTCGTCCGCGGCAAGAAAATCACCGAGCACATCAACGAGGCTCTGGCTCTTGCGAAGCTCACCAAGACGAGCCGCATAGGTTTCGAGGCTGCGCATATTCCGGTGTCGATTGCCGATATCTGGAAAAGCGAGTTGAAAGGCAAGCTGGTTCCTACGCAACATGTGGTCGAGCGCTTCAGGCAGTACAAGGACGCGACGGAAGTGGAGCTCTTGCGGAAAGCCTGCCGCATCACCAGCAAGGTCTACAACGAAGTGGCAGCCCTGATTCGCCCTGGCATGAGCGAGAACGAGGTGGCTTTCGAGCTGGATATGCGGCTGAGACGCTATGGAGCGATCAGCAACAGCTTCACTTCGATCGTCGCAGCCGGTCCCAATTCGGCTATTCCGCACCACGCTACGGGCGACCGCAAGTTGCGTGCAGGCGAGCCTGTGATCATGGATTTTGGCGGTTTGTTCCCTGGTGGTTATTGCTCGGACATTACGCGCACCGCTTTCGTGCCTGGAAAAGAGCCGAGCAAGCGCATCCAGGAAATCTACAACATCGTTCTCAAAGCCAATCAAGCAGCGCGTCGCGGTCTCAAGCCCGGCATCACCTACAAAGAGTTCGACAAGATTGCTCGTG
>CAZBOX010000235.1:0-9870 GCA_964493595.1 uncultured Candidatus Obscuribacterales bacterium | reverse complement strand
CAAAGCGCCTTCCGGTGAAAAGTGCTATGTAGCGGCTGCCTTCCCAAGTGCTTGCGGCAAGACGAATTTCGCCATGCTCATTCCGCCTAACAGTTTTAAAGGTTGGGACGTAACTACAATCGGCGACGATATAGCCTGGATACGACCGGGCAAGGATGGCAAGTTTTATGCCATCAACCCGGAAGCAGGCTTTTTCGGCGTGGCTCCCGGCACTTCCGCCAAAACCAATCCGAACGCAATTGCCACACTGAGCAAGAACTGCATCTTTACAAACGTCGCGCTGACGCCGGATGGAGACGTCTGGTGGGAAGGGCTTACAGATGAGGCGCCGGCTGAGTTAATCGACTGGCAAGGCAGAAATTGGACTCCGGACTGCGGAAGAAAGGCTGCCCACCCGAATAGCCGGTTCACAGTGGGTATCGATCAGTGCCCATCGCTCGATGATCAGTGGGACAACCTGGAAGGCGTTCCCATCAGCGCCTTCGTCTTCGGTGGACGTCGTCCGTCGGTCATTCCACTCACATTCCAATCGATCAACTGGGATTTCGGTGTCTATATGGCAGCGACGATGGGCTCCGAGACAACCGCAGCCGCCGTCGGCAAAGTCGGCGAAGTGCGCCGCGACCCCATGGCCATGCTGCCTTTCTGCGGATATCACATGGGCGATTATTTCGATCACTGGCTCAGAATGGGACATATGGTCCAAAATCCCCCGCGCGTCTTCTGCGTAAATTGGTTCCGCACTGATCACAATGGCAAAATCATCTGGCCAGGTTTTGGTGAAAACATGCGCGTTCTAAAGTGGATTTCGGATCGCGTTCATGGCAAAGCGGGCGCTGCCCAAACATTCCTCGGATTCATGCCGCGCTACAAAGATATTGACTGGACCGGCATTCAGAATTTCAGTCAAGAACAATTCGATGTGTTGATGCACATCGACAAAGACTTGTGGCACCGCGAGCTCGAGTCTCACGACGAATTGTTTACGCGTATGAAAGAAAGAATGCCGCGAGAGCTGATGCTGATTAGAGAGATGCTCAACTTGAGCCTTTCTCGCGATATGAGCGACCAATCGTAGGTTATTGCAGGTAGCCCCTGCACGTGCAAAAGTATCGATGCCCTAGATTATTCGGCGTCATTTGGAGGAACTGACTGTGTCTAATGAAACACTGACGATTACGGACAATCGTACGGGTAAGAAATACGAGCTGCCGATTACTGACAACACGATCCGAGCCAATGACCTGAGGCAAATCAAAATCAGCGACGACGATTTTGGCCTTATGACTTACGATCCGTCTTTCATGAGCACTGCAGCTTGCCGCAGCGCGATCACATTTATAGATGGCGACAAAGGCATTCTGCGCTATCGGGGTTATCCGATTGAGCAACTGGCTGAAAAGTCGACTTTTCTTGAAATTGCCTACTTGCTCAATAAGGGCGAGCTGCCCGATCAACAGCAGCTCGATCAGTGGACTGAGCTAATCAAGTACCACACCTATGTGCACACAAATATCACCAAGTTTCTCGAGGGCTTCCGTTACGACGCGCATCCCATGGGAATGTTGCTTGGTGCTGTTAGCGCGCTTTCCACTTTCTACCCCGACGCGAAGAACATTCAAGATCCCGACAATCGCTTTCTGCAACGCGTGCGCTTGCTGGCGAAGGCTCCAACCATTGCCGCATTTGCCTTCCGCCATTCACGCGGGCTTCCGTTCGTTTTTCCCGACAACGATCTTGACTACGTGGGCAATTTCGTCAACATGACTTTCAGCATCGGCGGGCAGCACAAACCAAATAAAGTGCTGCAACGCGCTCTGGAAGTTCTTTTGATTCTGCACGCGGATCACGAACAAAACTGCTCCACCAGTGCAGTGCGCGGTGTAGGCTCGTCGCATGTCGACTTGTTCTCCTCCGTTTCTGCCGGCATTGCCGCGCTCTATGGTCCGCTGCATGGCGGCGCCAATGAAGCGGTGATAAAAATGCTCGACGAGATTGGCTCAATGAAGAACATCCCTGACTTCTTGAAGAGTGTGAAAGAAGGAAAGAAACGCCTCATGGGCTTTGGACATCGCGTGTACAAGTCGTACGACCCACGCGCCAAACTCATTAAGAAGATTGCTTATGACGTATTCGAACAGACGGGGCTCAATCCCAAACTCGAAATCGCGCTCGAACTGGAACGCATCGCTCTGGAAGAAGACTATTTCATCTCGCGCAAACTGTATCCGAACGTCGACTTCTACTCCGGTTTGATCTATCAGGCAATGGGGTATCCGACCGATTACTTCACAGTGCTATTTGCGCTGGGCCGCATGCCTGGCTGGCTTGCACAGTGGGAAGAGATGTTGCTTGACGAGAATCAAAAGATTGCTCGCCCGAGACAGATCTACACCGGTCCTGATGAGCGCCCTTACGTGCCTATCGAAAATCGCAAGGCTTCCGTCACGGCGTAGCGAACTAGCCAGCAAGGCAAGCTGAAAACCGCTTGTTAAAAGCCGCAAGGACGACGTTGTTGCGTCGCCCTCACAGTTTGGCATTTTGCGGTCGTGGTTTAAGCTCTGTTATTTACACCTCGTTTGATGCGCATTTGACTGCGTGTGAATGTGATTAGCGTGAAAGCAAGCTGCGATCGACTTGTTCTCAGCTAAAGAGATTGGCGTCCCTGGCTGATGCAACCAACCAATTAATCGTTGCAGGGACAGCCAAACCTCCGCAGATGGTGACTATGCCGTAAGCAAGCAGCGCTGAATGTGTCATGCCATTGCGCTCCCTGGGTAAACGCTGGATCATGGAGTAAACAGCCTTGACGGCCATGGCACCACCGACAATGAGACCGAAAAGTTCAAACCCAGTGGCG
Organism: uncultured Candidatus Obscuribacterales bacterium; assembly: GCA_964493595.1. Lineage (GTDB taxonomy): Bacteria > Cyanobacteriota > Vampirovibrionia > Obscuribacterales > Obscuribacteraceae > QKMZ01. The sequence continues at coordinate 7,010 of CAZBOX010000235.1, read as the reverse complement.
ATAATATTCAGCATTGCTTCCAGATTGGCAATGTTGTTGACTCGCACTGTACCAGCGGTATTGACGCCGGCTATAAAAGTGGCATCCTCGCTGCGCGGCGAGATTGTCCCGTTGGTGGCACCCTGAATGTCCGGCGAGTAATTTGAGTATTCCTCATACTTGCGCTGAGAATAGCTCGCCCCCTGGTCAGAAGAGGGATCCTCACCGGCAGTGCCTTGAAGAACTGCGGTTGCTACTTGGTTTTGCCCGAAATCGGTCGCTGCTGCATAGTTGGTGCGGTTGACATTCGGCAAGACGGAAGCCAGAGACACAGGAGTGACGATGTTGTGCGCGCAAGCTATGACGGCAGCTTTGGCAATCTTGCCGTCATGAAGCAACGAACCAACCTTCTCATTCGCAGCAAGACAGGCAATTTCGGAGGCTTGGGCAGACGTCAAATTCTTCGTGACTTCGGCGCTGGCGACCGCATTGTAGCCGACGGCAAAATCCGTGCCACCCGGTTGCCACTTGGCGATAAATCTTTCCAGGTCATCACCGGCAGTGGCACTGCGAGCAATGGCAGTGAATGGTCCTATCTCACGATGATTCTTGAAGAACTCGTGGGCATCCATAATTCCGTTATCCAGTGCCAATTCGTAGAACTTAGGTGCGGCAATGTAGGGAGCCATAATGTAGATTTCCTCATTAAAGCTCGGTTGTGGTCCATGTATCCACAATACGCTGCCACCCTTAGACTCGCCGGCAAGTTCCGCCGCTTTTACAACGGCTTGCAAGTTGTCCTGTCCACCAGATAAATTCATCGTCTCAAGCTTATTCAAACCCTCATCGAACCTCATTACTTCAGGAACGCCATTTTGATCCGACGCGATAATGACTGATTTTGGCATCGACTCAGGCAACTTCTTCAAAGCGATTTTCAACTCTTTCAAATGCTCCTTCACGCTTTGCGAGCCGTCCATGACGACTACGAGATGACTGGGAGCCGGTGCTTCGATTTTCTTGATTGTCTGAACAATGAAAGAACCGGCTTTCAAGAAAGGATCTTTGACGATATGCGGTCCGAGCGCAGCCGGACGCGTCACGCGAATCGAAAGCCCAGAGCCCGAGAGATCTTCTTCTTTGATGATGCCGGATAGGACATTTTCTCCCGTTGCGGACTCGCCGGAGCGAATGCCTTTGAGATTCATCGCTAACTTTTGCGGAGAGCGAATGCTCATTGTATTGTCGGTTGCGATTGCAAAATTGTTGTCTATGAAGCGTGGCAGCGAAACAGAGGCATCGGTGAGAGTGTGCAATTTCAACGGAACAACAACGGCGACGCGAACCTTCATCTCACCCTGCGCCGGCACAGGATAGCAGTGCAAAAGAGTGCGTCCGCGACCGAGATCGGTCACAATAGCTGGTGCATCGTGTCCGGCTTCGATAGCCGACTTGAAAGCATTTGCTGCAGGTCCGGAAACATTGAAACGTGCATTCTTAGGTTGACCATCCGGCCAGACTGTCATTTGAGAAACGACAGCGCCTTCAGGCAATCCGATTTCCGCACGAGCTTCTTGCTTTTGATATGTCCGGTTTTTGAAAACGAAAGTCCAATTTATGGTGGCACTCAGAGTAGTAGGATTAACGACTCCTGTCATTGCCGACCGGATCAGTGACAGACCGGAAACTGGCGCACCAACCACATGTCGCTGCAGATAGTCATCAGGCATCGACGCAAAATCAGACGATTTGTCGTCTCTAAATGGTCTGCCGGTGACGGAAAAATACAATTGACGCTGGGTGGTCGGCTCGATACGTATGAATAGTCCAGGTATACCGGCTGCTTTCGGATTGGCGCACTCCATCATCAAATCGCGCTCCGGATTGGTCTGGCGCAAGAAGTCGAGACCGCTCTTTCTTTCAGCAATACTCTCGGATGTAGACATATATTCAGCGACGCGAATACAAATAGATCGTGCCTCGGCGCCGACAAACAGGAGTGTCGAAAAAATCACTCCCATGAAGGCGTAAAGCACAGTCTGCAATCGCGAACTGCGCAGCTCGCGCGAAAGTCGCAGTGCATTCGCCAAATAGATTGAAACAGCGGAGGCGATTGAGGCAATTACAGCGATCGTGACGAATGGTGCGGAATATGGATATCCGGTCGACTCGTCAACAGTAGGATACTGCATTACTACAGCAGCCCAACCGACTGCCGCTATAAGCGACGATGTGCCAATAGCCATGCCGTTGAGGATGCCGCGACGTTTGGCAAAGCGCCTGTCATCGCGCGACAGCGATTTCCAGACGAGATGGTTTGCGAAAGGAACCATTGCCGCAAGCGCGAATTCTATCAATGTTTCGAGCGGGTGTTTTAGTAACATGAGAGTGAGCCGCTCGTAGCAGGTGCTTGCGACCGCGCAAATGAGAACGGAAGGAAGCAAAACTCCAAGCGACATTACACACAGACCTTCAGGCGTGCTGAAGACCCCTTTCTCCTGAAATGGCGAGGCAAAGGCATCATAAAATGTGTCGGTACTCGCCCCCTGATTTTGTGCTTGATCTTGACTGTGACCTTGAGCTCGAGCCTGATCTTCTTGAACTTCTGGTTCGTCGTTTACAGGCGGAATACCTCTTAGTGTCATGACTTTATCCTCCGTGAGGGCATTGAGACTCGCTTACGCATAAAGCGCAAGGAGACTGTGTGATCGTCTAAGCACACTCGAGCGGCCAGGGTGCACCACCAAACGGCGGCTTGGCAAAACTTGCGCCTTGCAGCGCTAGTTTTGAAACAACATACCTTCGCTGCGTTTAAAAACCGGCGACAACATTGCTCACAGCGAGATTTTCGCTCTGGTGCTTATTTGACTAGAATTGACTTAGTAAATTTAAGAACGCCTGAAGGGCGCCTTCTGGACGATAACAATTTACGACAACACCTGAGCCGATTCGATGGGGAAAACCCTGAAATGGTATTGTGTCTATCCACCAGAACCGGTAGCCTGGAGCCAAGCCAGGCTTTATTATGAAAACAAGGCAAATCGGAAAACAGATAAGCTCCGCTTTAGTGCTCGCCCTCAGCCTCTTGGCCGCGGGAGCCGACCAGGTGGCCTTCGCGCGTTCTGCCGGCAAAGAGATAGAACGCGCAGAATTTCTCTTCTTCCACGGCGATCGCCTGGGAGCGATCGAGATGCTCGAGAAAGCTCGTGAGATTGACGGCGATGACATCGACATACACACAAGGCTTCTAAACTTGTATGTGCTCGAAAAAATGCACAAAGAAGCCAAGGAAGAATGCCGGGTACTCATGAAGATGAAGCCTGACAGCAGCGTGAATTATTTGATGCTTGCCAATCTCGAGAAAGAAGACAACAATCTCGACGCCGCCATTGAGATTCTCAAAAGCGCCCCAGCCGACAGCAAGTCTGATGCAGATCTCGCATCACTACTGGGTTTTTGCTACCTGCAAGCAGGCAAAATATTGGAAGCCAAAAATTCTTTTCAAAAGTCAGTTTCCATCGACAAGAAAAAAACTGATGCCAGGGTCGGCCTGGCAATTTCCCTTTGGCGTGACGGCGACGTAGAGAATGGATTGAAAACGATCGATCAAGCGATAGCAGAAGCACCTGATATGGGCGACTTGCGCAAGCTGCGAGGCGACATGCTGGCAGCAGCAGGGAAATTCGAAGAAGCCCTGAGAGAACTGGAAATCGCCAAGGAAAAGAAAGTCAAAAACATTCACTCTAGTATGGGACAGATATATCTAAAGCAAAATAAAACTGTTGAAGCGGAGGCAGCCTTAAGAAAAGCAACAGAACAAAATGTCGAAGACTCGCTTTCATTTTTCCTACTCGGGCAGATATATGAGAAGGATGGAAAACTTGATGAAGCGATAAAAGAATATCGAAATAGCGCTTATCTGGAAAAGGATAAAGAAACTGCCAGTAAAATCAGCGCCAGAGCCGATGCTCTGGCTGCGGCAAAAGGACAAAAACCGGTAATAATTTTAGCTCCGCAGAAAAATTTCATAGAGGTCTTCAGATACTCATATAAGGATATGATTCGCTCAGAAGAGCCACAGCAAAAGAGCACAAAAGGAAAAAAATGAGATGTCCGGAGCTAGACTAGCGGTTGCTTTCATCCTGTGCGCTGCCGTTTCTGTAAGCGGCGTCCTGGCCGATGAGCCAGCTGCAAAAAAAGAGCCCGCGCAACCGGCAAAGGACGTGCAATTAAAGTCCCTTACAGCACATGAAGGTTCTGCACCGAAAAAACTTGCCGACCCTGGAAAGACAGCCTGTTTCAACAGCGCAAGAGTAGCAGCGGCACTGCCCTCGCAGAGACGACGTCAATTACTGAAAGCACAGGCAGAAAGTCAACTTCGTCAGGCGGCAAAAGAGGCGATAGATGTTCTTCAAAAGATGCGCAAGGATGGACGTTCGGAAGGTGAAATTTCCGCAGAGGAAGCGCGTCGCAAGATACTGGTCGAGACTCAACAAAAGGCGCTTGCAGAGATGGTAGGCAAAGGAGATGCAGAATCTCGCGCTGAAATTGAAGAGGCGGTCGCGTCCATTGCGCAAGCAAGAGGATATGACCTGGTAATCGATCTAGATGGCATATATTTCGGCGGCGCCGACATTAGAAACACGAGCCCCGACATTACCAACGAAATAATTCAAAAGATCGGCAGATAGAGTGCTTCTTGGAAGTTATCCGATTGACAGTCTAAAGTTCTTCAGACTTGACTGCCGGCGTCAGATCGGCAGGATTCAAACCGGTCGGGCTGGGCTCATTCTGGGAGATAGGCAGCCGGCTAGATTCAGCCGCACCGGATGCGTCTGCTATGTCACCACCGGCGCCACCATTACCTGAGGGATTCTGGGAGGACGGAGGCAACGGCAATAAACTATCAGGAGGGGTGTCGCTGCCGGCATTTGGATCAGCTGAATTTCCGGAGCCTGAGCCCGAATTGCCAGAACCTGACGAACTTGGAGCAGCAGGAGATGTCTGTTTTTTGGTCTTATTAGATGGATAGCCGGACCCGGAATCGTTTCCTTGAATTTGCTCGCGCAACTTATTGAAGTCCGCGGAATAAGAAGGTTTGCTAACCGACATTCTGATCCCGCTGAAAAGACGGAAGTCGAATCCGCTCAAGCCGGGAAATGCATGTGACGACCAGTTCCAAATTGGTTCGGCTCGCACAAATGCCACCACACCGGGCAGCTTTTTGTGAATTGGTCTGTTTACCTCGAAATCGGCAATCATCGCAACGTTGCCTTGCGGCGGAATCGCATTGCTGCCTCGATAGTTGGTGACAAATGTGTCAGTTGCCGAGAAAGTCCATTGCTTCCAACGATACAGCACGCCCAGAGTGTAGAACGGATCGATTTCACGGCTCGGTCCGTTGAACGGGTATGCTCCGCGCATCTGCATTTGTATGTTGGCAAAACCAATGCAGCGAGGGGTGAATACGCGCGTCGCCGTGATTGATGGAATAATGTCGGACTGGCGCAGTCCGGCAGCCTGCCAGAGTTCACGAGCCTGCACATCCAGTTGAAGGTTGGTGCGATTGTTGATCGGAATTTCGTGCCTCAATCCACCAGCAAGCGATTGAGTAGTCGGATAGCTGAGAATTCCGTTGTCTGCAAAAACGTCTTTGATGACGAAATAGTTCCAGTAAAAACTGGTATGAGGCAAAAAATTGTATCCAAGCGATATATTGGGCAGAACCCGAAAAACATAGTCGGGGCGCGGATTATTGTTAGTGAAAAATACGTTTGTTTCAAGACGCTGACTGGTTTCAACTGTCGCGTTGAACCACATTTTCCTGGGCAACTTTTGCATCAAGTAAAAGCGATAGCCCGGACGAATCAGCTCGCGCTCTTGCCCAATCGGAATGGGAGTGACGTCGGTAGGAATGACGGTCGGGTTGGGAACCGGGTCAGTCCTGACATTCTGGCTGAGTGTAATGGGAGCGAGATTGGGTTGAGCAAAACCTTGTGCACCTGCACCTTGCTCGAATACCAAACCGGAAGTCACTGCAGCGCAGACGATTGGTAAAACCCGGCGGCTTTTGAGGGCGGTTGTGTATTTCTTGAGCGCATGACTGACGGTCAGTGCAACAACTGATTCGTCGATCACCCGGGATCTTCGTGTGCACTGTTTGAATTTCATCAGCAACCGACTGGTACCCTGCCTGACAAATCGGAACTGAGTCCGAAACCATTTTCTTCGAGAGCGCGCAATTCTCCCGCAAAAATACTAACACTATTTTGCTGCCGAGCCGGGCGCGTTAACCGCAGGTAGATTTTTTCGAAACTTTTAGCAGAGCGCGGAGATGATTACCAGAAAGAAAAATTTGTGCCCCTCGGACCAAAGCGAGAACAAAGAAAGCATTTGCTTGACAACTTAACGTAATCATCAGTGACGCAGGGTTTTCAGCTTTTTAGATATATGGTATTTTTTATTTCAATAGGGGATTTCTTTCCGTAGGTTGCCGGGCAACATTTGGAAAGCTGACGGCTTTTGGGCGAGGCCGGCATGATTAGGTCGCCTTGCCACTGGAAACAACGGAATCCGAAATCTTGCTCCACAGAGAAAGGCTGCCTCAGGTTTACTTGATCGATTCAGATTGGCTTCTCGACGCCAATCCGGACGTACAAAATTTACGTTTCCATCCAAATTATTGGTTACCTCGGTGTAATCAATAATTTTTTTTGCCCTCTTATCACTGTAAGTCGTCTACTCAATCCAGGAGCAATCCGCATCAATGAAAGCCTCAATCGCAAAAATGCTGCACCAGAAAGCACGCAGAAATTTTGCCAGGAGTGCGCGTCGTTTGGCCAGAGCAATGAGACTGGCGAACGAGACTCTGACGGAGTATGCAAGAACAAAGTTCTTGGCTGCTTCAGTCGGCTTTGCCGGAAAGAAGACGATTGCAAGGGTGAATTGGCGCCCTCGCATTTGCGTGGTTGCTTCAGTAGTTGCTATCTCTTGCATTCCGGGAACAGCTACCGGTGCTCTGGCGAAGGGTG
>CAZBOX010000234.1:0-9972 GCA_964493595.1 uncultured Candidatus Obscuribacterales bacterium | reverse complement strand
TACTCGAGAAACAGCCGGGTGGACGGCTGAAAGACGGTCAAGTCGACTACCTGACAGCTGCAGACCGTCAAAACATTGTCAAAGACTCAGCCTTGCGAACGGAAAACCCTGACCGTTACGTTAATCAAGGCCAGCATATGACCTGTGCATTGCATTCCATAGGCAAGCAAGAGCTGGAAGCCGGGGACCCTGCCAAAGTGGCGGAACGCACAAGAGATCTCGCCAATAATGGCTTTACTACTGCCAGAGAACAAGATCGAAAAGGACCGAAAGGTGAAATCATTCCTGGCAAAGAACGGGTCGTTCATGTAGATTCTCTGAGCCTTAAGCCCGATTTCGAAGCTTCGAGGACGGTCAACTCACAAAATTACGGCGACAATGGCAAGCAGGGCCCAGCCGGACAAATCTATGCTGCCTTTGCCGGACAGCTGGCCGCTGATTTAAAATCCGAGCGGGAAGGCGGAAGGACCTCAGCTGACGGCATCGAAAACGCTTCCAATGTTTACATGGCCGCGCACGCCGGCGAGCGAGGAGCTCGTTCAAGTCAGACATCCACAAATGAAGGGCTTTTTACAAGAGACGCGCGCGGCAAACTACGTTATGAGGGTGACGGACCGCAGGTAGGCATCTGGGACGTCGCCCATCTCAATAAGGCGATCGGTGGCGCAGACGGTGCTGTATTTGCCAGTACCAGCCTCTTCAGGGACGGTAAAGGTTTGACACCCCCGGCTGGATATCCTGCCGATCTGAGAATAAGCACGTTCAAAAACACTGACGAATTAAGGCAGAAACTGGGCGAATTCCAGAGGGAAACAGGACAATCAGGTCAGATTGGAGTAAACGCCCCATTCTTACCGGGCGGTGGAAGAAACGGCCATGGCATGCATGCGATGAATATCAGTCTTAATCCTGATGGTTCGTTCAGACTGGACAATAACTGGGGAGCAAAAAACGATCTTGCGCGTGTCAGCGACCGTGATGTAGACATCGCCACGAACAGAGAGAATTGGAATATCCCTGGCGGTGGAGCTCGTCCGACAGATGGAACAAGATTCGGCCCATCGACAGGGCGCAATCCTAATGAAACCGAAAAGGATTTTGAAAAACGCAAAGACGACGAGAAGCATAAAGAGCTGGAGGAAGAAAAGGTCAAAGAACGCGAACGACAAGAACAGCAGCGCATCAAAGCACAGCTGGAGATACTGGAAAGGCAAGCGCAGCGAGAATATACTGAAGCGCTCTTGCAATACCAGCAAGCTGAAAATCGAGCGCGCGCCGCCGGCGTCCAGAACACGATGCCAAAACCAGTGCTTTTACAGTACCACTAGAGTCGATTGAGAAGTGCCTGTAGAAAGTTTCGGTGTGATCAAATCGATTGTAATTCCGGACTCTTTCAGAAGAGGCGAAATTCTCTACGGGGGAATGGGGCGAAATTGGCGCCGCTCATTTCATCCAAGGGAAAAAAGAGATGCTGAAGAAGTCAGCATTACATCGTTCTATCGCGGCGGGGCAGCAGCAGGTAGTGATTCGCAAATCTTGAGGGAACTTCTTGCTCGGGCGCCTCGCCAGATTTTCTCGAGCATGGAGAGCGACAAGCATCCCTGCCCCCCTCAGACACAATATTTGCTTTCTAAAATGGCTGACATTCTGGGCAATATCGGTAATAACCAGTTTACTAATTCCGAAACGGGCATTGGCGGTCCGCGCTTTCGGATGGAGCATATGGAGACGATAATTCTAAATAGCAGAGCCGTTCTTTCGGTCTGTGGCGTTTTTCACAACAGTCAGCTGCAACCACAAAACTACTACTGGGGAATCTTTGTAGACGCAAGACCTGAGGGCAAAGATTGTCTCATTGAAGAATTGGTATTTGAGGCTGAAACAAAGACGTTGTACGAGAAATACCGGCCGGCCTTCCAGAAATCCTTGACCTCCATACATTGGCTATAGGTAGCTCTTAGATTCTTGGTGCAATGTCCGACCCGAACGCCTGGTAGCCGGGTATGATCAAGCAATCACCGCCACATATTGGAATGATCGGCTTGATAAAGAAAAATGCAAAGAAAAGACTCTCGTTGCTCTCGGCACAAACTCGGATGCTGCTCAGGAATTACCGGCAACATTGGGACAAAAAACTTGCTGGCGCAATTGAACCTCTTTCGAATGACGACCTGCAGAAAATCATTGAAAGCTTCTACAGCCTGCTGCGATTACCGCCACCGCATATAGTATTAGTCGATAGCCCGATGCAGCTGATGCTGATTCCAGCTTTGCTGAGAATTCGCTCACTGGCCGACCCGCAGACCTGGGCATTCATTGAAGAGAGGCTGACCCTGCCCGTTTGGAAAAAAGCAGTTGCTACCTTAAACGAAAGAATCACTGATGAGGATATTCAGACATTACTTTCCAAAAGGCGGCAACTGAATAGTGGACAGGAGAAGAGTGGTGAAGAGGCGCATCTGCAGAAAGGTCTAAGCGGCCTGAGCGGCCTGAGCGGACTGAGCGGTCCGCTCAGCTCGTATACGGTAAGCTCGGTATTCGGTAGGCCGATGGGTGAGAGCATAGATACACGACTGGGCTTTTTTGAATCAATCGTGTCGCAACTGGAAAGCGAATTAGACGGTGCGGTCAGCCCGGAAGTAGGAAAGTGGATCTGCAGCGATACTTGCTTTGCAGACGGCGGCATGCCTGGACGTATAGTTGATCTGCATAATATAGACTGGCAGGCGGAGACTGTAAGAAACAGACAGTTGCGAACGGCCGTTCAAAATCTGTCCAATATGGGTACGACCGAGCGCGCGGCGCTGAGCATATTTAGACAGAGGGGCGATGCAACGTCACTGGTTCGAGATGAAATGGTAAAGCAGGGCGAATTAGAAGGTCAGTTTCTTGAGCAACTTGGAGAAGAAACAGCAAATATTCTGGCCCATGCATTGAGCGCAAAGAATCTCGAGCCGACGATTTACGAGTCCTATATGCCAGCTCTTGCTGCAATAGAGGACACAGGCTCAAGCGGTCTCTGGTTCACAGGACAACTGGCCGTAGGCTTCAACAATATCGTCTGGCAGCCGAAGCTGGAGCGCTTGGCTAATTTTACTTTCCTCATCGATGCAGGCTTGAGTCATTTTTACGATGAGACAACTATTGCCACTATAGAAAATCTGCGCATCTTTCTTGCCAACCGCGCCCCACTCTGCCCATTCTCAGAAATTGCATTTGTTTCAAAACCGCCTCGAATATTCAGCCTTGATGAGGATGGTCGCTTGCACTCAGTAACGGGTCCTGCGCTTCAATATGATGACGGCTATTCTGTGTACGCAGTCAACGGAGTTGTGGTTCAAGAAAAAACAGCCCTGGCACCGGCAACTCTAACGGTTGAGGAAATTGATGGCGAGATAAACCTGGAAGTCAGAAGACTAATGATGGAGCGATTCGGGATTGCCAGATATCTTTTGGAGTCGAAAGCGGACATAATCAACGAAGATCAGTATGGCACTCTTTATCGCAAGCGCATGACCGGCGATGAGCCACTAGTGATGGTGCGAGTAAAGAATTCCACGCCAGAACCGGACGGTAGTTTTCGCGAGTACTTTTTGCGCGTCCCGCCCTTCATGAGAACGGCAAAAGAAGCAGTCGCCTGGACATTTAATATAGAAGAGGAGCAATACCATCCTGAACAAGAAACTTGATGGACCGAGGGCCTATTCTCGGGAACCCGGCAAAAGTTTCAAATTCGGTTTATTGGGATTGTACGCCCATTTGAGTAGAATCTTGCGAAAGTCTTCAGCGTCGAAAGGCTTGCTCAGATAATCATCAGCGCCGGCCGCCAAGCATTTTGTTTTGTAGGCATCGGAAGCGTATGCTGTAATTGCGATTATAGGAATATGCTTGCCGCTGATAGATTCGCGCGACCTTATCAAATTTGTACATTCATAACCATCCATGTCGGGCATTCTTATATCCATAAGAACCGCATCAAAATTGATTTCACTGCTGTCCAGCTCGACCAGCGCTTTGGCACCGGTATCCGCGATGACCATATCGAAGCCATACTTTTCAGCAAGCAGACCAAGCACTTTTTGCTGCGTTCTGTCGTCTTCAACGATTAGTAAGATAGGATTTTCGCTCATATGCCGAACCGGCTGACCAAGCCTATGTCAATAATAAGAGGTTAGCACCTTCGCGGTGACAAATTCGAGCCGAGCGCATATTTCTCTATTGTCGGAAATTTCCCACTGTCCTTCAACATGCGCGACGAAATCAGGGATTTTGAGCGTTCTCCAGAAGGGTGAGAGATTTGATACGGCGCCCGGCTCGATATTCGATATATCCTTCGATAACACGATGCGCCGCACGAGTAGCTCTTTTGACAATATCGCTCTCTTTGTCGAGACTGGGAACATCGCTACCAGCTGATGCTAGAACTAAGCGCTTCCAGACCATGGGGGTGACATGCTTGTCGAGTTTATCGACTCCCGGTGTTTCGTAAATCCCCTCATCTTCAGCGACCCTGAGGGTTACCTTAACGCGCTTGCCCTCAAGGTGGCAGCGCTCGCATACCATTCCTCCCAATTCGAAGTGAAAACCGGCAATGGCGTGATCGTTCAGAACTGAGCGGCAATTGACGCAAACAGTCAATTCAGGTCTGTATCCAAGAATATCGAGCAAGCGCAGTTCAAACATCAGGCAAAGATATGCCGGATCCGAGTCTGACAAGCATTGGAAGCGCAGAGACATGACCAAAAAATCAAAATAAGAGCTCGACTCTTCATTCAGTCCCTGACCAAAAATACTGGTCAGCTCAGCGTAATACAAGCTGTATGCCAGACGCTCCAGGTCCCCGCGCAGCTTGGGAAAAGTTTCCAGAGTTTCGGCTTGCGAGATAATCTCAAATGTTCGCCCGGTAGCCAGCAGCAATTTGTTGACATTCAGAAGTTCCGCTCGCCCGCCTATTTTGGAACCCGGCTTACGAGCCCCTTTTGCTACACATTTGATCAAGCCTCGCTCCGCCGAGAACACTGTCACTACTTTGTCAGTTTCCCCGAGTGGGAAGCTGGCAACGTTGACGGCATTGACCGAATAAGTTGGCATCGTCTTCTGTAAGTGGAACTTCTCTTCGCAAGCGAGTCTATCGCTCTATTAGAGCATGAATGGAAGCAGAAGGGATTTGCCGTTCTTATAGGTTTCGAGCATATCTACTGCCTATTTGGCAGCAGTCTTCTCTTTGATCAGATGTATCCAGTCAGTATGCACAAAGCCCTTTTCCGGCGAATCGACACGCTGATAGGTATGGGCGCCGAAAAAGTCTCTTTGAGCCTGGGTGAGATTTTGCGGCAAACTGCCCGAGCGCAAGCTATCGAAATAAGCCAGGCTGGAGGTAAGAGCCGGAACCGGAATAGCACGCTCAATTGCAAAAACGATCGATTTGCGCCAGTTTGCCTCAAAAGAGAGCACAGTCTTGGAGAATTCCTTATCCATGAGCAGATTGGGCAGATCCGACCGGCGAGCAAAGGCGGCTCGAATTTCCTCGAGCAGTTTGGCACGGATGATGCAGCCACCTTTCCAGATGCGGGCACATTCAGACATATCGATATTCCATTTATAAAAATCGGAACCTTCTTTTATCAGCGCCATGCCCTGAGCGTAACTGCAGACTTTCGAAGCATAAAGAGCATCGTGTAAAGCCTTTAGAATTTCGTCCCTGACCGTCTTATCGACAGGTTTAGTGCTGCTGCTGGTCGACTTGAGAATTTTTGACGCTTCCTGGCGCATATCATGCATAGCAGACAGCATCCGCCCTGTTAAAGCCATATCAATTGTCGGAACTGCAATACCCAGATCCAGAGCAGCTTCGCTCGTCCACTTGCCAGTGCCCTTCTGACCAGCCTTGTCCAGGATCATGTCGACGAGAGGTTTGCCAGTTTCCGGATCTACTACAGTAAGGATCTTTGCCGTAATTTCGATCAAGAAAGAATCGAGAATGCCTTGATTCCAGCTTTCGAAGACATCGGCAATCTCTCTTGCCGGCATATCGAGACCGCGCCGCATTACATCATAGACTTCGGCGATCAATTGCATGTCACCGTATTCGATACCATTATGAACCATTTTCACGAAGTGTCCGGCTCCGTCCGGTCCTAAATAGGTAACGCAAGGTCCGTCGTTCACCTTAGCTGCAATCGCTTCCCAAATGGGTTTCACCTTTTCATAGGCGGTCTTGTCGCCCCCCGGCATCAGTGACGGGCCCCATAGCGCGCCCTCTTCTCCTCCTGATACACCCGAACCGATAAAATGAATGCCTTTGTCCTTGAGTTCCTTCTCCCTCTTCTGTGTGTCTGTGAAATGCGAATTGCCGCCGTCGATGATGATGTCGCCTTTCTCCAAATCCGGCAACAGTTTTGCTACGGTCTGGTCGACTGCCTCGCCGGCCTTTACGAGAAGAATAATCATGCGAGGCTTTTCCAGGCTTTCAACAAATGTTTTCTCATCGCGACAACCAATCACAGGCTGGTCTTTGCCGCGTCCGGCAACAAAAGCATCAACTTTGTCGGTGCTGCGGTTATAGACAGCTATCTTGAATCCATTTCTGGCAATATTCAAAGCCAGGTTTTCACCCATGACACCTAAACCGATCAGTCCAATCTTTGCTTTGTCAGCCATTTTCATCCCCTCTGCATTATCCGAATGGTTTATTCTGCAACTGAATCTAAAGTTCTGAAGCAATCTCTTTGTCGACGTACCAATATAATTTGCCGTTCTCGGCAGCCACCGCCTGGCTGGGGTATTTGCCGGCCGGTCCTGTCAGTACGTCTTTGAAGACCGCCGCTTTGCTCCTGCCGCTAGCCAGAAAGACGATATTTCTAGAATTATTGATGACAGGATAAGTTGTCGTCAGCCTGACCGTATTCAGTTTTTCGACTTTGTTTTCGACAAACCATCTCGATGTTTCGTGAAGGGCGGGCGAGCCAGGGAAAAGCGAAGCAGTGTGACCATCATCTCCCAGTCCGAGCAACATGAAATCGAATTGAGGCAACTGATTTTCAGCAAGACGGAAAAACACGCGCATGGCGCGCTCATAATCGATAGCCGTTTGTTTCGGGTCAATATCAGGATCGCTCAAGGCGAAAACATTTTCTCGATTGAGAGGAACTTTGGACAATAGATGTTCGGTTATCATTCTCTGATTGCTGTCGGGACTCGTGTAAGGCACGGTTCTTTCATCACCGAAAAAGACGACAACTTTACTCCAGTCAATTTTTGAGGCAATTTCTCTTTCCGCCAACCTGGAATAGAGACCCTTAGGCGTGCTGCCGCCCGACAACGAAACTACGAAATTGCCGCGGGCTGCAATAGATTGCCCCGCCAATTCGATAAACAGATCAGCGGTCGCCGCAACCAACGCTTCGTAATTATCGAAAACATTGACGTTTTTGGTTTTGATCAAATCGCTTAAAGAAGACTGCATTCTTCCTCCTACTTAGCCGCATCGATAAGGTTCGCCGTGCAATCGAGAGTTTGCCGGAAAACCAGATCATCGGGCATCGATTCCATGGCAAAGTCAATCAAGCGTGCTTCGGTCAACTCAACGAGGCTCTCGGCGCCTGTACCTACTCCCGCGCCTGGCTCGCCTTTGTGGCAGTCGGAATCACTGAGCACATAAATACATGGCGAGCCTGGTCGCTGCTCGGCTATCATGCGCTCTAATACGAGTTTCCCATCGCAGGGAGTCTCGGCTTCGATGGACACCGAGCAGACCGCCCCTTCGCTCAGCTTGTCGCTCTGAAAAGGCTGAATACTGGCGCTTACGCTGCTATTCTTGCCGGCGAACTCAGCGGCAAATTTGCCGCCTGAGAAGGAGGCTTTCTTTGAGGTCCAGTCCAAGCGTGTGGCCAGCCAGGACAGCAAAAGCAATGGCTGAACGGGAATCGCAGTCTGGCTGCCTTGCGATGATGCACTGGCGTATGAGATGACGACTCTGGAAATTCCCGGCAGTGAAGGCAAAGACATGGGCGGCGCCGCATCGCTGAAAGCATCGGCAATTGCACGCCGCCAGGGAATCAAACGCCCCCAGTTGAGGTCGAAGAGCGGTTTTCTATTGGTCTGACCACTGATGCCGGCCATCTCCTTGATGAAACCTTTTGCATCTGCAGCTCTCAAAGAATCGACAATCAACATATCTATGAATCGCCAAAACGGTTCGAGATAACCGCGATCTAGACGATTCGCCCGCCACCACAAGACCACCGGCAAATCATTGATCACCAGGGGCGATACCACACTGGCCAGCTCCTTCGTACCTTCTCCGTCATAACGAACAGTTATTTGTTCCGAGCAGATTTGCTTCAGACTCTTCGAATCAGCCATATGGCAGCGCGCCGAAACCCAGGCTTCGAGCCTTTGCTCTGAGGCACGCCGTGAAATTGCCAGGATTGCTCTGGAAGGATGCCGTATCGCCACTTCATCAAGCACAGCGGAAGCCTGCACTTCTGCGTCCAGGTCTTCGCTGAAAAGAACGATATTAGCCGTGCACGCACGCATTACATTGGCTGGTTTTGTGCTCGTCAGACTGGCGTCAGCGTCTTTGCCTTCGGTGACTTTGACTGGCTCCTCGCTCTTTTGACTGTCCGGCTTGGCCTCGTCGATTGCTCTCCAGAGATCCTTCAGCTCGCGCTCTATACGTTGAACGTCGACCTGTGAAAGGCGCCCGGAAAGAAAATTGTTCGTCTCTGTTGTTGATTTGCGATTATCCGTACTGGAACTCATATTACAGGCGCCTCCAGGTATGTCCGGTAGAGCCTATCAGTTCATCTGCTTCAGCCGGGCCCCATGAACCGGCCGCATAATTTGGAAAGCGCGGTTGGGGTCCCTTCTTTTGCTTGGCCATATCCCAATTCTCTAAAACCGGTTGAATGAAGCGCCAGGATGTCTCGACCGAATCGGTGCGGGCAAAAAGTGAAGCATCACCAAGCAGGCAGTCGTGGATCAGGCGTTCGTAGGCGCTGGGGCTTCTTACACCAAATGCGGTGCCATAATTGAAATCCATATTGAGCCAGCGGATTTGAGTGGTGGCACCGGGCTGCTTGGTGGCGAACTTCAGTGATATACCTTCGTCAGGTTGAATTTTCAAAACAAGCACATTGGGGCTGAGCGAATCATCATCCATTTTTTGGCCGGCTTTCAAACCGGTCAATCCTGCAAATAAGCTGTGAGGAGCACGTTTGAAATGGATAGCAATTTCAGTCAATGATTTAGCCAGGCGCTTGCCCGAGCGCACATAGAACGGAACACCCGCCCAACGCCAGTTGTCGATTGTCAACTTGAGCGCAGCATAAGTCTCAGTGGCTGAATCAGGCGCTACTCTATCCTCCTGGCGATATCCCGGCACCTTTTCACCGTTTATGTAGCCCTCGCCATACTGACCTCTGACCGCACAGCGATCCACATCTTCAGGCAAAATCGGACGCAGAGCCTTCAAAACCTTTGCCTTTTCATCGCGGGATGCCTCGGGCTCAAGAGATATGGGCGGCTCCATCGCAACCAGCGAAACAAGTTGCAACATGTGATTCTGAATCATGTCGCGCAAGCATCCGGACTCTTCGTAATAGGGACCGCGTCCTTCTACTCCAAGCGTTTCTGCAATCGTTATTTGTACATGGTCGACATGCTGGCGGTTCCACAAGGGCTCGAAGATGCCGTTTGCGAATCGCAATACCATAATGTTCTGGACTGTCTCTTTACCGAGGTAGTGATCGATTCGGTATACCTGGTTCTCGCTCAATACCTTGTGAATGTGATCATCGAGTGCCAGAGAAGAATTTAAATCATGCCCGAAAGGTTTCTCGACAATTACGCGCTGCCATGGCTTATCGGTGGCTCTTTTCTTGGAGACAAGTTTCGAATTGGCCAGTTGGGTGATAATTGGTTCGTACAAGCTGGGTGGTGTCGACAGATAGAAGACGTGATTGCCGCCCG
>CAZBOX010000233.1:3021-10117 GCA_964493595.1 uncultured Candidatus Obscuribacterales bacterium | reverse complement strand
ACCATATGGTGCTTGGGCAGCTCCAATTCTTCCAGAATTCCCAAGAGCCTACCTAACTCAACAGGATTGAAGGACTCGAATAAGTCACTTTGCCTGATTGAGAACAGCTTTGGCGCCGCTTTCATTGCCACCTGCCTCCACAATTCAGTCCCAATACCAGATTCAGGTGTACCGAGGCTGCCTAATGCACCAGATAAAATGTGCCGGCGAAATTTGAACTCTTCGGCGGCGAATTACGTCTGTAATTAACAAGCACCCTATATAAATTGTTGGGTAGCCAACCTTTTTATACCCTCGCGTCCGGCTTTGAAACACAAAGTCTGAGAGCGCCTCGGGTTGGCGCCTGCAATTTGACCAAATTGGAAACCATTGAACCAAGGTCCGAAGTCTGTCCCTTCTCTTGCACTGAAAGGAGGTCCCAGAATCAGATATGCGATCGCACCTCATTTCGGTCTAAAACGCTATTTCGCGAAAAGACCGAGGCTCGTCCTCAACAAAGAACTGGAACACCCGGTTACAAACCCGGACGTTAAGCACAGCCAGAGTATATACACTCGATCCCAGTGACACATAAAAACGGTCGACATCCGGTCACGGAGCCACTTTTAATACGCTTCGCGTCCTTGTAGCGGCTATAATTTGAACTGGTGTGTGAATAAGCAATCCGCATGACTATTAGGTTTTGCACCGGCCCCACGAGTGCAGAGCCCGCTATCCAACGTCACAATCGGCTGTGGAATGCTCGGGTACAGCAAAATCTAAAGGAGAATAGGTAATGGCAGTAGCAACTAAAGAGAAAGAGAAGTCCGCGCCCGAGAAAAACACGGAAAAAGCCATGGACAAGAAAAACCATGCCGAGCAGAACGGCAAGGACAAAAATTCCGCACCACCGCAAGAAAGATTGAAAGCTCTCGGTATGGCACTTGATTCAATCAAGAAAGCCTATGGCGAAGGCTCGATTATGCGCCTGGGTGATTCGAGGCACCAATCCATTGAAGTAGTACCGACCGGTGCGCTGTCTCTGGATGTGGCCCTGGGTGTCGGCGGTTTGCCTCGCGGCAGAATCATCGAAGTATATGGACCGGAATCATCCGGTAAAACTACTCTGGCTCAGCACGTTGCAGCAGAGATTCAGAGAATGGGCGGTATCGCCGCTATCGTCGATGCTGAACACGCAATGGATCCGGAATACGCCAAAGCGCTAGGCGTCAATGTTGACGAGCTTCTCATCTCGCAACCCGATACCGGCGAACAGGCTCTGGAAATCACAGAACAATTGGTTCGCTCCGGTGCTGTAGATCTGGTCATCATCGACTCGGTCGCCGCTCTGGTTCCGAAGGCTGAAATCGAAGGCGAAATGGGCGACAGCTTGCCCGGCTTGCAAGCCCGTTTGATGAGCCAAGCGCTTAGAAAACTTACGGCTATCGTCAGCAAGACCAATACAATGGTCATCTTCATCAACCAGCTGCGTCAAAAAATTGGCGTCATGTACGGCAACCCAGAAACCACAACCGGTGGTAATGCGCTCAAGTTCTACGCCTCGGTCCGTCTTGATATCCGCAAGATCGAAACACTCAAGAAAGACGGCGTCGAATACGGCAACCGCGTCAAAGTCAAAGTAGTGAAGAACAAAGTAGCTCCGCCTTTCCGGATCGCCGAGTTCGACATCATCTATGGCCGCGGCATCAACTCTGCAGGTTGCTTGCTCGATACAGCTGCCGAACTGGAAATCGTCAAGAAATCCGGAACATGGTTCAGCTACAAAGAAGAGCGCATCGGTCAAGGACGCGACCAGGCAAGAACATTCCTGGAAGCAAATCCGGCTATGCTCAAGGAAATCGAGCAACGCGTCAAAGCCGAATTGGCAAAGAAAGAGCCATAAACAGCAACACATTCGGCTTGCATCAGATCACTGCAGGGGGAGCGCTAGGCGCTCCCCCTGAAATTATGGAATTTACGATTTGGACTTATCAAAGAATCTATAATGACTTTGACTGCGAATAACCAATTACTAAGTGGATGACGAAAACGGCAGAGAAGCGTCAATCAAAAAAAGAAGCCAAAAGCAAACCCAAGAAGCCGCAATTGAAATTTAGCTGGCCGTCTAATTTGGGTTTGGCAGTTCTGGGTGGGGCGCTCTTAGGACTGTCCGCGCCTGGAATAACCATCCCCATGCTGCCGGGCATCGGTCATTCATTCTCATTATCCTTTCTTGCCTGGTTCGCATTAGCGCCGCTTTTGCTTTTGACAGCATCAAGCAAGAGCACGTTTCAAGCATTTCTGCGCGGCACGGTGTTCGGCACCGCTTACAATCTCGTCTACCAAAATTGGTATCTCGGGCTTCAACCTCTAGATTGGCTTGGTTTTAACCAATGGCAGGGCTGGGCGCTGGCAATCCTGGCTTGGTTCGTGATCGCCGTCCACCAGGGACTTATCATCGGCCTATTTTCTGCCGCAGCTTATTTGGTTCCCACTACCGGGCAGTTCTTCCCAGAGGGCGCAAAGAAGCGAATAAAGCTGCCGGCCTTCTTCATCTTGCCTCTGCTCTGGGTGTTAATCGTGAACAAGCTAGGCAATGCGCATATAGCTCTTGGTGTGCCTTTTGCGATGCTGGAGTACACGCAGTACAAACAAATTTCGCTTATCCAAATCGCTAGTATCATCGGCGGTATCGGACTCTCCTACCTGATGGTTATGTGCAATACCGTTTTTGCTACCCTGATCGCCAATTTTTCTAAAATGAAAGGCGTGACATCGCTACAAGCACCATCGCGATCAATAGCTCTTTATCAGTGTTTTGCAATGGCCTTGATACTGACGGGAATGCTTGCCTTTGGTTTCTACCAATCATCAACACTGAGCTACCCTGCAAATATTCCGGTTTCAGTTGTCCAGCAGAACATCAATATAGACATGCAGAAGACGAAGATGCGATACGGCATAGACGATCTATTCCGCATCCATCGAGACTTGATGATGTCGGCTCCCAAAGGACTGTCGGTCTGGACGGAAAGCGCGCTGCCCACCTACCTGAACAGAGAAAAGGGAACACAGCAAAACTTGAAAGAGCTGGCGATGCGCAGAGGCACTGATATTGTCGTCGGAGCAATGGACACCGATAGCAACGGAAGACCTTACAATTCGGCTTTTGGCATCACGAGCGGTGGCAAAATTCTGGAGAATATCTACCATAAGCGTTACCTCGTGCCAGTTGGTGAATACGCACCGCCATTTCTGCAAGTCCTTCCGGAATGGGCCAGAAGAATGACGAACACACCCGCAGGCGGTGGTTTCAATTCAGGAAGCAAGCCGGAAGTGTTTGAATTTGCTAGCGCTCGAGTCGGTCCACTGATCTGCTTCGAGATAATCTCGCCGGAAGAAGTCGCCTCTACTGTCAGAGAAGGTGCGCAAGTTCTTGTGAATATCAGCGATCTCGCCTGGTTTCATGATTCACTGATCGGCGAACAAATGATTGCAACATCCGTAATGCGCGCTGTCGAAAATCGCCGCTTTGTAATCTTTGCCGCCAACACCGGACCATCGGCTGTTATCGACCCACTTGGCAGAGTCCAAGATCGCTGCGGCATAGGTAAAGCCCAGACTTTAACCGGCAAGATTGGCACGGTCGATAATACGAGCATTTTCACTTCGTGGTATAGACTTTAGTGTCGGCCCGGAGATTTTGGTGAAGTTCAGGCGCGAATCTCTAGATTCCAGGCGCGGTGCATATTTTTGCGCCGCCCTCCTCTTATATTCAACTGTCGACCTTCCAACGGTCCAGGCCAAACAGAAAAACGAAGCGTCCGTGCAGGCGACAGCAACAGAAGTCCGGATGCCTTTCTATGAACCAGGCAAGAAACTGCCAAAGGGCATGGCTGAATCCTCGGTAGAAACTACAATCTCAGCCAGCCCGAACGAAGTTTGGAACGCACTGGTCAAGTTTGAAGACTATCCACGCATTTTCAAAAGAATCAAAACCTCCGAAATTACGAAGAGAGAAGGAGACCTGATCTTTGTAGAGACATATCTAAAGCCACAAATGTTCGTCAAAAACAACGTTCAGCACACCGTCACGGATATTGCCGACAATCCTCGGCACATCAACTGGAAACAACTGGACGGAAACTTCAAACACGTCGATGGTTCGTGGGACCTTGCTACTGTCGAAGGAAGCAAAACAAAATTGACTTACACCCTGCATGTCGACGCAGGAACCATTGTGCCACCGTCTATGGTGTCTTTCTTTCTCAAATTCGTACAAAACGAGATCGTCAAGCAACTGAAACAGTATGTGGAAAAGCAAGTGAATGCGAGAAAAACGACTTCATAGCGACGAGGATCTGAGATAAACCAATTAGTGCGCAGATGCGGAGACGGATCAATGATTAGAGCCAAGGCCTGCCTGCTGACGACATGCCTTTTCATGATTATATGTATGGGTATGGAAAAGGCTCCTGCAGTGGAAATGAAAGAGACAAACAGCGTGCAGTTGAAGTGGGTACGGGAATCTCTGGAAAAACACCTTTTGTCCATTGAGACTGTCAAAAACGAAGTGAAGATCACATCAGACGGACAGTACAGAAAACCAGGCGAAAGCAGTCTGTCATTCTTTCTAAAGCGGGGAGAAAAACTGGAAAGTAGCGACCATCATTCCCGTGTATCGGCGGTGTACGTCGGCACGGCAGGCAAATCTGTACGATTTAGCTACGAAGTCCGGTTCGACAGCAGATCATTTGGCAAGGATCAGATTTCAGTCGATCGAGGAGAAGTCACACTTGAAACTCGAACCGCGTCCACGCCAAAGCCGCCCCCAAGCAAATGAAACAACTGCTTGCCAGCGTCCAGATCATCCAAAAGAAGATAATGCTTTAGCTATTGAACGAGTCGTCCAACCTTAATGGCACCGCGCAAAGCGATATAGACCAAGGTTTTACCGCCGCTCTCTTCCACATTGCTGAGCGTGCCCATTGCCACTTCGCCCCATTTCTGCGAAGCCGGTGTCATGCCTTCGCCCTGTTGCATGATTTTCACGTGGTCGTCGGCGCCGTTATTCTTTTGAATCTTGCCTTCAATTGCGATAACAGCAGTTGTTACACCGTCGGTGCAACGTGGCTTACCCTCAATCGTTCCTTCGGCGAATTTCGTCCAAACTTGATTGGTTGTATTTGTGCCTTGCCCCCACTCGAGCAACTGTACTGGTTTGCCGAGTCTAATCATCTGTAACTCCTCACGCGCTGCTTCGAATTCCAAATATTTGGCGGTTTATAGAACAACTAAAGTTAGCATATTCCGCCCAGCTCTGCCTTACGCAATGTTTCGGTCCAATCCAGCAAAGACTAAAGTTTTTGAATAATTGACCCTAAATGCTCTTCCAGAGTCATTCCTGACAATTCAGCAGGCAGCTCCTGGCCGTCTTGTTTGCATGTAGAATCCACTGATAATAAGCCAATCAAATCAGTATGAACGTTCTTGACGATCTTCCCGAAAACTTTCGCCGACTTGTCTGCACTATCCGTGGGAATGTGCATAAGCGGCGTTTTGATCTTCATATACTCTTTAATCAATTCAATGAATTCAAGAATCGTATAAGTAATAGGCCCGCCCACCTCATAAACCTTGCTTACCGTGCCGCGGTTGTAAAGGCTTTGCACAATCACGTTTGCAACGTCGTCGACGAAAACCGGTTCTATTTCACTCAGCCCGGCGCCAGGTACAGGAATAACAGGCTTCATCTTCAAAACGGGCAGCAAAATGTTCATGAATGGAAAAGATGAGCCGTAGAAATAGGAAGGGCGAACGATCGTCCAGTAAAAGGGCGCGTCTTTGACTATTTGCTCGGCTTCCCATTTGTACTGCATCATCTTGCTGGCGGAATGTTCGGATGCTCCCAAACAGCTGACGTGAATAAAACGCTGTACACCACCCAATTCAGAGATGCGAGTGAGATTTTCTACCACATCAAGGTGTACAGCCTTCATGGTGTCCGCATTCGACTGAAAGAAACTGCCGCCCGCATGAATTACGGCGGTGCAACCGCTAATCGCCTTGGTGAGCACATTGGGGTCGGTCATGTCGCCCACAACGACCTCCGTTCCTTGTTGTTTCAAGTTTGGAATGTTGGAACTTCTCCAATCACCCATGCCACGGGTCAGCACTCTGGCCGGATAACGCTGCCGCTGCAAATGCTTCAAAATAGCGCTTCCAAGCAGACCAGAACCGCCAAGAACGAGAATCACGCAAAACCTCTAACTTTCGGATGTGGTCAGGGCCACATGCCCCCACCGAAGCCATAGCCGCCCATAGGCATTCCCATGCCGCCGCCGCCGAAGCGAACGCCGCCTGTGCCTATGCCGAATCCACCCGTTGAGAATCCGCTGCCGAATGAGCCGACTCCGCTACCATATCCGGTGCCATATCTAGGCACTGCTCTCTGGCTAACAACCATGCCGGTTGCCGGATCTATAAGGTTGCCAGTCACCGTATCAAGCAACAAACCAGTGCGAGGGTCGGTAACCACATTTCCTGACTGCATCGGATATCCACCGACAAAACCGCCGCCAATCAGATTGCCGATTGAATTGATAATCTTTCCGAGACCGCCATTTTTGCGTTGTCTCATCTGAGGAGCAGTGGGCGGATAGCCATCGTCATCATTGTAACTGGGCGCCGGCTGCGGACTTTGAGCAACGCGAGGAGAACTCTGTCCACCTGCAGGTGAAACCTGAATTACGCCGGCAAGCCGATTGACTCGCTCAGGCAGAGATTTGTCAGTCCACGGCTTTTCTGCAGGAAAGAGAGATTGCTCCAAACGGTGCAAACGAGTGGGCAGCGGGTCTTTAGCGAAGGTTTTGCTAAACACTTCGTTTTCCATGAGCGTGACTTGCGAGTTCAAACCCATGCCCTGCGCTTGTGGAGTAGATGGGCGAATACCAGGCGCGGTTCGAGGAGAGGCCATTGCTGTTTTTGGCAGAGGCAAATCGTCATCGTCATCTTCAAAATCTTGCGAAGTTATCGGTGGTCTAGCCCTGGGTGCAGGTACAGAGCCACCGCCGTAGGTACCGGCTCCAGCGCCCATACCATAAGAACCACTGCCGTA
>CAZBOX010000233.1:0-2921 GCA_964493595.1 uncultured Candidatus Obscuribacterales bacterium | reverse complement strand
GCCGCTTCCCATGCCCCCGTAGGAGCCGCTTCCACCCATGCTGGTCTGCGGAATCATGCCATTCTTGCGGAAATCGTCAGCGAGATTTCGACCGCTAAAAGATTCTTTGTCCGCATTACGCCGTGCCACCGGTGGCGGTGGCGCCACGCTGGTCGGCTCGTCCTCGTCTTCGTCAGCCCAATCAGCATTCAAAGGGGCGTTCTTAGTAATATCAATTCCAGACTGCGCTTTCAGGCGGTCCGTCCTGTCAGTAAGATCCGTACTGGAAGAAGGCTTACCGAAATACTTTGTCTCCAGACGCGCAAGACGCTGATTTACCGGTTCCTGGCTGTACGTTTTGCCATTAAAGGCCTTTCTTTCAATCGCATCGACGGCAGGGTAATTGCCGATAGGCGCCGGTTCAGACTCCTCCTCCTCAGCAACCTGAGAAGCTGCGGGTTGCCTTCCGCTTCCTCCTCCTGCCGCTCCCGTCGGCGAAGAACCGCCGCCTCTGGCGGTTTGAGCCGGCGCTGCATCGCTGGAGCCGCTGTTTAGATTCGGCACAGCCTGAACGAGTGCGGATAAGCGGGAGGCATCATCGCCATCCTTCGCTTCGCCGAAGACCATCTTTTCGATGCGGTCGAGGCGCGCATCGATTGTTTCTTTAGGATAGGTGTGTTGAAAAAACTTCTCTTCCAATTTGAGCAAATTGCTGTCATTTTCGGCAATCGCAAAGGATGGGGGCGCGGCCAGCAGAACGCTCATCGCCACAAAAGCCAAAGCGGAGACACGCCCAGGCATTCTCCCCTTATATTTCTGTGCTTTCGACCTGCTCATGCCTTGTTTAATTACCAGACGG
This sequence comes from uncultured Candidatus Obscuribacterales bacterium, assembly GCA_964493595.1. GTDB lineage: Bacteria > Cyanobacteriota > Vampirovibrionia > Obscuribacterales > Obscuribacteraceae > QKMZ01. The sequence continues at coordinate 2,083 of CAZBOX010000233.1, read as the reverse complement.
GAAACCTGAAAAGAGCTACCGTGCGGACACTTAAAAGATTGCCGGACCAAACTTTGACAACTTTTGCACCTTCATCTTACCATGCGACAAGGTGCCACAAACCCTGATTTTCACTAGCTTTTGCCCTCTAAAGCTTGCTAATTCCTGGCAGGACATTCGGACCGGTCACATGAAAGTGGATTTAAGCAGTGAAAGACGTTAACAGTCCGGGTTTGTTCCGATGTCAAGACAACATCAAGATTCAACGATAATTAGCAAAATCGTTGAGCGCGATTTTGGCTGCTAACATTCATAGAACCTTTGCGGCAGGGTCAGCGCGCCTCCAAGTTTCGGAGCGCAAAGCTTGAGCCCGCCTTTAGGCAGATCGCTAAAGTCGCCAGGACATCAAAAATGGTCACAACTACCAAACCATCCGCCGCCACCCTTCAGATAGATGGTCACAGACTGACCCTCGAGGACGTCGAACGCGTTGCTCTCGGCAATGCCATCGTTAAGCTCTCGGCAATGGCGACCGAACAGCTTTCCAAGAGCCGGGCGGTTGTTGAGAAGTTCCTCCACGAGGGCGATGTCGTCTACGGCATCACGACAGGTTTTGGCAAATTTAAGGATGTGGTGATCAAGAAAGAGGACGCATCCCAGCTCCAGCGCAACCTTTTGCTCAGCCATGCCGCCGGCGTCGGGCCGTCTTTTGACGAAACGACCGTGCGAGCAATCATGCTTCTGCGCGCAAACGCCCTGGCAAAGGGCTATTCCGGCATCAGAATCGAAGTCGTGGATCTGCTTCTGGACATGCTCAATCGCGGCGTCCACCCTATCGTTCCAGAAAAAGGCTCACTCGGAGCATCTGGGGACCTCGCGCCACTCTCGCACCTGGCGCTCGTCCTTATTGGCGAAGGCGAGGCAATATTCGAAGGAAAGCGGATGTCGGGCGCCGATGCGCTCAAGGCAGCCAAATTGACCGCCATTGAACTCTCGGCAAAAGAAGGACTGGCGCTCATAAATGGCACTCAAATGATGTCAGCTGTCGGCACTCTAACGCTGCTCCAGGCCGAAAGACTAGCCAAGGTTGCCGACATAATCGGCGCGATGTCCCTGGAAGCTCATCTTGGCTCAGAAAAACCTTTCGCGGACGTAATTCAGCAGGTTCGTCCTCACCGCGGGCAAGCCAAAGCGGCGGCTAACCTACGGCGCTTGCTTGCCGAGAGCGAACTTATAAAAAGTCATACCGGCTGCACGCGCGTTCAGGACGCCTATTCGCTGCGTTGCATGCCGCAAGTGCACGGGGCTTCGCGCCAAGCATTCGAGCATGTGCGACAGGTTTTGGAAATCGAAATCAATTCGGCCACGGATAATCCGCTCGTATTCGACGGTTATGCATTGTCCGGCGGAAACTTCCACGGACAGCCGCTGGCACTGGCCATGGATTATATGGCAATTGCCATTGCAGAGTTGGCAAACATTTCCGAACGCCGCGTTGAACGCCTCCTCAATCCGGCCCTATCGGATGGGCTGCCACCTTTCTTGACTCATAAGGGAGGTCTCAATTCCGGCTTGATGATATCTCAGTACACATCAGCAGCTCTTGTTTCCGAAAACAAAGTGCTCGCTCATCCGGCCAGCGTCGATTCGATCACCACAAACGCCAATCAAGAAGACCATGTCTCCATGGGCTCTATCGCCGCACGCAAGGCTCGCACCATCCTTGAAAATGTGCGCAAATCTCTGGCTATAGAATTGGTTTGCGCCTGCCAGGGAATCGACTTCCGTATCGGCAATTGTGGCGACGCCATTACCCACGAAACTTGCGACCAGCAGTCAATAGGGTTGGCACCAGGTCGGGGCGTGGACGCCGCTTACAAACTGGTTCGCGAAACCATTCCCCATATGGACGAAGACAGAGAAGTTCATATCGACATCTCCAAAGCAGAACAACTAATTCAAAGTAATGTGTTACTCGAAAAAGTCGAATCTGTTTTAGGAACGTTGGACTGATTGTAAAATAGATAGCCATGGGCGATTAGCGCAGTGGTAGCGCAGCACGATCACACCGTGAAGGTCGGGGGTTCAAATCCCTCATCGCCCA
>CAZBOX010000232.1:0-10198 GCA_964493595.1 uncultured Candidatus Obscuribacterales bacterium | reverse complement strand
GTTTGCGACCGGTTTCCAGCAGTTTTTCGCTGGGGTCTTCTTTGGCCTTCACGCTGAAAAACTGCGGTTTGCCAAGGGCGGATTGATTTATCGGCAAAAGCACCGATGAGCCCGCGTATATCGATAGTATTAGTATCGGCAGCTTGGCGTATATAAAATGATGGTGCTTTGTTCTGCTTTTGGATTTCATCTGGTTGGCTCTTTTGCCCGGAGCGTCGATGACAACAGCGATTCAGCTTAAGTCTTGTGAAGTCGCCATTATATGAGGGCACTTGCCGTCAAAACCTATGTCTCCCGTATCTAATCGAAGTTGGTGCTTGTAAATGCCGCCCAGATTCCGATTTGCCAGGTATAAATCGCTATAACCTTGGTTCAGCTAGTAAACTTGCATTTGTAGTCGTTAATAAAGCTGCTTTGCAGCCCTGGGATATTCAGACTAAAAAAAGGCGCCCCCTTCAGGTATCCAGCCAGAAATTCATGGACTTTTCCATCTACGTAAATCGTCTATTCGGCAGCGAGTCAGCCATTCTTTGGAAAGTGGCGATGCCGCCTGTGCTCTATGGCTTGCATGGATGGATTGCCACCAGAATGGCTGTGGCTGCGCTCTTCCACCCGTATCAGACATGGTATTGGCCGGGCACGAAGATTGCCATGCCTTTGACTCCGGGAATTTTTCCCAAGCGCAAGAATAAGCTTGCCGAGTCTGTAGCAAAGACCGTTACAGAGACGCTACTGACGCCCGATGATATTTCCGTCAAGGTGGAAAGCCTCGTCACTCAGGAGAATCTCTATCTCGCCTCGGATGCATTCGTCGATGCCGTGCTCAAAGAATTTCGCGACACGACCAAATTGCACCGACTGGCATCGGAGCTTGCCGAACTCAGCCCGGCCATGCTCCAGCACCTGGTCGACTCATCCATTGAAGGGCTTGAGAAGGGGCGCGACCGCAACGTGCAGGTGATAGTCGAAAAAATCTTCGACCACATGATACTGCCCATGCGTATTTCGCTCGAGCAAGCGACAGAGATGTCCTCGCGCATCATGGAGGCATTCATTACTCCTGAAAAGGTAAGAACCCACCTGATTACGCTTCTGTCTCCACAAAACATCAATGCTCTCGATGAGTCTATTCAGGCGCATGCCGGTGGTCCATATAAATTATTGGCGCGAATCATAGGCGTGAAGCGGGTTTGCTATGAGTGGCGCAACTTCATGGAAAAGGAACCGGAAGAAAGCACCCGCGTTATCGGTGATTTGATCAAGCGCTTTGGAATTCGCGATCAGATGGCTATTCAGATAGCTAATTTCGATTTGCGCTCCATGCCTCTGCAAAATATCGCCAAACTGAAAGCCAATGTAGTCAGCTTTGTGGAGAATTTCCTGCTGCACAATCGTGAATCGATCATGGAGGCTGTCAAGGTTGGAGAGGGCGCCGCTATGAGCACCGTGCGCTCAGCAATTATTCGTTTCAATCCCGAGTCCATTCCTGAAAAGTGGCTGGACAGGACCAAGCAGAACGTTTCTACTTTTGCTTATTCGTACCTGCACAGTGAATTGCGGGTCCTTCTGGGCCGTTTGATTCCGCAGCTGGGAATAAAAGATTTGATAGCAACCAAAATCTCGATGTTCTCATCCGAGAAAATGGAAGAATTGGTCAAGAGCATTTGCGCCAAAGAGTTGCAGGCGCTTGAATATTTCGGCGGAGCCATCGGTGTAGTCTTAGGGTTTGTACAGATACTTATCAATGCAATAGCTCCATAATCGAATTCAGGGTAATCGGCTGGACGGTGCCACCATATATGATGCGAGGCGGAAGGCGCGGATATGCAAGAGCTTTAGAGGCGAAAGCCGGCTATCGCTCGCCCGTGCCCCTTCAACCCGCCTACTTTCACATCAAGATCCCTGCCAATTTCAGGGATATGCTCGTCGGTCAATGGATAAGCGGTATCGGTAAATACTATGTATTGCGCACGCTCGGCACAGGCGGCATGAGCGTTGTTTATGCGGCCAAGCATCTTGAGAGTAAAAAAATATATGCCGTGAAAACTTTGCGCATGCAGGCGGCAAGCGACGAGCTCACTGTGAAGCGATTTCAGCGCGAGGCTGAAACTCTTACTTACCTCAATCATCCCAATATTGTTCGCATCCATGATTATGGCAAGACCAGCAAGAAACAGCCGTTTTTCATCATGGACTTTCTAACCGGCGACAGCCTGAATGATGTTCTCAAAAAGGAGAAGCTGATCAGTTATGAGCGCGTTCAGACCATATTCATGCAGGTCTTGGCCGCCGTGGCTCATGCGCATAAACAAGGCCTGGTGCACAGGGATCTGAAACCGGGCAATATCATGCTGCTCAAATCAGGGCAGCAGAGCGACTTTGTGAAAGTGGTGGATTTCGGCATCGCCAAATTCGAAGAGGAAGCGCAAAAACTGACGCGCATGGGCGAAGTCTGGGGCAGCCCCATTTACATGAGCCCCGAGCAGTGCATGGGCGGACAACTGGACCAGCGTGCAGACATTTACTCGCTGGGAATTGTTATGTATGAAGCGCTTACCGGTGAAGTGCCCTTCTTCGGAAAGAACTACGTGGAGACGATGTCTAAGCAGATTGGCGAGCCTCCCCGACCGCCTTCTCAGATGAATCCCCATGTGAAGATTCCTGAGAAGCTCGAGCGCTTGATAATGCGGGCTCTGGAAAAAGAACCAAATAAGCGCTATCAGCGTGTCGAGGAGATGCTCGACGATCTGCACAAGTCAGTGGAAACGCCCCGGAAAAAACAGGCGGCACCGGCGGCTGAGCCTGCCAAGGCAGCTGTCAAAGAGAAACGCCCATCCAAGAAAGACCTGGCCACGACATTGCCGGAAATTACCGAGGCGCCTTCACCTTCCAATGCGCTAACGTCGGGAGAATGGCAGAGCTTCGACCCGAGAGGTGATTCGAATAGCGTCTCGAAAAGCGCGTCGATGCGCCGTTCGCAAGAGAACATGCAGCCAGCGCCGCGCCGCGACTCGGTGGAAATCAACCGGGAATATACACGCGATTCGATGCGCACTTCTCATACTCGCGCCCGTGCTTACGGCACAGGCGATCCGCGCCAGAGCGGTTCTCGCTATTCCCGTATCAGGTATGAGGAGAAACCTACTTTTACGGGTCTTGTCGTAAAAGCTTTGCTGATTGCGCTCTTTCTCGGGCTTTCGCTCGGCGTTGTCACCATGGGCGTGTTTTTCTACAACGCCGTTAAGAGCGCACGCCCCAATTTGCCAGTTATCAAAGTCGATGAGTCAGAGCAAATCAAACTTGACGATAATCATGGCGGAGAAAAAGGCGCTCCCGGCTCGAAAAACCAGTAGTCTATTCTCAGAAGCCGCAGCCTGTCGCAATTATCTAAACTTTACGCGGCTAGCCTACAACATGGCAGCCTGGTGTGATTCCGGCTATCATTCTTATCTGATGGATCGTATGGGCAGAACGACAACGCGCGCGGCAACCGCGTGCCACTTATGCACTGAGGAATCATGGTTACCCAAGGAAAACTCTTAAATAAAGGCAGCGCGAAAAGTAAAACGGCGGGCAAGAGCCCCAGCAAAACCACCGTCAGAGGCAAAAACGGCTCAAAGTCCACTGCAGAGGTGAAAGAGAAGGGTAAAGGGACAAGGAAAGTTAAAAACCTAACTTGCAGTATATACACGCAAGACGCTACCTTTACAGTCGACGAAATCAGTCAGTTCAAACCTCTTGGTGATACACGAAAAGTCGATATGAGCGACAAAATTACAGTGCGCGGTGCCAGGCAGCACAACCTCAAAAATATCGGGCTCGATATACCGAAAAACAAACTTGTCGTTGTCACAGGAGTGAGCGGCTCAGGCAAGTCCTCCCTGGCTTTCGACACAATTTTTGCCGAAGGGCAAAGGCGCTATGTCGAATCACTCTCGGCATACGCTCGCCAGTTCCTCGGACAACTGGACAAGCCGGATGTCGACGCCATTGAAGGTCTGTCACCAGCAATATCTATCGACCAGAAGTCGACCAGCCATAATCCTCGCTCCACAGTCGGCACGGTTACAGAGATTTATGATTACATGCGCCTGCTCTATGCGCGCACAGGCATTCCACATTGTCCAGAATGCGACAGTCTGATTAATCCACAGACTATCGATCAGATTGTCGACCAGGTGCTGGCTCTTCCTGAAGGTACAAAAATCCAGATTTTGGCTCCAATCGTTAGCGGTCGCAAAGGCGAATATCAATCGCTCTTCGATGATTTGCGCAAGGAAGGCTTTGTTCGTATTCGCATCGATGGAGAAACTCTCCAACTTGAAGACGAGATCAAACTCGATAAGAACAAAAAGCACACAATCGAGCTGGTCATAGACCGCCTGGTCGTTCGCTCGACTATCCAGTCGAGATTGGCGGATTCACTTGCTCTGGCGCTTAAATGGGGCAAATCGATTGCTCTAGTCGATATGGGCGATAAGCAATTGTTGTTTTCGGAAAAACTTGCTTGTGCAAATTGCAATGTCAGCTTTCAGGAAATTTCCCCCCGCATCTTCTCTTTCAATAGCCCATATGGCGCCTGCCCCGACTGTCATGGGCTGGGTTCCACTTTCGAGGTGAATCCGCGTCTGGTTGTTCCTGATCCCAAGAAAACTTTGCGCGAAGGCGCTGTTTATCCGTGGGCGAAGACAAGTAATCCTTATTACGAGCAAATCCTCGAGTCGGTCGCGAAGCACTTCAAATTCTCTATGAATACGCCCTTTGCCGAACTGAGCAAAGCGCATCAAGAAGTGATTTTGTACGGCACCGGAGAAGAAAGAATAAAACTCCGGCACGAGTCTTATGATGCCCGCGAGATGTGGGAGTACAAGAAGCCTTTTGAGGGCATCATCAACAACCTCAAGCGCCGTCATGAAGAGTCGCAATCCGACCGCGTTCGCCAGGAAATTGAAAACTATATGACGCAATTGCCTTGCACCAAATGCGATGGTGCACGTTTGCGCAAAGAGAGCCTGTCGGTCAAAGTCGGTGGTCTGTCGATTGCCACTGTTTGCCGTCTTTCGGTCGCCAAAGCAATTCAGTTTTTTACCGAATTGCCTGACAAAATGTCCGAGCGCAATCGCACCATCGCTCATCAGGTGCTGATTGAAATCGGCTCCAGGCTGCGTTTTCTATCGAATGTAGGTCTCGACTACCTGACCCTGGAAAGGCAAGCAAATACCCTGTCCGGTGGCGAAGCCCAACGCATCAGGCTGGCAACCCAGATTGGCTCCGGGCTGTCGGGGGTTCTCTATGTCCTGGACGAACCATCCGTAGGTCTGCACCAGAGAGATAACAATCGTTTGATAACGACGTTGCAGCACTTGCGCGATCTGGGCAATACCCTTCTGGTTGTGGAGCACGATGAGGATACGATCCGCCAGGCAGACTGGATCATCGATATCGGTCCGGGAGCCGGTGTTCATGGTGGTTATCTCGTTGCCGAAGGCGGAATGGACGAGATTTGCAATGCAAAAGATTCAAAAACCGGCGCTTATCTTTCCGGTCGTAAACGTATTGAAGTGCCGCGCAAGCGCAGAGCCGGCAACGGTAATGTAATGAAAATCGTCGGCGCCAGACAGAATAATCTCAAAGGCGTCAATGTCGACATTCCTCTGGGCAAATTCGTCGTCGTTACCGGTGTCAGTGGATCCGGCAAATCGACTCTCGTAAATGATTTGATTTACGAGTACATGCGCCACCATCTGCACGGTACGGTGGCCAAGCCGCCAGGCATCACGAAGATAGAAGGGCTGGACCCGATTGATAAAGTGATCGACATCGATCAATCTCCTATCGGACGCACTCCTCGCTCGAACCCTGCGACTTATACAGGCCTTTTCGATGTGATTCGCGAAGTCTTCTCCATGACCAATGAGGCAAAAGCTAGAGGCTATCTGCCCGGACGCTTCTCTTTCAACGTCAAGGGCGGGCGCTGCGAGGCATGCGGCGGCGAGGGCATGAATGAAATCGAAATGAATTTCTTGCCTTCCGTATTCGTCAATTGCGAAGTCTGCAAAGGCGCTAGATATAATCGCGAAACTCTGGAAGTGAAGTTCAAATCTCGCTCGATAGCCGAGGTTTTGGAGATGACTGTGGAAGAAGCGCTCGAGTTTTTCTCGAATATTCCGAAGGCAGTCACCAAGCTGACTACGATGATGGATGTCGGTCTCGATTACATCAAACTCGGTCAGCCCGCCACCACTCTTTCCGGCGGCGAGGCTCAACGCGTCAAGCTGGCCGAGCAACTGTCCAAGCGCTCTACCGGCAGGACTCTCTATATCCTGGACGAGCCGACCACCGGTCTTTCCTTTGCCGATGTGGACAAGCTTCTGCATGTGCTCAACAGGCTGGTTGACGGCGGTAATACGGTGCTCATCATCGAGCACAACCTTGACGTCATCAAGCAGGCCGACTGGCTTATCGACTTAGGTCCTGAAGGAGGAGAGTACGGCGGCACAGTAATTGCCGAGGGCACCCCGGAAGATGTTGCTCAGGTGAAAGGGTCGTACACCGGGCAGTTTTTGCAGGCTGTTCTCAAAGGGGCCAAGGCGATGGCCTGAATAAAGGCGCCGATATACGAGGACCCTATAAAAAATTGGCGTAATACCTACTTCTTAACTTCTGCCAAGAATGTTATTCTTGCCAATTGAGTCGCCTAATTGGCTTTTCGAGGCAGGCTCGATGGGAAAATCGTGAGCGAAGAAGCAAAACAATCCGGCCCGGCCGATCCGGTTTTTGAGAGCCTGCGCAAGCGTGGTCATCGGATCACGACGCAACGTGAGACTATTTTGCAGATTTTTCGCGAGCAGGCTCATGGTCATCACCTGTCGGCCGAAGAACTGCACATGCTGCTTCTGGAGAAAGGCTCTAACGTCAGTCTGGCTACTGCTTATCGAACTCTCAAGCTTTTGTCCTCTCTGGGATTGCTTCGCGAACTGGACTTTGCCGAAGGGCATAAGCACTACGAGCTCAAACAGGACACACTGCCGCACCAGCATATTATCTGCATCGGCTGTAATGTCACAATCGAGTTCGAAGACCATTTTCTCGAGGAAGCCGGTCAGAAAATCGGAGCCCGGCATAATTTCGAGGTTATAGACGCGCAGTTCAAAATATTCGGTCTTTGCCCGGCTTGCAAGGAAGCGCAGAAAAAATCGGGGCAGATGCCTTCTCGAATGCAGTCAGAGCGCGAGAGGCTGCGTGCCGGAAGGCGCCTTAAGGACGGCTCGAGCGACAAAGCTTGATACCAGTAGAAGGACCGCGATTTGGCAAGCGAGAAATTGACATTGTCTGACGCCAAGCAAGGGCAGAAGCTTATGGTTGTAAGAACCGTAGGCGAGGAGATAACCGTGCAGGCTCTGCGCTTTGGAATCGGCGAAGGAGCGGAGCTGACGGTCGAAAAAAGCATCAAGGGCGGACCCGTCATAGTCGTACGCAACCATCTGGAAATAGCTATCGGTCGAGCGCTGGCAGAAGCAATTGAAGTCAAATATGTCTGATTCGGCAAAAGGCAAAACAGAGATTCCTTTTACTCTGCGCAAAGAGATCGCCTGTCCTCATTGCAACCTGGCTGTAGAAGTGCCGCCGGGAGGGCTTATCAGTCGAAATTGCTCCCGCTGCAACGGTCAGCTGCCCGAAACAGACGTTTGCAGCTCGAGCGGGTCGAGCTGCTTCAGCTGCTTGAAAGCCGTGGGCGCCTCCGCTACACCCTGCCATGAGGAAGGACGGGAGAACCCCTTGAATAGTGAGGAAAGCTCGTTAAATGTGGTACAGAGAATTTGGAATTACGTGAAACGGCGTTCTTCGTCGTGATGCTGTGATGCCTGCAAAGCTCCATTTGGCGCGGTTGTCCTGTAAGATAAGACTGGAAACCTCTCGCGAGGGAGGGCAGCTCGGTAAACGCGAGCAAATCCGTAAGCCCGACGTGAAAACGAGCTCTTTGCGCACTTGAGCGCTTGGCGCGGTAGAAGGAAACTAGGCTCTCGATGAGCAAGCCACTCAATCCCTGGAAACTCTCTGGATATAAGCCCGGTCAGAACGTGGTCTGCAGGATCATGAACGCTGAGCCCGGTGGCTATGCCGTGCTCATTCCTAAAGACAATCTGCCTGGCTTCCTGCCCACCCAGGAGCGTCTGCGCCTGGGCGATGAAGTTTTAGCCACTTTCGTATGTGTTCACAATAACCGGATTCTTCTTTCCGCACGCTTTTCGACCAGCAATCAAGCCGTCCAGGGGGCGCCTTCCACTCAGACAGTCAAGTGGGAAGAGCAGCTCGACAGTATCAATCAGACCCCTGAGCCAGGCCAGGCTCAACAACCAGGACCTGATGCCGACCAGGCTTTTAGCGTCTGGGCCTCTCAACAACCGACTCGCAAGTTTCATCTGAAGCGCGCCATCGACCTTATCTTGCCACCCATTCACGTTGACAGTCTCAATCAGTTCAAAATTGCTGATTACGACCTCGAATGGCTGATTACCGACCTGGAAGGCGGCATGCGCACTGGTTGTGTTAAAGCGTCGTCGGAAGACAGGCTTTCGCGCGCGGCAATGCTTTTGTACCGCGGACGGGCAGTAGGCTGTATCTACGGCTGCAAGTCGATGCCTGACACTCTGCCGACCGAGCAGTCGCTGCAGACGATGCTCACTGATTTGTCTTTGCCAGAGACCAAAGTGATGATTTACGACCTGCCGGAAAATGTCACTCTGGCTATGTCGGCGCTCTTCCTTGGCTATCCGGTGACGCGCTCGGATGACTATGATGCGCGCTCTTACATGGACTACATTTGCAGCTGGTTCGAGAGTAAAGGACAGACTGCCTGTCTGGCCATCTCGCTCAAGCAGACTATGGCTACCTGTCTTGTCTTCATCTACAAAGGACAGTTCTGCGGCGCTTTCTACGTTGAAGATCAGAAGTTTACTCAGGACAAGCAATTTGTCTACGAGCTATTGCGCAATGACCCGAGTGCCAGTGTGGAAGCCAGCATTCTGCCTCCGGAAATGACATCATCGGCGGTGCGCTTCGGTTTTAGTCTGAGCATGGCCCGCAAGGCTTGATTTCACTTTCTTAGCAAAAAGAGAGGACGCATCTCTGCGCCCTCTTCAATGTTTTAATCGACTTTTGTCGCGATTAGTCTGCCTGGTCGGAGCCGTCTTGCTCGTAATGAGATTCTTCCGAGGACGGAGCAGCCAAGGTCAATTGAGTGTATTGCTCCTCTGTCGCTGCAGATTCGCTCTCGTTTCCTTGTTCGGCTTCTTGTCCGAAAGATGAGGATTCGAAAGGCTTATCGTAGTTGAAGGAGTTATTGGTGAAAGCACTCTGAAAGGCGCTTTCTTCGCTGCCGTTATTATGTTGTCCGTGCGAAGTGTCATCTGCATTATTTGATGCTTCTTCTTCCGGCTTTGCTTTCGGCTTCAAGCGATAGATGCCGGTTATCGGATCGATTTCTGTTGCCGGCTCCTCTTCTTCCTCTTCTGCAACCGGCTCATGTTGAGCTTCATCGCTTGCAGCCTGATGAGAGTCTTCCGCCTCGTGGCTCTCTTCTATAAGAGAATCCGAGTGGTCGGTAAGCACCGGTCTTTCAGCATCGGTATCAATCACGATGATGGTTTCCGTCTCTTCGTGTTCGTCTTCATCATCTTCATCGCTGCTGTCCAAGTTGGAAGCGGATTCGCCTATTTCGTTGAAGACCCGCTCTACAGCTGAAATGCTTTCGTCTAGTTCGTGAAACGGACTGTCGTCTTCGACCAGACTCTCCTCAATCAGCGAAGATGGGGGAGCGAAATTTTCCGTGTGCAATTCAACTACTTCTTCGCTGTCCACGACTTCTTCGGTATCATCATCTTCTTCGATGCGATTGAAAGCGCCGTGTTTGAGTGCTTGTTTGCTGTGTTTGTCATCGAGAAGATCATCAGGAACTTGATCCAGGATCTCTTCGGGTACAAACGGCATAGCATCTTCGAAGCTCTCTTGCGATTCCTCGACGTCCACTGTCGGAACTACACGTCCGCCCATTGCTGTGGCAGCGCGCAGAACGGAGCCTCCTCTGTTTTGCGAGCCGCTGCGTCTTTGATTTTGACGGCTGGACTTTGTTGTGTCTTCTTCGGCGGGACGAAAGGCAATCACGGTTTTGTGCGAGCCATGACCGATTTCCAGTGTC
>CAZBOX010000231.1:2541-10279 GCA_964493595.1 uncultured Candidatus Obscuribacterales bacterium | reverse complement strand
TTTAGGCAAATAAAGTTGCTGCTGTTCCGACTTCAAGGGATGGTCATAATAGAAATGCCCCATGGTATTTGTCCAATAGAAGCCTAAATCCAACGCGGCTCTTTCAAATACAGCTTCGACGTCAGTCGCCACAAGGACACGCTCGTCGAAAGTCAGATTCTCAGTGTCCTTCATAAGTGACGTTCCAAAAAGCGTCCATGAGTGGTAGAGCCAATGCATGTCGCCTATTTCCTCCGCCAAGAGGTGCTCGTAAACTTCGCAGGTGTAACTCCAGCCAAGATGCCGGTAACAGTCCTCGGCAAAAGTACTGAGCGCTATATTCTCTAAAACGTCAGGGTCAGCCGAGCCGGTAAATTCCAGAAATCGACCGAACAGTTCCGCGACAGAATAGGCTTTTACATCCGTTTGCGCCCAGAATCTCTCGCGGTCCTGGTGAAGCTTACTAAGCAAGGATTTTATTTTCTCACGCCGTGCATTCATTCAGCGGTCCACTCCTTCAATATCATCATCCTACAGCGGTACAGGGAAATACACTACCGTCGCCGAGGAAGTTGAAACCTTCCAGGCTGCTTTCTCATAATCTCATTCTCGCTATCACCGTTTAGCGGCTAAAATGAGGACATAATGCGCAACTTTTCCGCCATCGCCAACATTGGTTTCTAACCGTAACTTGAAATAAGACAGATACAGACGACTAGGTTTCGGACACATACCAAATAGACGCCCACCCGAAGAGAGCAAGCAGTGAATCAGCTAACACCCTTACAAAATGAGTTAGCAATCTTCAAACTGGAAGCGGATGAACAGATACTTTGGGCGGGCAAGCCCGATCCGCTCAGACTCACGACAGGTGCATTACCGTTTTCAGCATTGGGAACTGGCCTCGCAGCAATCGGTGTTTTTATCCAAATATTCGCTCGAACTCTTCATTCCGCATCGGGCACAACAGCCCTCACTCTCTGCGGACTGGTGTTTCTTTTATGCGGCATTGTGATGATGTTCGTTCCCTTTTTCTTTTGGCACTCTGCAAAAAAAACAATTTATGCGATTACAAACTGCCGCGTCCTCATTTCGTCAGGTGGAAACGTAACAGCAAAGACTATTCAGGACATTGCGCCAGTAGTGCGAGAACAACATTCCGATGGCAAAACAGACTTACTCTTTCTAAAGAAGGATCTTGGCAGCGGGCGCGTCATGCGAGATGGCTTTTTCGCCCTTGCGAATTACGAACCGGCAGAAAGGCTCTTACTGGAAATGGCAGAGAAGAGGCACAATGATTTGCGGAAAGAGCTAGATATGGAAAGACCATAGAACGTCAAACCATAAACAGAGGAACACTTCACGCCCGCGCATCGACAACATCCGCAATACTCCTTACAACTATAAATAAAAGCAATCAGTGCATCTCTGGGACTTTGAGGTCCCGAAGGCGCATCTTGAAATTTCTTCAGATTAATCCGCCTAATTTTCAGACTTGGGCAGTAGGGAAGCTTTGTCAGAACTTAGAGCTGAATTTATTAGTAGGAGCAAAATGTTTAGATCTAGAAGCTTTTTCCAGAACATATCGCCCATGTCTCGCCGCGTCGAACAATTCGCGGTTCTTGCGCTCTTATTTGGAATTTGTACTTCCGGTGCGTCGGCCCAATCATTGAAGCCTGATGCACCAACACCACTAAAACCAGGCATTAATCGTGGGCTTGTAGACGCGCTGGTCGGACCTCACTACTGGACATACACTGCAAATCCCGGAGCCAGTAAGGTTCATGTCTCGTTTAGCGCAATGGGCATTTATGGAACAGCCCCCAGAACGACCGTGACTGTAACAATGTCCGATGCTGCAAATACCTGGCACACAAGCAAGTTGCTTACTTCACAAGGCACACCTGTCGACACCACTTTTGAAGGAGTGCCGAAAACAACATCCAAAATAATTGTTAAAGTGGCGCCGCCGACCAATGCATTGCTTCGAGTTGGAGGCAACTACGAAATTGAAGTTACAGGTGCTGTTTCATTTGATCAAGCAGGTTCGACAGCCGCCCCAATTGTCGGAATTTACAAGCAATTGGCGGGTTATACAAAACCACTAGGCGATTGCAAATTTACCGCGGATGGCAAGATTGTCACCACCAATGGTGCTACAGGCGATTGGAAACTGTTTGACGAAAACGATCAAATCTATGTCGTCAACATCGAAGGCGAAGAGCGGCAATCACTGAAGTATGTGCCAGGCCGCGGATTGCTCAACAATGACATTATCAACTACCAGTTATTGAGATAAAGGATGCTATTGAACTAAAGGACTTCACTGCGCCTATTCAACGCGCCTCTACCTGAAGCGAACCAAGCCAAGCGGGGCTTTTCAAGAGCCCCTGTCATCCCACGAAGATTCAGAATCTGTCAGATTTCAAACAATTCGATTGAAATTCGAATTGCTTGGGATAAACTTGTCCCGCGAGTGTGGTTAGTTTTTCGCATCACAGTGGGGCATCAATGAAAAAAGCATTCTGGGCACATAGCTGTCTGGCGTTCGCGTCAGCTCTTTCCACCAGCGTTTTGGCGCTGCCACCGGCAATGGCTGGCGAATTCACAATGCCTGCGCCTTGGACCGACAATGTAAGCCCAGAGCTGGCTGCCAAATACGTGTACACGGAGGACGGCGAGTTCTCGCAGGCGTTGAAGATTCCCACTTATCAGTGGATGCCGGCAGCAGGTACGCCAAATGTCATTTTTCTCGGCATACACGGGCTGACTTTGCACGGACGCCGCTTTCGCGTTCTGGCACGCACCATCGCCGTCAACGGAGATGGATTCATCTCAGTCGACATGCGCGGATTCGGACGTTGCAAATTCGACGACAAAAATCAATTCAGCACACCCGATGATGATCGCACAAAAGTCAACCATCACAAGAGTTACGATGACATCGTCGCTTTGGCAAAATTGATAAAGCAAAAATATCCTAACTCCAAGATTGTCGCACTCGGAGAAAGTCTCGGATGCACGTTTTGCGTGCACCTTGCCGCAGAGCACCCCGAGCTGATCTCTGGTGTCGTCCTCTCGGCACCAGCCGTTCAACTCAACAAAGATATGTATGCCGGCAGCGGACAGGTCGTACAAGGTCTTAAGGCGGCGGTCACTCCGCATCATGAGCTCGACTTGACCAGCTTCTTCACTGAGCTGTGCTCGCGACGCGATGACGTGCAGAAAGAAATGGCGGACGACCCGCTTGTTGTGAAAAAACTGAGTCTGGAAGCGCTGTTCGCTACTGATGCTTTTTGCGCAAAAACTGCCGAATTCGGTAAGACAACCGATCCATCACTCGCTGTGCTTATTTTGCAAGGAAGCGCAGATGGATGCGTTGCACCAAAGCATGTTACAGAATTGATGAACGCAATGAAATCAGATGACCAATGTCTTAATTGGTGCGGAAACTTTGGACATCTGCAATTGGAAACAAGCTTCATGCGCGCGCAAACAATCGCGTCAATCGCCAATTGGATGAATGCACACTCGCAAAACCGCCAGAACGTGATGAAGGTCTATCAACAGCAAGTCACTGATCTTGGTGGCAGTGTCGCAAAATAGCCCGAATTGAGAAACGATAGCCAAATAGGCAGCAAAATAGCCTGAACAAGCTAAAGAGATTCAAGAGAGAAGAGACCTTTTGCAGGGCACTTCACCAGGAGCAGGCTGGGGTTTTTACTACTGTCTTTTGCATAAACCGCTGAGATAATCTGCACATTCTCCCCACTCGGATGTCTCTATGCGAAAGCGACAAACATTCACTTCTTTTTCTCTTTTCTTAGTCAGTATCTCGTTGTTAGCCGGCTTGGCATATAGCAGTGCGGCTTCTCTCTCGAAAGACTATCGTCTTCGGGTAAACATGGTCGAAGATATAAACACATTCGCTGGACCCAGCGACAAATTGGTGTCCATAGAAGATAAGAAGGGAAATACTGTGTTCGCACTTACCTCAACGCCTTGGTTTTTCTACTTTCGTATTTCCACCATGTCGATGCGGACATCCCCATGTAAGTCCGGCAGATTTAAATATATTCTGACCATGAATCTGTCAGGAAATGAACATGGCATTCGAGCTGGACACAACTAGCAGCGCAGAAAGCACCCCGCAGAACGACTGGCTGTCGCGGGCTGTTTCTGACGCGTACAGAATGCCCGCAGCAAAAGAGTTGAGCGATGCAGCTTCTTCGGTCGGCGATTTCGCCAAGGACCACTGGAAAGAGCTTACCGGGGTCGGACTGACGGTAATCGCCGGCACAGCTTTTGTGGTCGGTCGCAAATACGGCTTGGGCGGACTTGCCGGATTGCTCAAAGGCGGGGAAACAGCCGCCGTTGCTGAGAGAGGAGTTCTGGCGGAAGGCGCATTGGCGCGGCTCAAACAAGTCGACGACTTCGTATTCGACATGGACCGCACGATGGTGGACCACCAGGGTGCCATGAAGGTGCTCGAAACAACCATGACGGATGGATTGACGAAGGCGAGCGGCTTGTCCAGAGAATTCATCAGCGATTCCATCAAAGAAACCGCAAAACGCTTGGAGAGCCCATATTTCTGGAATCGGCTCGATGAGATTCGCCCCCTGCAAGCGCAATTTCCAGGCGTCAACCTGAACCATAAATTTGCCGATGTCGCTACATCGTCCAAACAAGCATACTATGATGCTCTCAAGGCAAAGCCGGAGACAGTGGAGCTACTCGACCTTTTACGTGACCAGGGAAAACGAGTCCATGTCTTCACCGCGGGTACTCCAACCCGGGCGCTGGAAAAACTCACAGGCGCGGGACTGATAAATAAGTTCGACCGAATCTACACATCCGGAGTAAATGCATTCGAAGATTCAGGCGCAGCCGGTCTTCTCACCGCGAAAGACTCACCTGTAAAACTGTTTTCCCTTCCCAACACAGCGAAAGCGGACGGCAGCGGTTATGCATTCATCGCGCGCGACCTGCAGACAAGCGGCAGACGCATGGCGATGACCGGCGACCATCCTATCGAAGACATCGCTAACGCTAAGTCGCACGACTACTTTACAGCGCTCGCAACATGGTACAGAAAAGAAAAGGCTGTGATTGCACCAGATATTGAATTGACAACACCGTCGCAATTCACCAATTTGCTGAAAACAAAAGTCTTCGCGAGTTAAATCGACGTCAGCAAGTAGCTCTCGTGCGACCACAAAACCTTGAAACTCTTTACCAACAAGAGATAAGAGACATAGAAATGCTCTCCACGAGTTGATTTTTGTCCATGGGTAACTATTTAGTTATCATCCTTGTGACCAAAAGGATTAAAATCCAGCTCCGCAATAAAGACGATATAGAAGTCCAATGAAAGCTCGATACTAGGAGCGACAGCGGAGGGATCGCTCAATGTCACATATTCAACAACTGATGAACAAGATTCGCGAAAAGCTTTGTGCAGAGAAGGATACCGACCGATTGAAAGACATGCACGATCGCATGGAAGTTCGTCAAAAAGACTCGCATCCGGACTTCCTGGATACGCATCATCCCGACGGAAAGCGGCAATCGAGGCTGGAACATCATGCTGCCAATTTCTGGCACTATTATTATCCGGGCGAGCATCCTTCAGAAGTTATGGCAGACATGCCGCACGAAGGACACGCATACGGTACCGAAGAGCAACGTCGCCAGGTACGTGAGCGCATGATTGCTCCGAATGCTGCTGAGCTGAAGTTGGCAGGCGAAAAGAAGGTCTCAACTTCCGAGAAAATTCAGCAGCACTGGATGTACGCTTCTATGATCGGTGAGTTAGCGCTTGAAACCAACGATTATGCTTCGGCCGAAAGGAATTTCAAACAGTTTCTTATCGAGTCCGAAAGATCTTGCGTGCCTGCGCCTCTCATGGCGAAAGTCCTCAGACATTTAGCTCGCGCTTTATCGGCACAGGGCAAATACGCAGAATTCGAGGCGGTGTATGAAAGGGCTCTCGAGCTCGACACCGAAAGACGCAATGATAAAGCGTACTTTCCTGAAGAAGAAGATCTCAACCGCATTGCTTGCGAATACTTGAAACAAGGCAGAGACGAAGAGGCTAAGGAACTTTATCAACATATTCTTGCTGTTCTCAAGCGAGTTAGAGGACCACAAAGTGCCATGGTGTCCAGATGCTTGAACGATTTAGCAGGCATCTACGCAAAAACAGAAGAATGGGCAAAAGCAGAAGAATTGCTCAAACAAGCAATTGAAATTTGCGAGAATTCTTCGGAAAACTTGACCGAAGAAATGGCTACATCGTTATACAATCTCGGCTCCTTATATCACACCCACGAGCGTGAAAGCGAGGCGCAACAAATGTTCGGACGCGCCACAGCAATACTGGAAAAACCAATGTCAGAAAGCATCGAATATTGAATCTCAATGCTTACTGAACAAGTTTTTTTGGAGTCGTGTCATGGTTGCCCGAGTATTAATTCCTGTCGATAATCAAGAGTGCACTGTGTCCGCACTTAAATCGGTCATGTCTCGTTCGTGGGACAAAGACACAGAGTTTTATTTGCTCAAGGTTGTCGAAGACTTCAGCCAATTGCTGTATGCAAATGAAATTGTTCATTCGACTGCATTATCGAATGAACAAGAAGAATACACATATGAGATGCGCATGTGGCTGAGTGACCTTACCGATTCGTTCTGCCAAGTTTTTCCGAACACCAAGTCGAGCATTGAAAGAGGCGGTGTCGTTCAGCGCATTTGCGAATTTGCCGGGGAATGGTGCGCAGACTATATTGTTATAGGTTCGCACGACAGGATGCTTAGTTATCGCTGCGCACTCAGCAGCGTTGCGGCAGATGTAATCAAGTTAGCACCTTGCTCGGTTGAAGTAGTTCGCTACAGAGAATTGCACAAACTGCTCATGCAGGAAGGAAAGATAACCGACGAGGAAATACAGGCGATTGTTCATCCACCATACAAAGTATTGGTTGCAGTTGACGAAAAGCCCAATATTGATGCGGTTATTGCATGGGTCGGATCGATTGGTTGGCCGGAAAATGCACAGTTCAAGCTGATCACTGTAGCTGAACCACCGCATAAGGCAGAGATTTCACACTGGCACAGAGGTATTGGCACGCTGTATACAAAGGAAGGGCAGCACAACAAAGTTATCGAATCGCATCTGCACAACCTGGTAACACAATTGCCTGAAACCATGAGAAATAACGTTGAATCAACGCTTGTCAGACATGAGCTTCCGGCAACGGCGATTGTCGAGATTGCAAACTCCTGGGAAGCTGACTTTGTCGTGCTTGGTGCTTCCCCAGCTAGAGATGAGTTTGAGACAGATAGAGTTTCCACCCCGCTAGAGGTATCTGCCGGCTTACACTGTTCTATGGCTGTCGTTGAAACCACCGCAGAAAGACAACCTTCCTTTGGATGGCGTTCGATTTCAGAATAGCTTGCTCTCTGGGCGACGTTTTTCCAGCTTTGTTCTCAAATCCGTCAGCAGCTCTGGTGTGTATTTGCGAAAACGACTGCGCAGAAAAGATGTGGGAAAAATTGATGTTCCTATCACGTGAAGCCCATACGAAACAACAGTGAGATTTTCCGACTTTGGCTCTATATGCCAGTATCCATCGAATTTTTGAAATCTGCCCTTCACCGACCTGAACTCAATCGTGTCAATTTTGTGTGTCGAGACGATTTGATACTCGAGGTTTACAAATCCGGTTTTGACGACTTGCTTGACCAGCTTCGTTTC
>CAZBOX010000231.1:0-2441 GCA_964493595.1 uncultured Candidatus Obscuribacterales bacterium | reverse complement strand
ATCAAATTTGTGAACCTTGTGTGAATTCGATCCTGCAGTCTCAATCTATAGGTTTGAATTCCGCCGGATTGAAAACTGGTTTGCCTTTGGAGATTGTCATCCCGAAGTTTACTAGGCGTTCCTTACCGTCAGTGTCGTGCCAGCGCTTAAGGAACTCAGGGGTCGAAATGAAAGTGTAGTTGCCAGTCGTTGAAGGGTCCATGAAATAAACTCGGCGATCATCGTATCCGATGGCGACAACGTAATGCCCGTCTTTCCAGTCTCCGGCATAATCAACTCGTCCGTCAGCCCAGGCTTGAATCAAGCATATGACAGGCAAACCTTTATCAATGCACTGCCTGAGTTTCTTGATCCCCATGTGCTTAAACAACTCGACGCGATACTTTTGCTGCCTTGCATATTCGGCAATCCTCAAATAAGAGGTACCTTCCTGCGGATTTGCCTTGAGAAGCCGAGAAAGATTGTCTTCTCGCACCTCGTCGCCATAATACGCCAGAACCGACTGGAGCGCTGAGACTCCGCAAGTATAGTCAGTCGCCTGGCGCGTCAGGGGCACACGGATGATGTTCTTTGGATTGCTCTTTACTGGCTGATGCTCCTCGTGCTTCTGCACAGCCTTTGCAGGCAAATGAACCGCAAAAATAAACGCCGGAAGAATAAGCAGACCGAGCAAATTGCCTTTCAATTAGACTTGACCTTATAAAGACATTCCAGCTCTATTTTACCTACGAAGCCTTAGACACTGCGTGAATAACCTTGTCAGTGAGTTCTTCTGAATCACTGGCATCGCAGATTGCATCGAAGTCGCCATGCAGAGTCTTTAGAGCGTAGATCTCGGCGTCAATCTCGCCCTTTGTCCGCACTCCTAGTCGTCTGAATATCGCCAAAGGTGGGCACCAGCCCTTAATGGCGTGATGCATCAGGAATGCAGATACCGCGGCAGGAACTGCTAGAAATCCTCTCTTGCCCATTGCCGCCAAACCGCAGCCTGTCAGCGAAATTACAGTGGCATGAATTTGCAAAACTCTCTCGATGTCCCACTCATGAGCCAGCTCTTCGAGCCTTTCTTCTATTTCTTCTCTACCTTTCGACGAAAACGCCGCGATGTTTCTTTCAGCCTGGCGGTCGATTTTTGCGTTGATTTTGGCACAGGTATTATTGCGGACCAAATCACGCACCGGTGGTTCGAATTTAGCAGTCATTTCAAAAGCTCCTATGTCTGAAGTTAAGGATTTGAGGCGCACGACTGAAAGGCCGACCAAAGGTTAGAAAATTAGTTCCTGAATTTGCCGGAATAATGAAAAATATTTGCCGGTTTTCATGCGCTCCCCTGTTTAAGTCTTTCCGAAAACGGTCTATGATCTGCGTTTGACGCCTAGATCCATATAAAACCCGCTAAGCGGCTTCTTCTTCCCGAAGCGGTCCCAGAACAGGCATTTAGCAAAGTGGATACAAAGTACTCCCTTGCATGACGACAAATCTCGCAGCCAAACCAGTTTCTTCAAAAGCAAACGCCCAACCACGTTTCAGGATTTGGGCCATCTTTCTGGTAATCCTCTGTCTTCTGACGTTTTTGCCCACTCTTGGTGTGACAAAGTTAATTGACCCCAGTGACGGCTTCTTCGCAGAGACAGCCAGAGAGATGCTGGAGACGAAAAACTTCATCACTCCCACACTCAACTATGAAGCCTGGAACGACAAACCCATCCTGAATCACTGGCTTGTCGCCCTTTCATACATGCTGCTGGGAGTAAGTGAGTATGCCTCACGCGTGCCTGCGGCACTCTGTGCAACCCTTACTTGTCTCTCGACCTTTTACTTCAGCCGCATGTTTGTCGGGCGCAAAACAGCATTTCTTTCCGCATGCGTTCTCTTGTCAGGGTATCTGTTCTCGACTTTGGCACGTGTCTCGCTCACGGACATGCCTTTGACCCTGTTTCTGAATACAGGCTTGTTCGCACTATTTGCCGGTGCAATGAAAGACAACAAGCGCCTGAAAACAATTGGCTGGGCCTCGCTGGGTCTCGCCTTTCTGACAAAAGGTCCAATCAGTTTGCTTATACTGATAGGCTCTTACTCGTTGTTTTCGATTTTCACAACGCCCAAGCCGACGGCAAAAAGCCTGATAACGGCGTTTGTAAAACTGGACTATGCAAAGGGTTGGCTGATTACAGCCCTCATAGCCGCTCCCTGGTTCATTCTTGCCGGCGTACAAACATCCGGACGTTTTCTGTACGATTTCTTTGTCGTGCAAAATTTCCAGAGAGCTACTGGCGCACTTGTTCTCAATCACGAACAACCTTTCTGGTTTTACGCACCAATTGTTTTACTGGCATTCTTTCCATACTCCGCCTTCTTTCCTGCCTTTTTGCCGGTGCTGAACAAGTGGTGGCAGAATCGCCGTATGCAGTCGAACAGAATTCGCTTTCTGTCCTTCTGTT
>CAZBOX010000230.1:0-10289 GCA_964493595.1 uncultured Candidatus Obscuribacterales bacterium | reverse complement strand
GCCGCCGCGCTGCTCCCTGTAGCGGCGCTGCTCGGCTTGAACTTCTACATGGAGCGCGAACACCGCAAGGCGGACGAAGCCGAAACGGCGCGCTTCTCGGCAATGTCCGCGGACGAACGCCGTGATGCGCTCGTCCAGGCAAAGGCTGATCGCGCTCTGACTCGCGAGCATCGCGCCCGCATGTCCAGGCTCTATCACGGCTTCAAGTGGGGCCATCGGCACAACCCCTACCGCATTCGCTATGCGTCTGCGCAGGGTGCCTACGCCGGTGCGTGTGCTCGTGTCGAAAAGCTCGAGCGCCTCATCGCCAAGCTGGATAAGGATGCCAGCTGACAGCTTCGACTGAATCGTCAGTTTGACGCCAGTCTGGGAATCAGTGAAAGGGGTGTCGTTTGTAGAGCAATCTGCAGGCGACACCTCTTCACCTCCCTTTTGTTTCCGGCAAAGTTCTTTTGTTTCCGGCAAAGTTCTTCTGTTTCCCGCAAAGTTCTTTTGTTTCCGCTAATTCTTTTGTTTTTCACAAGCTCTTTTATATGCCGTAGTATTTCGCACAACAGGTGGACGCGAATGATTCACAAGCGTTGACCGTAGCAGGTATCCAACTCTTCTGAAATTCTGGCTTTGACGTCTTCAAGGTTCACACCCATCACGTCGAAAACGCGCGTAGCAACAGTATCTTTGCCGTTTAACAAACCAAGCAAAAGATGTGGAACACCGACGTTCTTCAGTGAACGTTGCTCCGACTCAGCAATGGCAAACTCCAGCGCACGTTTTGCATTATCCGAATAGGGAAGATCTACATGCCCAGAGCCGTTTCCGTGTCCCATCAGAGCCTGCACTTCCTCGTGGACTGCTGTGCGGGTGATTCCAAATCCATCGAGAATCTTGCTCGAAGTCCCGCCATCATCGACCACAGCAAGGAGCAGCATCCCCGTCCCCACATAACTATGCCTTAGCTTGCGCGCCTCTTCTTCAGCAAGCCTGACTGTACTAATTGCTCTCTCTGTGAATGTTTCGAACAAAGCTAACTCTCTACTTGGTCTCCTCAAATAAAGCTAGCACAGACTTTCTCAGGTCAACAAAATCAACTTTCTTTTCTTCAGCGCTTGCCAAGCAACACCGTCTTGCTCGTGCGTAAAAGCAAACAGCAATCCCCTAGTTTTAGGTGTGCAATGCTGCAAGTCAATAGCCTCACGGAATGCGCGTGCCCAGTTCTAATCCCTCAATGCTTGCAAAATCTTAGAAAGCAGTTTGAGGGATTTTCTCAGGTTTTTCCCTCAACAAGCGCACAACGAAACGCTTACAGGCTGGCAAAGTGGAGCGCTAAGAATGGATCTCCTTTCAGCCAAAAGTCTGAAAAGCCCGCTTGCTCTGTAAAATCCAAAAAGCAGTTTGAGGGATTTTCTCGAGAAAATCCCTCAACTTGAATTGTTTGATATCACAAGTGCTTACGCAGCGCGATTTGCGTCTGGCGGACGAAGCACGGTGGTGGCACCGCCAAATCTGCGGGTGAAGGTTCCACTGATGGTTCCTGCGGTCCACTGTCCGGTTCTCGAGCTGTTGTTGTAGGCAATGCCGTTTGGTCCGACAATGCCGATGTGACCGTGACGCGCTCCGCTCATACCGTAGATAACATCGCCGGGCTGAGCTTGATTGACAGCGACACGCTGCCATCCATGTCTTTGCAGTTTGGCCGCCAGATCGTTTACTCCTGCGGAATCGGCATAGCTGAAACCAGCATCTTGCAGAACTTTCGAAACAGACGCTGCGCAACCCAGGTTGCCGCCTTCGACAACGTTGCGATACTTGGTTTGCGCCCACAATCTTTGACCAACCATACCATTGGCCAGAGCAGTAATTTTGCCGTTGGCATCGCTGACATTGACGTCGCCCAAACCAGTTGCCCGGGCACGATCCATTTGATACATGTTGGCGAAGTCCGAAGCATATTTCTGGTACGACGGATCTTGCATTTCCTGCTGTGAGGGCATGCGACCAAGATACATGGCGACGCCAACGACGCCGGCTTGTTCTTTAGTCATCTTGCTGGGATCTTGAACACCCATATCTCTGGCGTATTTTTCAACACGGTCTGTAGCCATGATGTCTTGCAGTTCTTTCGGCATGAATTGATTGACTTCAGCGCCTGTGATGTCGCCCTTCGTACCGGAAAGTTTGTCGCCGAAATTCATGAATCCGTCGACGAATTTCTGATCTTTGAAATTGCCGTCTGCGCCGACCTGGAATTTGTCTGCAAATCCCTCGGGCAGTTTCGTGCCTTTGCCGTCCGCTCCACCTTGCGCTGCTTTCTTCATTGCCGCAGCAAGCTTCTGACGAAGCTCAGGATTGTTCTTAAGCATCTCGCGCAGCTTATTCATATCAGGCGGATCGCCCAGATCAAGACCAAGCAAATCGCCTAACCAACCGCCAAAGTGCCCGGAGCCAAGTCCGTATCGTCCGACTTGATGGCGCCCGTCACTGCGTTTTCTAACTGTATCGTTCTCTCCACGGAATACTGAAGCGACTGCGTTCTTCACAGAATTGACCGCATTTGATTCATTTACGGCCTGCGGAACATCGCGTTGTGGATAGTTGTTGTCTACAGCACCACGATCAAAGCTGCGGCTTCCTCCGCTGCCTGCAGTACGATTCATCGCATCGGACATATCGCGCGCGGGTTGAGGCATATCGGGTGCCTGAGGAAGACTAGGTGTTTCCGGCTTGTTGCCGTTGCCGAATTTATTCTCGACATTGTCCGAAACCAGGTTTTGTTTGTCTTCGATCGGAACGTTCGCCAGCGGCTTGCCGTCTGGTCCTACACCTTGCGGGTAGGGGAATTTGTCCGTCAATCTTTGAGCAAGATAATCAACCAGCTCATCGGTTGCTTTCTGTTGCGCTGCCGGCGGAGCGTCTGTTTCGCCTTTGGCGCGCTCTACTACGACACAGATTTCTTTATCGGGATTTCTTTCGTGGTCGTTGACGACTTGAATAGTCCCGTCTTTCTTTACGATGAAATCGGCTTGTGGTTTGTTGGGATTATTGTCGGAATGATCCTGATAAACAACTTTGATCGAAGGTCTCTCGCCGGGTCCAATTTTGTCGGCCATTCTTGCCGCATCGTTTGGATTTGCAACTTGATCAGCGATACGCAGACGACCTTGCAATGCGGGATCGGTGAGAAGTTCTGCAACTGATTTCTTCGGGTCGAATTTACCTGCTTCAGTCTTGCCACCATTGAAAGCATAGAGGTTGGGTTCACCGCTGCGATCGCTGTTCTGCGCTACTGTCTGGTCACCGGCTTTTCTTTTGCCGAGTTGATTGGCGGCCGAGTAGATGGAATTGTATTCACCGTTGAGCGGTGTAAAAGTCATGTCGCCGCCAATTTGCTCTGCCAGCAGGCTGCTGGTGCGAGCATCGCGGATCGGTGTAGTTTCCGCCTTCGCGTCGCGCTCGCTGCGCAGACCAAAACGACGATTGCCCGTCAAAGACGTCAGCTCGCCGCCGACTTCAGCACTTACAGACCCGCCGGCATCGCTGCCTGCAGCGCTCGAACCGGAGGAAATATCTCCTCCTGCTGACCTGAAACCGCCAAAATGAGTTCTCGCGGTCTGGCGAACCGCGGGTGCATTTTCAGTCATATTTTTCTCGAAGGTAATCTGGGGATGGATATCCGCATAGCGGTCCGTGAACCATGGTAGTGAAATTTTCCGGGAGTGTTAATACGTGAAAGTCCCATTTTTCGATTAAATGTGCGAGTTTCTGAGGCTTTCACAGCTTTCCTGCATCAATGCGGACATAAAACCAGCGCACAGGCGCCTAACCGCACAGCCGGAAAGGGTCGAGCAATCGACCCTTTCATTATTGACTTTGGATTTGACACCAAGCGGACATAAGCTCAGAGTTTAGAGCTCTGAATCTATTTGCCTTTGTGGGCTCCAACCAGCAAGGACTGAAGAGCCGCTTGTTCAACCAGCGCTTGCAAGGCTTCCGGTGTTGCTTTGTTGTCCGAAACCAGTTTGGCTATAGCGTCTTTCAACTCGGTGGAACTCATCACCTTGGCGATGTGTTTAGCAGTCTCTCTCTGCATTGCTTCCTGGGCAGCCTTTTGACCGGCTTCACGAGCGATTGCCAGAGCGTTCAAAGGCACGAATGTGAAATTGTTTTCGCCTGTCGCATTGACAGCGTCTGTATACCATTTAACGGTTGCATCAGTCTCGACATTCACCGAAGGAATAGTCTTGTGCGCCGCATGCAACAGTTTCAGATAGTCCTCTCTCGGCAACGCTTGACCACCTAGGGGCTTGGTTGAAATAAAACCAAGCGAAAGGAACATCACGGGCGGATCTTCGGCAGACATCGCCGGCTGACCGTATTCGAGCACTTTGCCCTTGCTGTCTACAAGCACATGTATGCCGGTGCGACCCCAGATTTTCTCTCTGTCTTTTGCAGAAAGACCAGCTGCTTCATCCATGAGCATTTGCTCAACGCTCATCTTGTCCGGGTTGTTGAACTCCATAAAGACAATCTCGCCTTTTGCTTTCTGAATGCTATCGCGAGCGATACTCAGCAAATTGTAGAAATTCGGCGCGTTTCTGGAAGCTTCATCCAGCCAGATGTGCTCACCCCATGCCGCTTTACCGATCTGCTGCCCGTTTACGTCGATGACTTGATATTGAATGCCGCCGACAATGTTTTGCGCTTTATCTCTGAGAACAACCATGTCCCAGGTTCCGCCTGGTTTGGTCAGATACTCCCGATAGACCGCAGCGGATTCGATTTCGCCTTCCAGCGGGAAAGCCTTTTCGAGTTTGGTCATATACTCAGCCAGAAGCTTGTCGGCTTCATCGGGATTTTTGGCGAACAGTTCTCTCATGCTCAGCGTTTCGCCCTTATCGAGCATAACGTTGTTACGCACGCGATCTCTGGTTGCCGCCACTTCGCCTTCCGCACCATCGCCTCGCTTCGCGGCCGCAGCGGTCTCACCTTCAACCGCTACTTTTACATCGCCTTCCTTGGGAGCGACAGCCACTCGCATCGTGGGCAGAACATTCTCTGCGCGAGTCGCATCAACCGCCTGTCCACCGTTTACTTCAGCGCGGTCGACTTTGACTGATTCTCCCGGTTTGAGCCGAGGCAGATTGGCAAGATCGACTGTCGCGCCTTCCTCGACAATGCTGGCGTAATTTTTGTCGGCATGTGCGTGAGTGTGACCGTCGGGGTCAGTGTGTGAGCGAGCTTCGGCTACGCCGCTCAGCCTGCTGTTTGTCGCCGTTTCGCCGGCAGCTACACTCGACTCAGCCGCGGCAGCGCCATTTGTTCTGGCTTGAGCCATTTCCGCTTTCATTGCATTCAACTGCGAACGCAGTGCGGCAGCTTCTCCCGGCTTCATGTTGGTCAGGTTTCCGAGTTGAATTTCGTCGACCTTTGCTTGAGGAAAATACTTCGCGCCTACTTTTCCAAGACCATGGAGAGCTTCGCCAAATGCCATGTTACCCAGCGTCCAGCCGGCGGTGTTGAGCGCCATTTCGCCCAGACCGACCTGGCGTCCGTGCATGAGACCATCGACTTCAGAATTGACCATCCCGGCAGCAGCGCCGGAGTAAGCGTTCATCTTCAGGCGTCCCATCACGCCAGTGCCTTCCGCCATCGGTGCCAATTTGGTGGCAACACCGCCAAGCGTAGCAAAGGTCGCGCCATCTGTGATACCTCGGCCGATTCTGTTCCAGCCGCTCTCTCCTTCTTTGGTTGGCGTGAACACCATACCGTTCACGAGGCCGACTGTTCCACCTACCGCCATGTTGCGACCAACAGGGTTCAAAGCGACATATTCGCCGACCTTTCCGCTGGCAGCAATTTCAGGTGCAAATTTGCTCAGTGCTTTTCCGGCGAACTTGGTCATTATCACGAAGTCGACCAAATCACCTGTTACTTCGCCCGCAGTGTGCGCTATCTGCGCTGCGCCACTTCGTTTGACATCGGACACTTTCACATCGCCGCCGAGCAGCTGGGCTACACCGTTAACCTTATTGGTTACTGATCCTTGCCAGACACCGGATACAAATTCATCGATTACGTTGGAAGATTTCTCGGGCTGAGTGGTCGCGGCTTCGAGGGCAGCAGACTGCTGACCCCTGCCGAGTGCAGAGGCGTGTTCTACCATATTTTTTACCGTGAGATGGAATAGGGGAGAAAATCGCATTCAGCCCTGCGATTGACAGCAGTATGAAAGCTTCGCCCGCCGCTTTCAATGGGGAAAACACGCAAATGCCGCAACCACCCCATCCACGGGCGTTTCCTATTCCAGAGCCCCAGAGAACCGGCACCTCCTAAACGCTCCGTTACAAAGTTAAGTTAGCGGTACAAATGAGCTAACGCGCAAAGCTGCTATGCATTAACTTTGCTTTGATTTCTGCCTTCATTCCGGCTCGGACAAATTGCTGCAAACGCTTTTCCAGACAGGATTAGCGTCTTGGGTGCCAAAACATCTTTCTCTTCGGTTTTGATTTGCAGAACAAATTTATTACGTTGAAGTAGATCTTTCATTTTCCCTCTCGTTTCGATTCATCGCAGCACCGAAGCACCTACGCTCCAGCCCTGTTTCTCACTATCCGTACCGCGGAGTGAATAAGCACGCAGTTGGAGCGTCTGAGGATGAATCACAGAAGCAGAGACGAAAGCAACAATCACAGTAAACAGAAGAGGTGCACGTCATGTGGATCTGTCATTGCCATGCCGTCAATGACGGCACGATTAGAGAATTCGCGAAGAAACACGGACCGGCCTGGAAAAAACTGACCAAAGAACTTGGCGTTGCTACCCAGTGCGGCATCTGTGCTACGGAAGCGAAGAGAATTTTGGAAGAAGCAGCCGGTGTGCCTGCGAAGAAAAACAGCAGCGCAGCCACCAAAGAAGCTGTTTCGCCGGTCGCCACGCCTGCAAAACAACTCCCTTGCGGCAAGTGCCAGTGCACCTGCAGCGAAAAGGAGTGTGGACGATGAGGAGAACGCCGAAAATCCGCTTCTCCTGTTGGAGCGGCTGAGTCCTGCAAGGGTCCGAAACCCTTCTAGACTCAGCTGCTTTCAATTTTGAGACTGGTTCTCCTTTTCCTTATAGTATATGCCGCAAAGGAACTTGAACAATTCGAAGCGGTCAAACTGTCATGTTCACTAACTGGTCAGATAAAGCGCTTAAATTACTGATGAACGTTTATGAGCTTTTGGCTGGCTTCAATATAAAAGAGCCCGCGATTCAGGGTGAAAATGGCTTCCAGGCTTATTCACACAACCGATAAAGGACTTTACTGCGAGGCGGGCGACTTCTATATCGACCCGTGGCGACCGGTAGAGCGCGCCATTGTCACGCATGCTCACTCGGACCATGCCCGCTGGGGCAGCTCCAAATATTTGTGCTCGAAGCCCGGTGCCAACGTACTCAGACACCGCATCGGCGCCGATGCGCAAATCGAGTCGATTGCTTACGGCGAAAAAATCCGACTGAACGATACGACTGTTTCTCTTCACCCGGCCGGTCACATTCTCGGCTCGTCGCAAATTAGAGTGGAGCGAGATGGTGAAGTTTGGGTCGTCTCAGGTGATTACAAACTGGATCCGGACCCCACCTGCCAGCCGTATGAGCCGGTCAAATGCCACACTTTCATCACCGAATCGACATTCGGGCTGCCAATTTATACCTGGCAGACGAACGATGAGCTCTTCACCGACATCAACGCCTGGTGGGAGAAAAATAAAAAAGACGGCAAAACCAGCTTGCTTCTGGCTTATGCCCTCGGAAAAGCGCAGAGACTCTTGATGGGAGTAGACACGTCGATAGGGCCGATTTACACCCATGGCGCGGTTGAATCTTTGAACCAGGTCTACCTCCAGTCAGGCGTCGCTTTGCCTGAAACCAAGCGCCTCTCGTCCATGCCCCGTGGCTCCAAATTCGCAGGGGCGCTGGTCCTGGCACCACCGTCCGCATATGGAACGCCATGGCAGCGGCAACTGAATCCTGTCTCAGCAGCATTTGCATCAGGCTGGATGCGCGTGCGTGGTATTCGTCGACGGCGCTCGCTGGACAAGGGTTTCCCTGTTTCCGACCACTGCGACTGGCCGTCACTTTTGAAAGCCGTACACCTCTCGGGTGCGGAGAATGTGCTGGTCACACACGGCTACTCTCAGATTCTTGTGCGCTACCTGCAGGAGCAGGGCCTCAATGCAGATACTCTGTCTACGCAATATGAAGGCGAAGAGGAGACATCTTCCGGCGAGAGTTCCCCGGCTGACTCGCTGAGCGAGCCGGCAGCAGATGAGGTGCCGGAATGAAACACTTCACCAGACTCTTTGTCGCACTCGACGAAACAACCAAAACATCGGAAAAAGTAAAAGTAATGAGCGAGTATTTTTCCACTTGCTCAGCGGCCGATGGCGCCTGGGCCGTCTATCTTTTGACAGGCAGAAAACTCCGGCAATTGGTTCCGTCGGCGCGGCTCCATCAGTGCGTCAAAGAGCTGGCCGGGCTTTGCGACTGGCTTTTTGCAGAATCATATGATGCAGTCGGCGACCTGGCCGAAACGATTGCACTGCTTCTGCCGCCCGCACACAGCAGCTCGGATGTGCCTCTAAGAGAATGGGTAGAAGAGCGGCTGATGCCATTGAGGACGAAATCTGAAGACGAGCAGAAAGCACTGCTTTCTGCCTATTGGGACGAGCTGTCCACATCTGAAAGACTGGTGATGAACAAGATAATCACCGGCAGCTTTCGCATCGGTGTTTCCCAGCTGCTCGTCATAAAAGGACTGAGCAAAGCTTCCGGCGTGGACGAGTCTACGATTGCACACCGCTTGATGGGCGACTGGAGCCCGACCGAAGAGTTTTTCACACAGCTATTTGCCAGCGACACTCAAGACGCCGATGTTAGCAGACCCTATCCGTTCTACCTTGCCTACCCGCTGGAGCAGGAGCCGGAAGCGCTCGGAAATGTCGGCGACTGGCTTGCTGAGTGGAAATGGGACGGCATCCGGTCGCAGCTGATTCGCAGGCAGGGAAAAACTTTCATCTGGTCTCGAGGAGAAGAACTGATCAGCGAGCGCTTTCCCGAATTACTGGAAGCCTCGCAACAATTGCCGGACGGCACGGTATTAGACGGCGAAATCCTTGCCTGGGCGGAAGGAGAAGTGCTTCCCTTCAACCTTTTGCAAAAACGAATTACGAGAAAGTCACTGAGCAAGAAATTGCTGCAAGAAATTCCTGTTGCACTGATGGTCTACGACATACTCGAGCACGAGGGCGTGGATGTGCGCAGCCTGACAATGAGAGAAAGGAGACGGTTGCTCGTGCAATTGCTGTCGCCTGGCGCGCTTGATGACGCGCCCAGTTGCCGCGGACAGCTCAATCCTATTTTTCGAGTTTCACCCAATCTCCTGGTTTCATCCTGGCAAGAACTGGCAGAATCTCGCACCACAAGTCGGGATTTGAAGGTGGAAGGATTAATGCTGAAGCGTGCGGACTCAGCTTATGGAGTAGGGCGCCGCAAAGGCGATTGGTGGAAGTGGAAAGTCAATCCATTTTCGATCGATGCCGTGCTCATATACGCGCAACGTGGACACGGCAAACGCGCCAGTCTTTATACCGACTACACTTTCGGAGTCTGGCATGAGGGCAGACTGGTGCCAGTGGCGAAAGCATATTCAGGTTTAGACGATGCCGAAATTCGACAGGTAGATGCGTTCATCCGGCAAAATACGCTGGAAAAATTCGGACCTGTGCGAACAGTCAAACCAGAGCTGGTCTTCGAAATCGCCTTTGAAGGCATACAACATTCACCGCGGCATAAATCAGGCATCGCCGTGCGTTTCCCGCGCATAGCGCGCTGGCGGACCGACAAGCCAATGGAAGAAGCCGATTCGTTGCAGACCTTGTCCGCGCTCATAGACGGAGGCGCCGCATCATGAACGACTTCATGCCGAGCGGCCGAAGAAAGAGACCAAACATCTTCAAACTGCGCGAAGAGAAAGAGCGCAGAAAAGAAGAACTGAAACGCGGCAAAGACGAGGGTAGAACACAGGTCGCAGATTCCAAAAACAAAAAAATCGGCACCCGTAGAAAGAGACCTGCGCCTTTGTCCCATGCTCAGCTGGCAGATCAAGTGAGCGGTGGCCGAGAGCTGGTCATGGAATGGTTTTCGCGCCGGGGCTGGCAGCCCTTTGAATTTCAAACCGAAACGTGGGAGGCATATCTCAAAGGCGAAAGTGGTCTGATTCACTCGTCGACCGGCACCGGAAAAACTTTCGC
>CAZBOX010000229.1:0-10328 GCA_964493595.1 uncultured Candidatus Obscuribacterales bacterium | reverse complement strand
GCACCCCCCCCTTCAGGGGGAGGGATGGGGCGGGGGCAGCGACGAACTCGCTGCTGGAATACTCTCTTCTTTTCTAGTTCTTGGCGCCATAGTGCTGGCCGCCAGAGCTGCCGGTCAGTCTGTCGGATGGGGATTTCAAATGCAGTATCCGCCATTTGTTATTGCAATGGCGACGATAATCATGATCTTCTCGCTCAGTCTTTTCGGTTTGTTCTATGTGACCGTCAATCCCGGTCAGGCTCAAATTGACAAACTTGCCGACAAAGAAGGATTGCTGGGCACATTTTTCAAAGGCGTGCTGGCCACCGTATTGTCAACGCCTTGCACGGCACCGGCGCTTGGACCAGCTGTCGGTTTTGCTTTCTCGCAACCGCCCATCATTATCATCGGCATTTTTGAAGCTGTCGGTTTCGGCATGTCATTGCCTTATCTCTTGCTGACCATTAACCCTAAGTGGTTGCGCTTCATTCCCAAGCCGGGCGTGTGGATGGAGAAGTTCAAAGAAGCAATGGGCTTCGTTTTGCTCGCCACGGTAGCCTGGTTATTGAGTGTCTTAGGCGCCCAGGTAGGTCCGGAAGGCGTGCAGTCGGTCGGATTTTTCCTCACCGGTATCGCCTTTGCCGTCTGGGTCGCAGCGCGCTTTACGGACCTGTCTTCTACTTCACAAAGAAAGGCTGTCGTCTGGTCGATCTCAGGACTGATCTCGGCGGTTTGTTTGTATGTCTTCATTCTTTCGCGCCCAGACTTAATGGGTAATTTGCCGGCAGAGAAAACAGTCTCTCAAAAAGCTGTCACTGAATCCGGTATCACCTGGCTGCCCTTCAGTCTGGAAGACCTTGATAAGAATATCGCTGCCAACAAGACAATATTGCTGGATTTTACCGCTGACTGGTGCCTCACCTGCAAGGTCAACGAGAAAACTGTTCTAGACAGCGCTCCTGTTGTCGAGCAGATTAAAGCACTGAATGTGGTGACTATGA
Source organism: uncultured Candidatus Obscuribacterales bacterium (assembly GCA_964493595.1). GTDB lineage: Bacteria > Cyanobacteriota > Vampirovibrionia > Obscuribacterales > Obscuribacteraceae > QKMZ01. The sequence goes on along the minus strand of CAZBOX010000229.1, from coordinate 9,348 downwards.
AAGCGGATTGGACTCGCAGGGATGAAACTATTTCCAAGCTCTTGCAAAAATTCCAGCGCTCCGGAGTTCCTCTCTATGTCGTCTTTCCCGCCGGCAGAGGTTCTTCTCCAATTGTTTTGCCTGAAGTGATCACTCCTCAGTTGCTCGTTGATAAGTTGAAAGAGGCTGGTCCAAGCAAGGGATGATTCAACGATTCTGAAGCAAAGGAGGAGCCGCATCGGCTCCTCCTTTCACTTTTAACTGATAAGGCGATAACTAAAGTTTTGCGATTTCTTCAAGCACCTTCGCATTCTCCGGCATGCCTTCGTGCACGTATCTGACAATGCCTTCCTTGTCGATAAGGAAGAGAACACGGCTGGCGGTTGTTTTGTCTTCGGCTACAACACCGTATTTACGACCAACCTCATGGGTGTGATCGGCGAGCAAGTGCTGTTTGAGACTGAACTTGGCTGCAAAGCCCTCATGACTCTTGACGGAATCGGTGGAAACTCCGAATACAACAGTGTCAGCACTTTCGAACTTGGAATAGTCTTCGGTGATAGCGCACATCTCTTTTGTGCATCCGGGAGTGTTGTCCTTCGGGTAGAAAGCAAGGACGACATTTTTCTTACCGCGATAGTCAGAAAGGCTGATTTTGCCCTCCGGATAAGCATCGCAGGTAAATTCAGGTGCCTTATCGCCAACGCGAGGCAAGGCGACAGCTTCTCTTGGTGACGTCATACAGATCCCTCTCTTTCTAGGTTTGAGAAGGCACCATTGTTGCACTGTCCCGGCGTGGACGTGCCAACTTTTAATCTCCGAAGAGATTTATGGTAACCGAATCATCAAACAGCCTTACTAGCCGTTGATGGTCTCTTGAATTGCTTCGATGAGCCTGTCTAAGCCGCCTAACTCGAATTGATCGGCGAATACGGCAAGAATACCGACATCAACGTCCGTGAGTATGGTCACTTTCAGTTCGCCCTTCAAGTCGGTAAGCAAGACCATCTGTCTTAATTTGCCGATTTCTAGTTTGTTGGTGCCGAGATTGCTGGTGCTGAGCAATGCAGTGGAGAGAACCCCGAGTGTGTCCTTGTCCATGTCAGAGCGAGTGGAGGCGGCAATTACAAGACCGTCATGACCGACTATGAGACTGCCGTAGACATTGGGGAATGTATCGATGTGGTTGAGCAGAGCTTGAATGCCTTCACCACGTGCAGCACTGATAACTCTTGCTGTGGCAAGATTGGCGCCGATTGTTCTTTGCTCTTCCTCGGCTTTGATGATGCTTTCAACTACTGAAACGTCGAGCAGCAATTTGCCCACCGTCTTCATCGTGCCGACTGAATCAGCGCCCGTGCTCGGCTCCGCTGCAGACTTGCCGGAAAGGCGTCCAAATTCTTTCAGCTGATTTGGCTTGAGCGGTTTTCCGTCCGGTCCTACCGCAGGAGGCGCAGACTCAGGCGGTGTGCTGAGATCCGGTTTGGTAAACATCGAAGTTTCTTTGACCGGCTTTGCGAGATCATTAGGCAGCGGAGTTTGCGCCGCAGCAGCGGCAGCAGCCGCAGCCGCAGCTGCTTCTTTTTGAGCTATTACTTCCAATTCACCAGTGTCGGTGACTGGCTTCTGTCCTACTTCTCTTAAAGCTTCTTCCGGTGCAAGGTTGGAGAAGATCTCTTCAATGTCGTCATCGACACCGTGTTCGAAGAGCGGCTTGTCTTCGTCTTCATCGTCATCCAGGCGGCGTGAAGGCAAAGGTTTTTCAGCCTTCTCTTCTGCTGCCGGTTTGGTTGGCTCGAATGAAATGTCTTTTCCAGCACCCGATTCGCGTGCTTTGGCAAAAATCTCATCGATGTCCGCTGCTTCTTCCTCTTCTTCTTTTTTCTTTGCTACGGAAGGGGCAGAACTGACTTCGCGCAGAGCTTCTTCGGAAGCGAGATTCTTGAATATGTTGTCGACATCACTGTCGAGATTTTCGTCGAAGAGAGGTTTGTCTTCATCCTCATCATCATCCAGTCGGCGTGAAACCGGTTCAGGCTTGGGCTCGGGTTTCGGTTCTGGTTTAGGCTCGGGCTTCGGCTCCGGTTTGGGTTCAGGCTTGGGCTCAGGTTTAGGCTCGGGCTTCGGCTCAGGTTTGGGCTCAGGCTTGGGCTCAGGTTTGGGCTCAGGTTTGGGCTCAGGTTTGGGCTCAGGCTTTGGCTCTGGTTTTGGCTCGGGTTTTGGCTCGGGCTTAAACTCGAAGCGTTCGGGTTCCGCCTTTGGTTCTGCCTTTTCGACCGGTGCTTCCACTCTCGGCATTTTGTTCTTGGTGATAGCACCCATCAGGCGCGAGCCGAGATCCATATGTGCATTGCTGCTTGCCGGCTCTGCAGCTGCAGAAGCTGTGGGCTCGGGAGATATTTCTTGGGCAACACCCTGATCGCTTTCCATCTGGGTGAGCGGTTCGTCCATTATGGAAAGCGGCTCGTCATCAAGCCTGTCAAGAATGTCTTTGAGGCTTTCCTGATTGCCTTGTTCGTCTTCAGGGCGGTGTCCACCCGTACCGCTGGCGCTCAGCGCCTGGAGTTTCGTAAAGGTGCTGGTGCTCTTTCTCTTTTGAGCTTGCAGTCTGGTTGCTGTCGCAGATGCAGCCGACTTCCTCTCGTCATCGATTTCTTGAACCGGTGATTTGGCTGGTGTTTCCGGCTTAGCAGGCGGTTTTTCCTCTTCCGCATCAAGTTTGTCCAGGATGCCGCGCAATTTAGTCGAGGACGTAGCAGCTTTGGCCTTCGTTTTTCCAAGCTTGATAGCGCCTTTCGATTCAGACTGTTCTTTGACTGATTCTTCTTCCTCTTCAGTGTCAGAGCCGGCCGAGTAAACAGACAGCGGCTCCAATTTGAAGAGCGCGACTGCCGCTCCTATACCAAAGACGGTGCTGACTATCACAGGCACCACAGGAAGCGTTAATTTGATAGGTGCTACAAACGCAAAGTGACCACCGATTGCCACACCAATTCCTGACAAAACCAGAATGCAGGCAAAACCAACACCTGCTACTTGCAGCAATTGGTTGAGGCGCCCGTTTTCAAAGCAGATTCGGCTGAAAAGCAAGGCGGCGCCAAGTTGCCCGAGCAGCAAGGTGGCTGCATTAACACTGAAGGTCAGATCTTTCCACGGTGACTGAGTGCCTCCGAAAGTTAGAAGGAGGGCAAGCACGACGGCTGCGGCGAACCAAATCCAATTTCGAACGACCAGTTTGTACATTTAAAAGATCGGTCCTTGAGATCTATATGAAAAACTAAGTTCAATATACCCTGCCTCACAGCGTTTACGGTGCAAACTGAACAGGTTTGAAGACATGAAATCGCCCCTTGAAAGCGCGGTTCAGTAATTATCTGTCGCTGTCGGCTCTATTTATTCTCTTACGAGAGCCAGTCTGACCCGCTGTGAGCACAATCAATGCCCTGGTGACGGCGACCGCCGAAAAATTCACCGTCAATAAAAATACCCAATTTATTGTCAAAACTGGCGCTTGCGAGCCTGGTCTCAGGCGTACGGAAGAGTACACATTGTTGTTTACCAGATGTGCAAGACCGGCAATGGCGCCCGCCATTGCCATAATGACAAGCGATAATTTTATGACTTGATATGGGGACGCCTCACCGTAGAAAAGAACGGCTGCAGCCAGACTGATACCCAGTTCGATTATTAAAAGAGGAAGCAATGGCACTTCCATCGAGAGCGTAGAAAAAATCTTTGGAAGCCCGTAATTAAGCCCGCACACGAAGAGGACGAGCGCCACCAAAAGCGGCCAAGAAGTCCGTATAGTCAGGCGATGCATCAAAACTCCGGGCAGAAACCTAAGAAATTAGAGCCTGAACGAAGCGCCTAGCCTTGATTGGAGGCTCTCTCTGATTTTCGCCAGTCGCTTGTCGACCTCCTCGGTGGTCAACGGCTCCTGGTCTCCCGAGAAAACCAGACGGTAAGAAAGGCTCTTCTTGCCATCGCTGAGCTGGAACAGGCTGACCAGATCGACTTGCTTAAGGGTTCCTCCTGCCGCCGATCGTATACAAGATTCTACAGAGGCGTGGTCAAGCGAAACATCCACATCGGCTGTAAGGTCACGAGAAAGTGGCTGTGTGGTCGGCAATGGTGTGAATGTTGGCGGTATGGTCAAAGTCTGTATGCGATCGATATCTAATTCGAATACAGCGGCCCTTTCCGCAAATTTCAGGCTGTCGGTAAATCCGGGATGCAGCTCGGCAACAAAACCCAGGCGCACGACTTGTGCTTCCGGGGCGTTGGCTGTGACATTTGGATTTTTCGACCAGATGATCTCGCTGGCTCTAAACGGATGCAAACATCCCGGCAGGCGATTCGAATGGAAGAACTTCACGCGATTGAGGTCAACGCCTGCTTGCAGGAGCAATTGCTCGACCACACCTTTGGCTCGGTAGAAATCATGCGCTTCTTCCGCGACTGTCTCATATTTTGCCGCTTCCGAAGGAGGCGCCGTCGGCTTTGACTGCCAAAGACCAGATCCCCGTCTGCCCATGAGAAGACCCGCTACTTTTGTGCGCTCTTCTACGCCTGTTTCGCCGCGATCTTGTTTTGCATCTTTGGCATCTTTCTTCAAATAGATACGGCCGATTTCGAAGATAAAGACGTCCTTGTTTCCATGGTCGTAATTGTATGCAGCCGTTTGAGCAAGTCCTGGAATCAAACTCTGACGCAAAACTTCGTGGTCTTCTGAAAGCGGGTTGAGAACGGAGACCAAGCGCTCTTCGTCTTCCAGGGTGGCTAGACTGTGCGGGTTGCTATCGCTCTTCTTGCTCTCGCTTCTCACCAGGCTGGACACCCATGCTTCGCTCAAACCAGAAGCCTGAAGCGATCTCTTTATACGATTGACCGTTTGGTTCGGTGCTTGCGGAGGAATCGTATTGGTCGGCATTGCACTGGGCAACTTGTCAAATCCATAGATGCGAGCAATTTCTTCAATTACATCTATTTCTCTTGTCACGTCTGCCGAGCGAAAGCTTGGCACCTTAACGGACAATTTCTCGCCGGATGCTTCATAACCGAAGCCCAAAGGCTCAATTAATTTGCCTGCGGCGTCTGCAGTCAAGTCAATGTCCAGGAGCTTCTTTACTCTCGGCATGCGCACGGATACGACTGTTTTTTCTACCGTTTCCTTGCCACTCTTAGCCATATCGGCGTAGCCTGCACCGTCTTTAGTGGCGCTGCAATATTGCATTATCAGACTGGAGGCACGGTCGGATGCGGCAATAACCGATTCGACATCGACTCCCCGCTCGAAGCGCAGGCTGCTGTCGCTCGAAAGTCCTAGCAACCGGCTTCCTCTGCGTACTCGCGCCTGCGAAAAAGCTGCCGCCTCAAGAGCAATAGCTGTGGTGTCGTCTGAAATTTCCGAGCCCTTTCCGCCCATCACTCCAGCCACACCAAGCACTTCATTTTCACCGGCGATCACCAACACTTCGTCTGTAAGCTTCTGTTCCTTTTCGTTGATGGTGACCAGGGTTTCACCGGCTTTAGCCCGTCGCGCTTGAATCAATGTGCCTTTCAGTTTTGATACGTCATAGGCGTGCAGAGGTTGACCCATCTCGTGCATTACGTAGTTAGTGATATCTACGATATTGTTGACCGAGCGTACACCTATAGCTTCCAGCTTGCGAACTATTTCGCGAGGGGAAGGGCCAACTTTCAGCCCCTCTATATAGCGAATGGTAAGCAGCGGGCAATCATCTTCGTTTTCGATGCGCGTCGATATGCTCTGGCTCGGCTTGATTTGCTTGCCGTATTTGTTCAGGTCGGCCGGGGCCACTTTCATAGGACGACCCGTTAATGCGGCCACCTCGCGTGCCAGACCGATAACTGACAGAGCATCGCCTCTGTTGGAGCGCGAGCCGACATTGAGGACGGCGTCAGAGCTGAGCTCCAGGACTTCTTTGGCGTCTGCACCGATTTTGATGCCATTGCCTTTGATGGCGATTTGCTCCAGATCGGAGAGTATAAGAATTCCATCTACGTCAAAACCTTGCAAACCTAGCTCTGAAGGAGAGCAAAGCATGCCGTTCGAGGTCACACCACGAATTTCCGACTGCTTAATTGGCAGTGGAGAGCCATCCTTTCTATTGATGACGATCGCACCAGGCAGGGCCACGGGAATAATATGTCCGACTTCTATATTGGATGCGCCGCAAACGATCTGGACCGGCTCGCTGTCCTCTTTTAGTAGCACTTTAGTGAGTCGGATCTTGTCAGCATTGGGATGCTGATGAATTTCCAGAATCTTTCCAACTACGAGCGGTCCTGTTATGTTGGCACCGACGACATGAATGTCTTCCACCTCGAAGGCGTTCATAGTCAGCTTCTCCGCCACTTCCTCGGGCGTGATGCCCGACAAATCGACAAATTCACTCAACCATTTGTATGAAAGCTTCATTGCTGTAACGCCCTTTAGTGTCCTGTGGATTTCTGTGAAACTTGAAAAAAACGCTCGGTCCTAGAATTGACTGAGGAATTTCACGTCATTAGTGAAAAAGTTGCGGATATCTGTCACACCGTATTTCAGCATGGCAAGGCGTTCAACACCCATTCCGAAGGCAAAGCCGCTCCATTCTTCAGGATCAATTCCCACTGCTTGCAATACGTTGGGATCTACCATTCCGCAACCCAATAGTTCCAACCACCCGCGGTGCCCGCAAGTGCGGCAACCCTTGCCCATGCAGAACGGGCACTGGCTGTCCAGTTCTGCCGAGGGTTCCGTAAATGGGAAAAAGTCTGGGCGCAGGCGCGTTTTGAGCGGCTTGCCGAAAAGCAAGCGAATGAATTCATTCAGAGTAGCGCTCAGTTGCCCGAAGGTCACATCTTTGTCGATGAGCAGACCTTCCACCTGGTGAAAGAGTGGATATTTTCTGGCATTGACCTCTTCATTTCGATAGACGCGGCCGGGCGAAATGATTTTGAGAGGAGGCTTTTTATTCTCCATAACTCGGATTTGCACTGTCGAGGTTTGACTGCGCAAAAGAACCTGTGGTCCGACATTCGTGTAGAAAGTGTCCTGCTCGTCTCTTGCCGGATGGCTAAGCGGCGTGTTGAGAGCATCGAAATTGTAATAATCGGTCTCTACTTCCGGGCCTTCGGCTACTTCATAACCCATTCCGTAAAAGATGCTGATGATTTCATCGGTTACTTGGCTGAGTGGATGCAAGTGCCCTTGAGCGATGGCGCGCCCCGGTAGGGTGACATCAATGCCTTCTTCCTTCAGTCGGGCATCGAGCTCGCTGCGATAAAGCGCGTCCTTTTGCTTTTCCAGAGCGCCTTCGACTTCCTGCTTAATCTCATTGGCCAGCTGACCCACGCGCGGGCGGTCTGCTTTGTCGATATTGGAAAGCCCGCGCATGATAGTACTCAAGGAGCCTTTTTGCCCGAGATACTGCAGTCTCAATTCTTCCAGTCCGGCCGAAGTGGTCGCCTGGGCGAAATCTGCCAGGGCCTTCTGCTTCAGGTCTCTCAGCTCGTTTTCTAAATTTTCAACACTCATTCGACTCTTTGCAACCTTTCTCAAGCGCCTAAACGCTCGGCTAAAATTCGCCGCCCACGAGCTTGCTCTGGCAGCTCCGGGCAATTATGCCAGCAGATTTCTAACAGTAACAGAACAGCATATAAGAATTTGAACATTGTCCGGCGGTCTTTGCGTTTCTAAACTTCCAGCTCGCTGACGGGCATTGGCGCGGCGTTCCGGTCATGGCTGCAGGAGCGGATCCAAATTTCTGAATTCTGCACTCGCTTTCAAATGGCGTAAAATTCAATTAGAAGCGGCGCCTGTAAAGAAAGCTGAATAGAGAATTCGGCAGAAGAAAGTAATGCAATTGCCAGATGCGCCCGAAAAATAAACGGAATCCCTCACGACATTTAGGTCAACCGCTTGCCCAGAGCCCGTTTCAGGAGAAAACCTGGATACACGATACCGACTACGAGAGTGTCAGTAATCGTGATTTCACCAGATAGAAAAATACTGCTGGTTCGCCATCGAAAGGGCAATCGGCAGTATTGGGTACTGCCGGGCGGGCGGCTCGAATATGGCGAAACCTTCGAAGAGTGCGCTGTTCGGGAGATAAAGGAAGAGACAGGACTGGACGTCGAAGTAATACGCTTCCTCTTTCTGTCCGAAGCTATCGCTCCTGACCGCTCCCGGCATATTGTCAATGTCTATCTCAAGGCAAAAGAGATAGGCGGCGTCATGAAAGTGGGCAATGAGCCTGTGCTTGCTGGTGTTGACTACATTCCAATAGACGAGCTCGAGAACGTAACCTTATTTCCCCCGGTTGCCGAATATATCCTGAAAAACCTATCACACGGGGATCCGGAAGGGATTGAGTACCTTGGCAATCTCTGGGTTTAGTCGCATTTTGAATCTCCTGTAAAGGCAGGCGACCCGTGGCGTCGTTCTTCTGCAGGTTCTTGTAGTAAAATATCGGCTCTATATGTCGGGACCGACGTTCTGTTTTGATGCAACTTGCATCCAGCTCTGGTTCCCGGTGGCTATGCGCCAAGTAAGAGACCTATCGACGCGCGCATTATGAGTTTTGTCTCAAATTGTCGCTTCACCGCCTGGAGGAAAAAATGGCACAGCAACGTGGAATGAAGCGAGCTGAAAAAGTACTGGCTCGCAAGCAAAAGAAAAGAGTTCAAACCAAAGCAGCAAATATTCGCCGCGCCGAAAGACAAGCTGACGCTGCCGATAAGGAAGAAGCCAAGGCTGAAGGCTAAGAGCCGAATTCAATCAGATTTTGTGAAACCGTCCTTACAGGGCGGTTTTTTGTTGCCCGATCCGCCGCCATCCTGGCGGCTGTTGTTGGCCGGAGCGCCGCCATCCTGGCGGCTTTTGTTGGCCGGAGCGCCGCCATCCTGGCGGCTTTTGTTGGCCGGAGCGCCGCCATCCTGGCGGCTTTTGCTGGCCGGCGCGCCGCCATCCTGGCGGCTTTTGTTGGCCGGCTCTTGCGGCTTCTGAATTACATATGGTCTCCAAAGGAGAATGTGATGCCATTGACCACTATCTCAGATCCCTGAGTGGCGCCCGCCTGCAGCAGAGCATCAATGACGCCCATCGCCCTCAATACGTTGAACATATGAGCCAGCGATTCGGGCTCTCTCAGATTGGTTACCTCGACGATTTTCTCAGCTCTATGTCCAGTGAGGAAGAAAACATTCTTCTTGCGCATTACTGAAAATGTGTCGTCGGGGCGCTCAGATGCAGCTTCATCGCTGATCACCATTGTCGGGTCGACGGCCGGTTCGGGTGGTTTGAATTCTTCAAGCTTGCGGCTGAGGAAGGCAACCAGCTCTCTGATGCCAATTTGTCCCTGG